>JAJZSQ010000001.1 GCA_021849615.1 Pseudomonadota bacterium
CCGTGATGGGCGCGCAGGTTCGCGGCGAACGCCTCGACGGTCATCGCCTCCTTCCCCTCGGCCACTAAGATCTCGAGCCGCCGTGTCGGATCCGGGTCTGCATCGGCGAAGAGCGTCACGTACTCCTGCCCCTTGGCACGGGAGGTCTCATCCAGTGCCACCCGTCGGACCTCGCTGAGGTCGGCTGCACTGACCGCCTCGTTCACGTACCGCTCGCACAGCGCCATGACCCGGTGCACCGAAAGTCCGGTGATGCGCGAGGCGCCCGTGAAGGTCCTCTCCCGCGCCAGCAGCAGCACGAACGCCTCGAACAGCAGCGTAAAGCCGGAGAGCTTGCCGGCCCACAGCGGGGTGACCTGCATGACCTTACCGTCCGGCAGCTTCACGCTGGGGACTCGCACCTCGAGCTCGCACTCGTGCTGGAAGAAGTTCAGGTGCCGGTAGCTCTTGGTCACCGTGTCATGCACCGGATGCTCCCCGCTGTGCCCCGGCACGGCGAAGCGGTTGCTGACCTCGAAGTCGACGCGGATATTGAGCTTCCTCTGGCTCTGCTCGAAGTTCATCCCTGCAATGAACCAGGGGCTGCTGATGCCAAGCGCTGCCTCGAAGATCTTTTCTGTGACCATTGCGACCGATCCACCTGTTGCCAGCGGAAATGGTGCCGCAGCACAGGATGCGCAGCGCCAGATCGAGGCGGCTTCCCCGGTGGGTCCACAGCCGCTCGCTGCGCTCGCCCGGCCACTTGGCCCGGCTGCAAGAAGCGCCGGGCAATCGACCAGCTGCGGCACCGTGGACTACCGGGAAAATCGTGCCACCTCAGGCCCCATTACCCACTCGAGATTCAATAGAGGCCAATGATGGCCATGGCCAAGCGATCACAGACTGATTGCCGCCGTGACCCCTGCTCCGATCAAGCCCCTGGCGCACCCCACCAGTCCGATATCATGTTAGAAATACGAAGACCGAAACGAACAATCCAGCCAGAAGCCTCACTGACCCGCGCCAGGTGGTGGCCATTTTTTCTCCGTCCGAAGCACTACCACCTCCTTCGGCGGTGGCGGTGGCCATGGGAATCCGGCGCGTTTCAACCGCTCGATAACATCCGCCAAAGCGCGCCCCTGCGCGCTGTCCGGGGCCACATGACTAAATTCCGCCGATAAACCAAGCGTTCCGCCTACGTCGTCGGTTGCCCATAATGAGGCCCCCCGATCCAACAAATACAGCACCAGCTCCCAATTATTCGTATCAGCCGCCGCTTCCGTTATCGGCTCACCAAGGCTATTGCGCGCATTGATATCAGCTTTATACTCCAACAATAAATCGACAGCAGCACGTTGATTGAGCAGCACGGCGTTATACAATGCAGTCTCGCCGCCAGCGCGGCCATTCGGATCAGCCCCCGCCCGCAATAACATTCGTGCAATCGTCAAATCGCGTGCCATCACCGCCGTATACAGTGGCGCGCTGCCCGCCGCCCCATTCGGGTTCGCGCCGACCCGCAGCAAAGCCGCAACATCATCAGGGCGTAGGCGCGCCACCGCAATCAATAATGCCGTAATCCCATCCGGCGACGCAGTATTAATCCCCTCCGGCAACCCCTTCGCCAACATCACCGCCCGATCAATGTCCCCTGCCGCAACCGCATCAGCAAATTGTCGCGCCGGCCCCGCTGGGAAATTATGCAAATCTAGAACAACCGGCCCATTGCGAACATACCGCGTCATTCTAACAGTCCTTTCATACCTTGATTTCCCACCAGCCTGGCCGCGCAACGTCAAAAGCGGAGCGATCAGCCACCACCGCAAAAATGACCGGCGTTTCACGTGCAGCCCAACTCTCGCTGTTTGGCCCTGATCCCATTTTGCACTCACGGCATTTTATGGTGATCAAGCGGACTATACTTTGCTAACCCCGTTGTTCCGGCCGGCGGGTCCGCTGGCAGCACATAATCATTTTTCGCAGCGGACGGCAGAAATTTGTTGCCTCGTATCAACTTGACAGGCACTAGCAATGGTTCAACAGGCGGATAGGAATTCCCTCTCTATTGAAAAACGAGTGGGTAACGCTGCCGTGTAAGGGTTGATCCGGGAGAAGTCAAGCTTGCCTGCGATCATGAAGATGACGGTGCGGATGGTGCCGAAGCGGGTGTATTCAAGGGCCTTGCGTTTGGCGGCCTGGAAGAGCCCGTTGATCGCTTCGAGGAAGCCGTTGGTCTGGTGAGGGTGTGCCCACGCGAGGATACCCTCGAAATGACGACGGATCATCTCGGCAACCTCCTTCATCGGCTCGACCTTTGAGCGCAGCACATTACTGCACCAGCCATTGAGGAGCCGGCGCACGATGTTTGGCTGCTTTCGGGCGCGTAGGTCCCGCAGCTGCTCGCGATAGTGCCAGGCACGCGCGGTGCGCGTGGTGGTCATGTGCGCAAGCAGTCCGTCGAGCTCGGCGCGTTGCGCGGCGGTGAGCTCGCCGCGGTCCTTCAGCAGCACCCAGCGGAAACCCTTCAGGCTGGGATCGAGCTTCTGCTCGGTCCGGCGCATCTTGTCGATGGCCTCGGAGGCATGGGCGATAATGTGAAATCTGTCGAAGGTGATCTGGGCGTTCGGCAGGTGATCGGTGACGCCGCGGATGAAGGCCGGCCACATATCCATGCTGACCGACTCGATCTCAGTGGGCTTACCGTGGTGGGCGCAGAGATTCTTTGCAAAGGCCACGATGGTGAGCGCCTCGTTTCCGTCGGCTACGAAGATCACTTTACTGGCCGCCTCGTCGGCGAACAAGGTCACGTACTCAAGGCGCTTGGCCTTGGAGGTCTCATCGATGGCCCGGCGGCGCGCCTCGCTGAAATCCGCCGTGCTGACGGCCTCATTCACGTAGCGCTGGCACAGCGCCATCACCCGACGCACCGAGAGTCCGCTGATGCGGGGCGCTCCGGTGAACGTCGTCTCTCGGGCCAAAAGCAGCACGACGGCCTCAAACAGCAGCGTGACGCCGGAGAGCTTACCGGCCCAGGGAGCCGCCACCAGTACCACCTTGCCATCGAGCAGCTTCACCCGCGGCACCCGTACCGTCAGCTCGCAGTCGTGCTGGAAGAAATTCAGGTGCCGATAGGTCTTCGTCACCGTGTCATGCACCGGATGCTCGCCCGTCTGACCCGGCATGGCGAATCAGCTGCCGACCTCGAAGTTGACACGGATGTTCAGCTTCCGCTGGCTCGGCTCGAAGTTCATCCCAGCGATGAACCAGGGGCTGCTGATGCCCAGTGCTGACTCGAAGATCTTCTCTGTGACCACATCAATCCTTCCGTCCAGTGTCCTCACAAACCTTACCACAGCGGAGTCGGCGCGGTGCCACCCGGAAGGGGTTTCCCCGTGGATCCTCAGGCGCTCGCTACGCTCGCCCGACCGCTTGGCCCGGTGCTGCAAAAGACGACGGGCCGTCGGCCGGCTGCGGCCTGTGGACTGGGGGGGGGGACCACGCCGCTTTCGACGGTTTTGCCCACTCAGCTTTCAATAGAGCCCAATATCTAGATGGTAGGTCCCTGTCTTGACGACATTGCCCACTCCGCGCCCGCCTCGGAGTAGCTCGACATGGCCATCATCAACCGGAACCTCTATGATCTGGAGCGCGTGGAGGTTCTGCACGGCCCGCAGGGAACGTCGTACGGGTCGAGTTCCATGGGGGCACGGGCAGATTGAGTCCTGCCCGCCCGCGAGTTCCGCAAATTTGACGCCTCCGGAGAGACGATTGTCTCGGACACAGGGTTCGGCGGTGCTATGGCGCGTGGGTGCGCCATTCGCTATACCCGCTGGTGGGATTGATCGTGATTCTGGATGTCCTCGCCGCCATGGATCGAACGGTGGAAATTCCAGGTAGTTGCTGGAATGCCCTCGGAATTCTCTGCTACTTGGTCATGTCATTTTCGAGCCGTAGTCGTGGAGAGTTGTTCGGGCTCCCGCCAGACTGACTTCGGGGTGTGCGCATTCTGAAGCGCTACGTCTGGGTTTGCGTGGCAGACGCGCGAAGCTGCGAGCAGCCCGTCCCGGCGAATCGCGGCGTATTCTGGGAAAAAGCTCGATGAATGAGGTTCGTCGCGCTTGGTAGCGTATGCCCACATTATCGGCGAGATTTCGGATCTCGGCTGACGAGGAGCGGTTGCTGCTCCGTCAGAAAACGTATCACAGCGACAATGAAGCTGAGTAGCACCGGGCCGAGGATTAATCCAAGAATCCCAAACGCGGTGACGCCGCCGACGGCACCGACGAATACCGCCAGGGTCGACACTTTTGCACGATGTGCGGTGAGCAATGGACGCACGATATTCTCGACCAAGCCCAGGCCGGCGCTCCACAGCGCAAGGAACAAAGCGGCGCCCCACTGTCCCTGCACGGCGAGATACAGGACGGCAGGTATGAGCACAACCGTTGCGCCGGCCGGGAGCAACGCGGTGATCATTGCGACGACGCCGAACACCATCGGCGAGGGCAGTCCGGCAATAGCAAAGCCGCCGGCGACGAACAGTCCTTGGACGATCGCGGTTACCGTCGAGCCGTACACGACGGCCCGCGTCACGTCGCCCAGGTATTTCAACAGCGATCCGCGCCGTTCGGCCGGCAGGGGGACGAGAGCCACGCTCTGACGGAGGTACGATTCGCCGTCGCGCAGGAGGAAGAATAGAAGGAACAGCATCATGAAGAAGCTGATGACGGTTCCGAACAGGACGAAGGCGACGTTGCCGCTTGCCGCCGCGGCGGAACGCAGGATTCCGGTGGTGGCAGTGGCGATCCAGTCGTGCACGTTCAGCGTTCCAGCAGGCAAATACTCGTCGATCCAGTGAATCGACGCACCAAACCAGGGATGCTGTTTGAGTCGCGCAATCAGCGCAGGGAAGCCAATAAAGGGGTGCGCCCGCAAATACCGTAGCAGGCCCATGGCCTGTTCAAAGAAGATGACGGACAGTACTGATACCGGTGCTAGAACCACGAACGGCGTCGCCACCGTCAGAAGCCCCGCCGAGAGTGCAGCGCGTCCCTTGAAGACACCGGTCAGCCGCTTATGCAGCGGGTGAAGCAGAAACGCCAGTACAGTGCCCCAGCCAAGCGCATCCTTCAGCGGGGCTAGGATCTCGAGCAGCAGATATCCGAAGACCGCGGCCGCGGCGACTGCGAAGAGTCGCCGGTAGAACGCAGAATCGGCTACGGCAGAGGAGTCCATTATCGTACCCCGGGGCTGATGCAGTGTGAGCGGCGGTGTGCGGCATCCGCCTCGCGATGTCCGAAGGGCGCCATTGTGCGCCAACGACCGTCCCGTCGCCTGTACTCAGTTGCGGCGTCCATGCGCCTGGGGCTGGGGGCTCGCCAACGCCAGGCGTCACCGTCTGAACCCGGTCCGGACCCCGACACTGACTAGGCGCGATAGCGTCTGCTGAGGCGCTCTCGAATGGCTCCGACGAACACCGCGACCACCAGCAGTGCGCACAGGCCGACGACCACGAAGCTCACGGCGGCATCCACCATCGCAGCGACCGCGGACGGCAGGCCAAGCCAGACGAATATGAGAGCGCTGAGAAAGCCAAGGGCGAGCAGGACGTAGTCAAACGTCGCTCGGAGCCACCCGAGCAGCAGCGAACCGCCGACCAGGAGCGCACCAATCCCGACGAGACCGAGGGTGATTGGCCAGCCGTCATAGGCCGCAATCACGGGCTGCAGTGCACCCTGAAAAGCGCTGTTCCACTGCGGGATCCCCCAGATCACACCATAGACCAGGGAGCCGCCGCACAGCAGCAGCGCGAGGAGCGCGAATCCAATGAAGCGTGGTCGTCGCAGGGCCATCGGCACTTTCCCCATCGTCGAGCCTCTCTGAGGGACTATTTCATTGAAAGCCGGACAGGGCTGCCCGTCTGGGGCCCATGCCTTGGGACCGATGGTACTATGTCTGCAGGGATGTTTGGATCGCTGCTCAGAATGCCCGACTGTCGGACCCGGATGACGTTACCGCCGTGGCGGCATTCTGTACGTGCAGTGCTTACGTTGCTGCTCGTGAGCGTGCTGGCCGCCTGCGTCACCCCCCGCCTGCCGGCACCACCGAAGCTGATCGATCAAGTGTCGCCGCCGGGATTTCCACGCGACGTGCGCTTCCTCAGCAGCGATCGTGACTACGTTGTCGCACACCTGTACCGCACTGTGCGCAACCTCAGTGCCGTTGCGCATGGCCCGATCCACCTCCTCGCTTTATCGGGGGGTGGTGCGGGCGGAGCGTTTGGAGCCGGGATCCTCTACGGGCTGGCTCGCGTCGGACAGCGGACCGATTTCCAGGTAGTGACCGGCGTCAGCGCCGGCGCGCTGCTCGCCCCGTTCGCGTTTCTGGGTCCGTCCTGGGATCCGCAAATGAAGGATGCATTTGACAGCAACCGAACCGACCATTTGCTGCAGTGGCGTTCGTGGTTGGGGTTCTTGTTTCGCCCGGGCATCTATAGTCGCGGCCCGCTGGTTGCCATGGTCGATCACTTCGTGACGCGGCGCATGATCAGGGCGGTGGCTGCACAGTCCCGCAAAGGTCGCATGCTGCTCGTGGCGACGACGGACCTCGATAAGCAGGAATCGGTGATCTGGAACATGGGTCTCATCGCGCAACACGGTGGTCCGGCTGCACGCAAGCTGTTCGCCAAGGTGCTGGTCGCATCGGCGAGCATTCCCGGCGTGTTTCCGCCCGTCATGATCCGGGTGCAGGGTGGCGGAAGGACGTACGAGGAGATGCATGTAGATGGCGGTACGACGCTGCCGTTTTTCGTCGCGTCAAACATCGCCGACGTCATGCCGCTGCATCTGCCGCAACTGGAGGGGGCGAAAGTGTACGTCATCGTAAACGGGCAGCTGAGTACGTACCCGAGAACGACACTCCCGGAACCGATGGCGGTCCTCTCGCGAAGCTTCTCAGCGGCGTTAATGCACGCGTCCCGACGGGCGCTGGTCCTTGCCGCGGTGTTCGCTCGACATTTCGGAATGCGCTTCCGCTTCACCTATCTGCCGATGACCTACCCATTTGAAGGCTCGCTCGATTTCAAATACGACAACATGCATCAGCTGTTCGAGTATGGCGAGCATTGCGCAGAGTCCGGGCAGATCTGGAGCACGATCAACCAAGCCATCGACGAGGGTCAGCGAGCGGCCATGCAGTTGCCGCAGTTGTCGTACGAATGTCCAGGTGAACCGGGACGGACTCTGCACTGAACGGCGGGACGTCCGGTCTTCCCGCGGGGAGGACGGCCGGCAGGTACGCATCTACATGTCCGCAGAGTTCCAGAATGCCGGTCCGTTCGGCTCAATTCGAATCGGTCCGGAGTCATCGCGCCGACTGGGGAGGCAATGACGTGAGGGATGGCCTTCTTTGCGGCATTGCACGACCGTACGCCGTGCCGAGTGCGCGTACGTGCGAATTCGCTCTCCAGTTTGGTTCCCCCCCCCCCTGCGTGACGGTCCACATCACTTCCATAGCACGGAAGTTCTCCTGAATTTGCGCTGTCTCGCGCCCATTCCTCTCGCTGAACGAGGGCAGGTCCCGGCGCAAGAGCATCTCAAGGCTATGGCGGGCGCGAGACCTGATTCCCGCCAAACAGACGCTCGGCGGCAGCCATCGACCGTGCCTTCGTGCCTCGCAATGCCTCGCGCAGTGCTGGCGCCGCCCGGTACAATTCCTCTGTGCAATCCCCTCGCCGACCACTGCGTTCCTTTCTTCCCATTGCCGCAGTGGTGGCGGCCATGGTGTCGGTCCAGAGCGGAGCATCGCTCGCAAAATCGCTATTCCCAATCGCTGGGCCCGTCGGAATAGTTACGGTGCGCATCGGCTTCGGTACGCTGATCCTGTGTGCCGTTCTGCGGCCCTGGCGGGCACGATTGACGCGCCGAGCGTTGATGCCCCTTGTCGCGTATGGACTGGCACTCGGGACGATGAATTTCCTGTATTACCAGGCACTTGACCGCCTGCCGGTCGGCGTTGCGGTGGCGATCGAGTTTCTCGGGCCGCTCGCGGTCGCAGTGCTCTCCTCCCGTCATCCAGTGGACTTTCTGTGGGTTCTGATTGCTGCCGCTGGTTTCACCCTTCTCTTGCCAGTCTTCTCGCAAGTGCGCCACGCGAACCTCATCGGTGCGCTGTTCGCCCTGGGCGCGGGTGGCTGCTGGGCCCTTTACATCGTCTTCGGTCAGAAGGTCGGCTATCACCTGGGTACTCAGGGGGTGGCGCTCGGTAGCGTGATCTCCGCCGTGCTCGTCCTCCCTTTCGGTGTCTTACACGCCTCGCCGAACCTCTTTACACTCAAGGTTCTCCTGCCCGGGCTCGCTGTTGCAGTGCTTTCTACGGCACTGCCGTACACACTCGAGATGACGGCGCTGACGCGACTGCCGACGCGTACTTTCGGCGTGCTGATGAGTCTGGAACCGGCTGTCGCGGCGCTCTCCGGCCTGATCTTCCTCGGGGAGACTCTCACGGGGGCGCAGTGGGGTGCAATCCTGCTCGTCGTCGTGGCATCGTTAGGAGCCACGGCGACGGCGACTCCGCATATGCCGGCGCCGGTCCCGGACTAAGCGTCACGGGACCTAGTGCCGGCGAAGCTTCATGTGCCGGCCAGCGGTTCGATGCCCCCGATGCACAGGTATTTGAGCTCGGTGTACTCGAGGATTCCATGCCGTGAGCCCTCGCGCCCCATGCCGGACTCTTTGACTCCACCGAAAGGGGCAACTGCCGTAGATACGAGCCCCGTGTTGAGCCCGACCATGCCATATTCCAATGCTTCGGAAACACGCCAAGCCCGGGCAATGTCTCGGGTATAGACGTAGGACGCGAGGCCGAATTCCGTATCGTTTGCCATCTGCACAGCTTCAGATTCGCTCGTGAACCGGAACAGGGGGGCGACAGGGCCGAACGTCTCCTCCCGGGCGATGCGCATGTGCGGCGTGACTTCCGCGAGCACGGTGGGTTCGAAGAATGTTCCGCCAAGGGCATGGCGTTTCCCGCCGGCGACCACTCTGGCGCCCTTGCGGACGGCGTCATCGATCTGCGCCTCAACTTTCTGTACTGCTCTGGCATCGATGAGTGGGCCCTGCTCCACGTTCGCCTCCATGCCGTTGCCGACCCGCAGGTGCAGCGCCGCGGCGCTCAGCCGCGTCATGAACTCCTCGAAGATGCCATCCTGGACCAGGAAGCGGTTGGGGCATACGCAGGTCTGACCCGTATTGCGGAACTTGCCGTCAAGCGCCCCGCGCACCGCAGCGTCCACGTCGGCGTCTTCGAAAACGATGAAAGGTGCATTGCCACCGAGTTCCAGCGACAGCTTCTTCAGGGTGCCGGCGCACTGGGCCATCAGCAGCTTGCCGATGCGTGTCGATCCTGTAAATGAGAGCTTGCGCACGCGCGGGTTCGTGGCGAGCTCCCCGCCAACAACCTCGGCAGGGCCCGTCACGATATTGAACACGCCTGGCGGAATGCCGGCCCGCTGGGCAAGTTCCGCCAGCGCCAAAGCCGAGAACGGCGTTTGGGCGGCAGGCTTGCAGACGAACGTACAGCCCGCGGCAAGGGCGGGTGCGGCCTTGCGGGTGATCATCGCAGCAGGAAAGTTCCACGGCGTTATTGCAGCTGCAACCCCGATCGGCTGTCGAAGCACGAGTAGGCGCTTGTCGGCCGCGTGCGAGGGGATGATCTCACCGTAGATTCTTCGAGCCTCCTCGGCGAACCATTCGATGAATGACGCGGCAAAGGCGATTTCTCCCTTGGACTCCGAGAGCGGCTTACCTTGCTCGGCCGTCATCAGCGTCGCGAGGTCCGTCTGATGGGTCATCATCAGCTCGAACCAGCGGCGCAGCAGATCGCTACGCTCTTTTGCCGTACGTGCAGCCCAGCCTGGCTGCGCCCGCGCGGCAGCGTCGATGGCGCGACGGGTTTCCTCCACGGACAAATCCGGAACAGTACCCAGATTCTCCCCGGTGGCGGGGTTGACGATCGTCGTGACAGCACCGCTGGCCGCATCCAGCCATTGGCCATCGAGGAAACATTTTTGGCGCAGCAGCGCCGGATCAGAAAGATTCATGGTGTGCTCCAGGTTCGAGGCATCGCCGGCGGCATCACTCGGAGGTTTCGCCCGCCCGCATGGGCGCATCGGCAACTCTCTCACTTGCCGGACAGCGCATCCCGTACGGAACTCGCGATAACTTCGCTGACGCGGACGTTCGATTCCACCGTGACGCCCGCTATATGCGGCGTCAAAATCGCGTTCGGCAGATCCTGCCACGCTGCGCCTGCCGCCGCACTGAGCGGCTCGGCTTCGAACACATCAATCGCTGCGCCGCCGAGACGTCCCGAGCGCAGCTCCTGAATCAGTGCGGCCTCATCGAGCACACCACCTCGCGCCGCATTCACGACGATCGCGCCCGCCTTCATCTGCGCAAGGGCTGCGGCATCGATCAGGTGCCGGGTCTTGGGCGTGAGCGGAGTATGCAGGCTGACGATATCGCTGCAGGCGAGCAATTCCGGTAATTCCATCCGTTCGATGCCACGCCACGCTGAGTCCGTCGCCGCTACAAAGGGATCGTGGGCAGCAACTTGCATTCCAAGAGCCAGGGCTTTGGCTGCCGTCAGGCGTGCGATCGCACCGAAGCCGATCAATCCAAGCCGCTTGCCAGACAATTCGTGGCCAATGAGATCCATGCGCGGCCAGGCGCCACCGGCAACCCTGTCGCTGGCGAACCAGGCGCGGCGCAGCAGGATCATGCCGGCGCAGATCACGTATTCCGCCACCGCCAGATCATTCGCCCCGGTCGCGGGGAACACTCGAATGCCACGGGCAGCGCAGGCGGGCATGTCGATATTGTCGAGCCCGACGCCCAGACGACCGACAACCTGAAGCTGCGGCGCGGCCTCGAGCAGCGCTGCGCGTACCTGGGTCCGGTTGCGAACGATGAGTGCGCGGCAATCGCTCAGCGCACCGATGAGCCGCTGCGGATCATCGACAAGTTTCGGATCGTACAGTACCTCGTATCCGCCGAGGTGTTCTTGAACGGCTTGTTCGTCCATGAACTCAGCAATCACGATATCGGTCATTGGGAAGCTCCCGCCGGTGAGGCGAGTTCGATCAGGGTCTGATGAAGTGCGGCGCCGATCTCGATCCCGGCGGATGCGGCGCGTGCACGGCTTGCCAGGCGACGGTCGCCGGGGATGCGCACCCCGCTCTCGCTGATCAGGGCAGCGAGCAGCTGACCCATCCGGCTGGCGAAATTGCCGGCCGAAAGTGGTTCGGCGTCCATCGCAAGCAGCAGCTGGCCGACGCCGGGCGAGGGGCCGCGGTCATCGAGGAATGAGCTGGCTTCCCAGCCGAAATGCCCGTTTGCCACCGCCCCGCACAGGACTTCGACGATGAGCGCGAGCGCCGCGCCCTTCACACCGCCCGCCGGCGCCAGCGCTCCGGCAAGAGCCGCGTCTGGGTCGGTGGTGGGTTGACCGGATGCGTCCAGTGCCCATCCGGGCGGGATTGTCGCCCCGGCCTTCTTCGCCGCCACGATCCGGCTGCGTGCAACTTGGGAGAGCGCCATGTCGATCACCAGCGGTGCCCGATCAGTCAGTGGTGCGGCAAACGCGATCGGGTTGGTGCCCATCATGGGTTTGATGCCGCCCGCGAAGGGCATTGCTCGCGGGGTATTCGAGCAGACGAAGGCCACGCAACCCTCGCGCGCAAGCCGCTCGGCGGTATATCCGGCAGCACCAATGTGATGAGAGCGGAAGATCGCCGCAACGGCAATGCCGCATTCCCGTGCCATCGCCGGCAGTGCATTCACTGCCAGATCAAGTGCTGGATACGCAAAGCCGCCGGCCGCATCGATGCGCACTGCGCCGGCGCGCAATCGCCTGAGACTCGGCTGTGCGTGACCATCAACCTTCCCGGCCGTGACCTGGGCAGCATAGCTCGGTACCCGCCCGAGCCCGTGACCGGCCTGACCGTCAGCCTCCGCAGCGGCAAGGGCCCTTGCGGTCGAAACGCTCGGGCCCATCGCCGCGCCGCTCGCGGCGAGCGCCCGTTGTGCGAGTGTTTCGCATTCGGCAATGCTTAAAATGGGCATGCGGTTACTTTACGCACTTCGATAGAGCTTGGTCATTACGAACTCGTGATGTCCCAGCGCCTCGGCGGCGGTATAGCGCCCGTTTGCCGTTTGCACTATCGCTTCGATCAGAGCGTCGCCAGCCTCTGCGATCGTCATTTCCCTGCGCACGACTCCGGAGACGTCCACATCGATATGCTCGCTCATGGTCCGTACCGTGCGGGGATTACCGCTGATCTTGATCACCGGCATGATCGGATTTCCAATGACGTTGCCTTGACCAGTCGGAAAGCAATGCACCACGTAGCCTGCCGCTGCCTGCAACGTGCAGCATTCGGCTGCTGCCGAGGAGGTATCCATGAAATAAAGTCCAGGACCGCGCGCGGGAGCTTCGGCCGGCTCGAGCACGTCGATGAACCGGACCTGCTTGCCGATCTTTTCCAGGTTGCCGAGCGCCTTCTCTTCGATAGTGGTCAGACCGCCGGCGATATTGCCTTTGGTCGGCTGGCTGTCGGAGAGGTCTGAGGTTTTGTGCGCTTCGATCACTTCATTCTGATAAGCGGTCCAGGTGCGCATGAATTTCTCGGCGATCTCGGGGCTTGCTGCACGCGCGGCGGCCAGATGTTCTGCGCCCGTGAGCTCGGAGGTCTCGCCGAAGCATCCGTACAGACCTGCCGGAATGAGCTTGTCGTACATGTTGCCGACCGTCGGGCACGATGCGAGCCCGGTCGTGGTGTCGCTCTCGCCACATTTTGCCGCCACCCACAGATCGGTCAACGGGCACTCCTCACGCACCTTTGCTGAAGCGAAATGCACGAATTCCTTTGCCTTGCGCGACGCCGCTGCAATTGTCGCGATGTCACCGTTGCCCTCGATCGAGAAGCCTGCGACCGGCTTGCCAGTCTTCGCGATGCCATCGACCACGTGTTGGGTCCACTGCGGTTCGATCCCGATGACGATGCATGCGGCAACATTGGGGTTTGCGCCGGTTCCGATCATCGTGCGAAAGTGCAATTCGAGATCTTCACCGAACTGCAGACGTCCGTATGCATGGGGGAGCGCAATAGTGCCCTTGATGTGTGCAGCGACCGCTTCGCTGGCAGCGTTTGAAATGTCATCGAGCGGCAGGATTACGACGTGATTGCGCACGCCGACGCGGCCATTTTCGCGACGATAACCCCAGATGTTACTTTTTGCAGTTGCCATGATCTCACCAGCGCTTGGTCTTCAGGTTGTGGGTGTGCACGTGATCGCCGCGCCGGATCGGCGCCACGACTCGACCGATGTCCTGGCCGTACTTGATTACGGAGTCGCCGACCGCCAGATCGCGCAATGCAACCTTGTGGCCGATCGGTACGTCCTGATTGCACACAGCATGAATTTCACTGTTATCCTCGGTCACGACACCCAGGATGTCGCTTCCCGCGGAGAGATTCTCGACCACCACCACCCCGACGTTGTCGCGGCGGTCGTGGACGAGCAATTGGGGTTGGCTCGGCATGGCGGAGATTCCTCAGTGGCACAGCTCTTATATAAGATATAAGATTACAGATTATGATGACCAAGACAAGTCCCTCGCCGGGTCAGACTTCCGCCCGGCCGGAGGGGTCCTCGCGGACCCTGCGCAGCGCGCGCTGGTACCAGCGCGAGGACATGCGCGGCTTTGCACACCGCCAGCGCACCCAGCAGATGGGGTTGCGGCGCGAGGAGTTCCTGGGGCGCCCCGTCATCGCGATCATCAATACATGGAGTGAACTGAGCCCCTGCCACATTCATCTGCGGGACCGGGCCGAAGCCATCAAGCGGGGCGTCCTGCTGGCGGGTGGCTATCCAGTTGAGCTGCCGGCGCTGTCCGTCGGTGAGGTAATGGTCAAGCCGACGACCATGCTGTACCGCAATTTCCTCGCCATGGAAACCGAAGAGCTGTTGCGCTCCCATCCGGTGGATGGGGCGGTATTGCTCGGAGGATGCGACAAGTCGATTCCGGGCATGCTCATGGGCGCCTTCAGCATGGATCTGCCGGCGATCGTGTGCCCTGCTGGGCCGATGTCGACCGGGCAGTGGCGAGGCGTGCGCACGGGAGCGGGGACGCATACCAAGAAGTACTGGGACGAGCTGCGGGCGGGCAACATCACAGCAGATGACTGGATCGACCTCGAATCGCGCATGACCCGCTCGATTGGCACGTGCAATACCATGGGCACTGCTTCGACGATGAGCGGAATTGCCGAAGCTCTGGGAATGACGCTGTGCGGTGCGTCCTCGATTCCGGCGGCCGATTCCGGCCATGTGCGCATGGCGTCGGCCTGTGGCGCGCGGATCGTCGCCATGGTGCAGGAAGACCTGCGTCCGTCCCGGATCGTTTCCCCGGCCTCGTTCAGGAATGCCGCGGTGATCTACATGGCGCTGGGCGGCTCGACCAATGCGGCCATTCATCTCCTGGCGATGGCCGCCCGGGCCGGTGTCACGCTCACGCTCGACGATCTTGCTGCCATTGCGCGCGACATTCCCGTGTGCGCCAATCTGTTCCCCTCGGGCGACCGCCTCATGGAAGACTTTTACTTTGCCGGCGGACTGCCGGCGCTGCTGGCGAAGATCGCCTCGCGGCTGGAGCTCGGCTGCATGACCGTTGAGGGCCGCACGCTCGGTGAGGCGATCGCGGGGGCTCCTTGCCACGATGATGCCGTCATCCGCAACATCGATGATCCGGTGGTGCCGCTCAGTCGGGGGCGTACGCTTGACGTGCTGCGTGGCAATCTGTGTCCGGACGGTGCAGTACTGAAATCTAGTGCAGCCGACCCGCGGCTGATGCGCCATGAAGGTGCGGTACTCGTCTTTGATTCCCCGGGCGACATGGCCGCGCAGATTGATGACCCGGATCTCGCGATTGACGAAAATACGGTACTGGTGCTGCGCAACGCCGGGCCGGTCGGCGCCCCCGGAATGCCCGAGTGGGGCAACCTGCCGATCCCGCGTAAACTTCTCGCGCGGGGGGTACGCGACATGGTCCGACTCTGCGATGGCAGGATGAGTGGCACGCATTACGGCTGCTGCATCGTGCATATTGCGCCTGAATCAGCGGTCGGCGGACCGCTCGCGCTGCTGCGTACCGGCGATCGTGTCCGCCTTGATGTAGCGGCAGGCCGTCTGGACATGCTCGTCCCGGACGAGGAGATCGCCGCTAGGCGTCGCGCGTGGCAGCCGCCGAGGCCTGCCTACCAGCGTTCGTATGCGGCGCTTTATCAGCAGCACGTCACGCAGGCTCCCGAGGGCTGCGATTTCGACTTCCTCGCAGGTCGGGCACCGACGCCGGAGCCCGAAATCTACTGATACAGGATCTATCCCATGAGTGCAAACGCATTCAAGAAGACCGTGTTGAATTCTTCGGCCCGTCCGGCAGTGGGGTCATGGCTCATGTCGGCGTCTGCGACCATCGCAGAAGCGATGGGGCATAGCGGCTTCGACTTCCTGGTCGTGGACATGGAACACAGTCCCCTGCACATCGCCAATACCGTGGAACTGCTGCGGGCAATCGCCGGTACCCCGGCGGTGCCGCTGGTGCGGATCGCAAACAATGACCAGGTGCTGGTCAAACAAGTGCTCGATTCCGGCGCGACCAGTGTGATGTTTCCGTTCATCCAGACGGTCGAGCAGGCGCGAGCGGCGGTAGGCTACACGCGCTACCCGCCTCACGGGGTGCGGGGTGTTGCAGCCATGCATCGCGGATCAAAATACGGTTCCGAGAAAGGATATCTGCAGACGGCCAATGACGGCGTCGCGGTGGTGATCCAGCTCGAGACGCCGGAGGCGATCGAGCGCCTCGACGATATCGCTGCAGTACCGGGCGTCGACTCGCTGTTCGTCGGCCCGGGCGATCTGGCGGCGGCGATGGGACACATCGGCGATATCGGGCATGCGCAGGTACAAGCCCTGATCGAGCGCGCTGCGCGCGCTGCACGTGCCGTGGGCAAACCCATCGGCATCGTCGGAGGCACGCCACAGATGGTTCAGCGGTTCTTCGAGTATGGCTATACCTGGAGTGCGATTGCCTCGGACCTTGCATTGCTGACGGGACGTGCTGCCGAGTGGCTGGAGAGTCTCGGACGCGGTACCCGTGCGGCACCTGCGGCGCCCGCGTACTGATGAGTGAGTATGGGCGGGATTGAACTGCGGGCCGGCGGCTGGCACGCACTCATCGATGCGCAACTCGGTGGCTCGGTGCTGCAGTTGAGTCACGCCGGCGAGCCTGTGCTGCGACCGACCATGCCCGAGGAACTTCGCCGCAGTGGAGTTCGCGCCAGCGCCTGTTATCCGCTGGTCCCGTTTGCAAATCGCATCGGTTATGGACGCATGCGTGTCGCGGGGAAAGACTACTTGCTGCACGCAAACTTTCCGCCAGAGCCGCATGCCATTCACGGCATCGGCTGGCAGCGAAGCTGGCATGTATCGATGCAGGCACCCTCGATGGCGGAGCTCATGCTGAGCTACGGTGGCGACAGCCCGCACGAGTGGCCCTTCGCGTTCGATGCACGTCAGCGCTTCGAGCTCACGCGGGGCGGATTGCAGATCATGCTCACGCTGGTCAACCGCGACAGCACAGCCTGGCCTGCAGGGATTGGGCTGCACCCGTATCTCCCGGCCTGTCCGGGGCAGACCCTGCAGTTCGAGTCTGACGGTGCGTGGCGGAACCGGCCGGACCGGTTGCCGGGGGCCTACGTCGCGGGTTCCGAGTGGGATTTCAGCGCCCCGAAGCTCGCCGGTCAGCTGGATCTGGATCACGATTTTCGCCAATGGCGGGGCTGGGTCCGCATTGGCGGTGGCTCTGCCGGTACCGTCCGCATTGCCGCGACCGACACCTTCCCGGTGCTGCGGGTTTTCACGCCACCGGGACGCGGATTCCTTGCAGTCGAGCCGGTCAGCCACGCCGCCGACGCGGTCAACCGCGCCTGGGAGGAGGGGGCAGGGTATCGGCTACTGGCGCCCGGCGAGGCGCTGACGGGCCGCGTGTCCATAGAATTGGAAGGCCGCGCATGAGTTCATTCGAACTGGTCTATCCGGCGAATTGCCGGCTCGGGGAATCTCCGGTCTGGTGTGCACTTAGCGCCGAACTGCTGTTCGTCGACATCACAGGACAATCGCTGCATCGCTTCTCGCCTGCTTCCGGTACGCTCGCAACGCTCCGCGTCGAGGAAGATATCGGCTTCGTTGCGCCCACCCGTTCGGGCGGCTTCGTTGCCGGACTGCGTTCAGGCGTCTGGCTGCTGGACGAGCATGCACGGAAAGTGAGACTTCTGGCGACCAATCCTGGTGATGAGCGCACGCTTCGATTCAATGACGGCGCAATTGATCCGTGCGGACGCTTGATCATCGGCACGATTGACCAGACGCGCCGCGCCGGCCGCGCCGGCCTGTATCGGCTCGGCGCCGACGGGTTAAGCGAAATCGCCTCGGGCCTTCTCACGTCCAACGGAGCGGCATTCGCGCCTGATGGGCGAACCCTGTACCATTCCGACACACCGCGTTTTGTCATCTATCGGCGTGATTATTCGGCACAGACAGGCAGTGCGGGACCCGCAGCCGTGTTTGCCCGTCTCGATCCGGATGCCCCAGATCGAGCGCGTCCCGATGGAGGCGCGGTCGACAGCGCCGGTAACTACTGGTCTGCCCTTTACGAGGGATCGCGTGTCCACTGCTACGATGCGCAGGGACGACTGCTCGCGGCCTATCCTGTTCCGGCGCGTATCCCGACCATGCCGGCGTTCGGCGGCAGCGATTTGAAAACGATATATCTCACGACTGCCATGGACGCCGACGACGGTGGCGGCCTTTATGCGATGCGTGTCGAGACGGCCGGAGTCCGGCCGAACTCATTCGATGAGGAGCCTTTCTTGCCATGATCCAGAGTGAATATTCTGGCGCGACCTACCACTGCCTGCGCGACCGTTCGATTCTGATCACTGGCGGTGCCTCCGGCATTGGAGCGGAGCTGGTGCGCGCCTTCGCCGCGCAGCAGGCAAAGGTCACGTTTCTGGACATCGATGAAGAACGCGGCGAGTCGTTGGCACGGGATACCGGCAGCCGCTTTCTGTGCTGCGATCTGCTCGATCTCGATGCGCTGCGTGCTGCCGTCGTCAAGGTCGAGGAGCAATGCGGTGGAGTCGACGTTCTGGTCAACAACGCCGGTAGGGACGATCGACAGGCGTTTCTCGACATCCAGCCGCCACAGTGGCATCGGATGCTGGCGCTGAATCTGGATCATCAGTTCTTCGCTTCCCAGGCGGTCGCGTCGGGGATGGCCCGCCGCGGAGGTGGTTCGATCATTATGCTCGGGTCGATATCCTGGATGCGAGGCCGACCCGGCATGGCCGGGTATACGACCGCAAAGGCCGCCATCAATGGTCTGACGCGAACCCTGGCGCGAGAACTCGGACCGTCTGGAATCCGCGTCAATTGCATCGTCCCCGGCGCCATACTGACGGAGCGACAGAAAGCGCTCTGGTTGACGCCGGAGCTCGATGCGGAGTTCCTCCGGTTGCAGGCCTTGAAATTCCGCCTGACGCCAGAGCATGTCGCGAAGTTGGCTCTATATCTCGGTTCGGACGAGAGCAACGGTTGCACCGGCGCGAATTTCGTCGTCGATGCCGGTTTGACGCAGAACTGATCTGCTCAGGTGAGCGTGACGGCGTACACGAGATTCTCGGAGCTGACCCGGCTCAAGCGCCACTCGACTTTGCGGTCCGTGAGGCCTACGGCAATACGATCGATGACCAGGATGGGTGCGCCCGTGGAAATTCCGAGTTCCTCATGATCCTCGTCGGTGGCCAGCTGCGCACTGAGTTCCTCGTGTGTCGCAACGATGGTCACGCCGAAGCCCGATTGGTAGAGCGTGTACAGGCTGTTCGGCAGCGGCATCTGCTTTTCGATGCCGGGAAAAATGGCTGCCGGCAGGATGATCAATTCGCGGATCGCCGGCACACCCTCGATAAGCCGAACTCTGGAGAGTTCGACGACACGGGCGTCGCGGTCAAGCTCGAGCCGGGTGCGCTCGCTTGCTCGCGCCGCCCGAACGCGGGCACTTTCGGTGCCCAGCGAGGGGGTCAGGCGCTTGCCACCAGGGCGAGCGAGGCGGAAGAACCTGAACTGGGTCCGCTCCTGGGTGCTCTCGGCAATGAAAGTGCCCTTGCCCTGGCGGCGCTCGAGTACTTTCTCTGCGGTGAGCGCATCGAGTACCTTGCGCATCGTGCCCTGGCTGACTCCCAGTTCGCGCGCCAGATTCTGCTCGCTGGGCAGGGCTTCTCCGGGTCGCCATGCACCCTCCGCCACGCGGCGGATCACGATGTCATACACCTGACGGTATAAGGGCCGGTATCCGGGGGTCTCGCTCACTGCTGTCCTGTCTTTTTGAGTGTGCGCGGATCGTCCGCGCGCCGTTACTTTACCTGTCTGACCGTACCGCCGGGGCCGCGCCCGTATCCGTGCGGCACTATTGCGTCTCACGGCTAGTCTTATATAAGATATAAGTCTACTCTGCGCCCATTATGAATATTATAGAGCTTGCTGACGGTTTCGAGTTGCTGCTGGGGGGGCGGGTGCTGTTGCGACACCGCACCAGTGATCCGTGCCTGTTCGTCGGCGCGGGCACGGGGCGTTACCACATGCGCCAGGGGCACTTTCAGGTCGAGGACGAAGTCTCGGCCCGGCTGCCCCTGGCACATGCGGTCGTAACGAGAGACGACACGGGATTCCGGGTGCAGCTGGCGCAGAGCCGCGACACCCCGGTGCTCCTCGAGCTACGCTGCAGCGGCAGCGACGAACATGCCACGGTGCATCTTCAGTCGCGTGAGCCAGAGTTCGATCGGCTGTGGCTGCGGATTCTCGCCGAGGAAAGCGAACACGTCTGGGGCGGCGGTGAGCAGATGTCGTACTTCGACCTGCGCGGGCGCCGCTTCCCGTTATGGACGTCCGAACCGGGCGTCGGACGTGACAAGAGCACGGAGATTACCTTCCAGGCCGACCGGGCCTCCGGCGCCGGCGGGGACTATTACACGACCAATTATCCCCAGCCGACCTACCTATCGTCGCGCCGCTACGCGCTACACGTGCACAGCACCGCGTACAGCGCATTCGATTTCCGTCATGCGACGTTTCATGAGATCGAGGTGTGGGCCATCCCCGAGCGCATCGAGCTGTGGGGGCGTGCACATTATACCGCTCTGGTCTCGGCGCTGTCAGAGCACTTCGGTCGCCAGCCCGTGCTGCCGGAGTGGATCCGCCAAGGAGCGATTATCGGCCTGAAGGACGGCGCTCGCAGCTTTGAGCGTCTGGAGAAGATCGAAGCAGCCGGTGCGGCGGTCTCAGGGCTATGGTGCGAGGATTGGGTGGGGGTCCGTCAGACCAGCTTCGGCACCCGTCTGTTCTGGGACTGGAAGTGGAATGGCGATCGCTATCCGGCACTTGCTGAGCGCATCACGTCTCTGCGTGCGCGTGGCATCCGCTTTCTCGGATACGTCAACCCATATTTGTGTACCGACGGCACACTGTACCCGCAGGCTGCGAGCGCCGGATATCTGGTCCGGCAACTCGAGTGCGACGAACCTTATCTCGTCGATTTTGGCGAATTCGTCTGCGGCATGGTCGACTTCACCCAGCCGCAGGCCTGTGAATGGTTCGAAGATCAGGTCATCGGTCGAAATCTCATCGACTTCGGACTGTCTGGCTGGATGGCCGACTTCGGTGAGTACCTGCCCGTGGACGTACGGCTGTCCTCCGGCGAAAGTGGCGAGCTTGCACACAATGCATGGCCGGTCCATTGGGCCCGGGTCAACGCGCAGGCCGTCGCACGCCGCGGCAAAATGGCCGAGGCGGTTTTCTTCATGCGCGCCGGCTTCTCGGGTGTCCAGCGTTACTGCCCATTGCTGTGGGCCGGCGATCAGTCGGTCGACTTCACCCGTCACGATGGTCTGCAGACCGTCATCTGCGCAGCGCTCTCATCAGGGCTTCTCGGCAACGCATATCACCACAGCGATATTGGCGGCTATACCAGTCTGTTTGGCAATGTACGCACCGCTGAACTGCTGCAGCGCTGGGCGGAAATGGCAGTGTTTACGGCCGTGATGCGAACCCACGAGGGAAACCGGCCACGCGAGAATCTCCAAATCGACGAGGATCCGCAGGTCCTCGAACACTTCGCGCGCATGACGCGAATGCACCGGCACCTGGCGCCGTATCTGCGCGCTCTGAGCGAAGAGGCGGCCGCAACCGGACTGCCCCTTCAGCGGCCCCTGTTTCTGCATTTCGAGGGCGATCTGCGGTGCTATGAAACGCAGACCACGTATCTTCTGGGAAGCGATCTGCTCGTTTCACCCGTGATCACGGCCGGCAAAAATCTCTGGCGCACGTATCTGCCGGCGGGTGCCCGCTGGCGGCACGTGTGGAGCGGATCGGAATTCGACGGCGGGCTTGAAGTGCAGGTCGATGCCCCGATAGGGCAGCCTCCGGTCTTCTACCGAACGGACAGTAGGTACACGGACCTGTTTGCCGGGCTGGCGGGCTGCTGAGCGGCTCATGACCGAGTCACGCCGACGCTGGCTGCTGTTCCTGCTCATCGTCTCCGGCGTGCTGAATTACGCCGATCGCCAGATCATTGCGGTTCTCAAGCCCATGCTGCAGCGGGACCTGCACTGGACCGACGTCGACTACGGCAACATCACCTCGCTATTTCAGCTGGCTACAGCGTGCGCCTATCTCGGCGCAGGACGCCTGGTCGATCGTCTGGGCTGGAGGCGGGCCAACAGTTGGGGCGTCGGCGCCTGGAGTCTGGCTGCAATGAGCCATGCGTTCGCACGCACCGTGGGACAATTCTCTGCAGCGCGCGTCGCCTTGGGGGTCACCGAGTCGCTGGGAACGCCGGCCGCAGTCAAGACAGTCGCTGTCCTGTTCGCCGCACGCACCCGCTCCGTCGCGCTGGGTGCGATGAATGCGGCCAGCAATCTCGGCGCGATCCTCACGGCACTTGCGGTGCCGCCACTGGCGCTTGCGGCCGGCTGGCAGCCGGCGTTCCTCGTCATCGGCGGGCTGGGACTGCTTTGGGTCTTCGGGTGGGAATGGGTCACCCGCAAGCATGACTTGATCGACACGCCGGCCACTAAGATTGCGGCGTCGCCGGCGCGACGCAACGAGTGGAGCGCCTGGCGGGATTTGCTGCACGACCGCAGAACCTGGGCGGTCATTGGCGCAAAGATGCTTTCCGATCAGGTGTGGTGGTTCCTGCTGTTCTGGATTCCGGACTTTTTTCATACCGTCTTCCATCTCGACATGGTGCAGTTCGCCGCACCTGTTGCCGTCATTTACGCAGCAGCGGCCGCGGGATCCGTGATTGGTGGATATGCGTCTGGTCGACTCATCGGCCGCGGCCGCGATCCCGTCGCGGCCCGCAAGCTCACCATGCTCGTGTGCGCACTCGTCGTCACACCGCTGCCGCTCGCCCTGGCAACCCATTCGCCGTGGCTGGCTGTCGCATTGCTCAGCACAACGCTCGCGGCACACCAGGGTTACGCAGTGAGCCTGTTTGCATTGGCCACGGATGTCACGCCCAGTGCGCGTATCGGAACGCTGATCAGCATCGCAGCGTTGTGCGGAAATATCGCCGGTATCGCAATCTTGCAGGCGGCGGGGTGGCTGATTGGCGGCGGCCACGGGTACCTGCCGCTTTTCCTGGTCGCGGCATGCTCGTATCTGCTCGGACTTCTGTGGCTGCAGCTATTGCTGCCGCGCACTGACCAGGCCCGCACGGAGGGAGTATGACGATCGCCCAAGCGCCGGCACCTGGCACATCTGGCAACAGCTCACCGATCGACAACGAGCTCTACGACGTCGTCGTGGTCGGCGGTGGGGTCAATGGTGTGGGGATCGCGCGTGATGCCGCCGGAAGGGGCGTTAAAACTCTACTGCTTGAACGCACCGACCTTGCGGGTGCTACGTCGTCAGCCTCATCGAAGCTCATTCACGGCGGACTTCGCTACCTTGAGCAAAGCGAATTCCGTCTCGTCCGCGAGAGTCTCAAGGAACGAGAGGTTCTCTGGGCAGCCGCGCCACACATTGTGCACCCGTTGCGCTTCGTTCTTCCCGTACGTCACGGTATGCGACCTGCCTGGATGCTCCGTACCGGGCTGTTTCTCTACGACCACATCGGGGAGCGCAAGCGCCTTGCCGCGACGCGCACGCTCAAGCGAGGCCGCGATGCAGCTCTCGAGCCACTGCGCGAACCGATCCGCCTCGCATTCGAATACTCCGATTGTTGGGTCGACGATTCGCGGATGGTTGTCCTCAATGCGATTGATGCGCACGAGCGCGGCGCTGCCATCGCGGTAGGTTGGACACTGGTCCAGGCATCGCGGGAGGGGGCAACCTGGCGCGTTCGGGCCGAAGGGCCTGGCGGCACGTCCATCACGGTACGCGCGCGAGCGCTGGTGAATGCCGCCGGTCCATGGGTGGAGCAGGTTCTGGAGCGAACCAATGCACCACGTCGCAGCGCTCTGCGCCTTGTCAAGGGTAGTCACATCGTCGTCCCGCAGCTGTATCCGGGTCCACACGCGTACACATTCCAGGGCGACGACGGGCGCGTGGTCTTCGCGATTCCGTATGAGCGCAATTTCACGCTGATCGGAACGACGGACGTTCCGTACGACGATGATCCGGCGCAGGTGCAAACCAGTGCCGACGAGGTCCGCTATCTGTGTAGTGTGCTCAGCGAGTACGTGCGCATGACGGTCACGCCTGAACAGGTGGTCTGGCAATACTCCGGAGTGCGGCCGCTCTACGACGACGGCGGCGTCAGTGCATCAACGGTGACGCGTGACTACGTATTCGATCTCGATGCTCCACAGGACGCCGCACCGGTGTTGTCGGTCTTTGGTGGCAAACTCACGACGTACCGGAAGCTCGCCGAACATGCGCTGGCAGAACTGCTGCCAAAGTTGCAGATCGCCACAGCTGCCTGGACCCGAGGAGCCGTTCTTCCGGGCGGCGATATCCCCGACTTGGACATCGAGCGGTTCTGCGCTGAGCAGGTCGCTCGGTACCCGTTCGTCGAGCCGACCATGATTCGCCGCATGTGTCGCGCCTACGGCACCAGGATCGAGCGGATCCTCGGTGATGTACACAGCGCGGTGGGCCTCGGCGAGATGATTGCCCCGCAGCTTTACGAAGCCGAACTCGACTACCTTCGGACGAGCGAATGGGCCCGCCGCGCCGACGACGTCTTGTGGCGCCGCTCCAAGCTCGGGCTCACCACGGTCCTGTCAGACGTGCAGCGCATCAACCGGTGGTTTGCAGAACCTTCTGATCCGCTGCGCCAATCGGCCCCACCCTCTGCACCGCACGATGCCAGCCCTTGATCTGCCCCTCGCGCGCACGGGCATCCAGACGCGGTCGAAAATCCGCCTCAGCGGACCACAGCCGCGCGATATCCTCAATGGAGCTGAACACGCCGCAACCCAGTCCCGCGAGGCACGCGGCGCCCCATGCGGTCGCTTCGGCAAGCTTGGGTCGTCGGATGGGTATGGCCAGTACATCGGCCAGCCGTTGCAGAAACAGGGCGTTGCGCGCCATGCCGCCATCCACCTTCAGAAGCCCGGGCGCGACACCGTCGGCCGCCATCGCGTCGAGAAGATCTCGCGTCTGGTACACGACACTATCGAGGCCCGCTCGAACGATTTGGGCCCGCTCGCTCGCCCTGGTCAGTCCGACAATCGCTCCGCGAGCGTCCGGATCCCAGTAGGGCGCACCAAGGCCGGTGAATGCAGGGACCAGGTAAACGCCCCCGGTATCACTAACCGAACCGGCCAGCGCTTCGACTTCTCCCGCTGCGGTGAACAAACCAAGACCATCGCGCAGCCACTGAATCGTTGCGCCAGCCGACAGTATCGAGCCTTCAAGCGCATAGGTCGTCCTGCCGTTCATTCGATATGCAATGGTGCCGAGCAATCGGGAGCGGGACTCGACCAGCTTCTCTCCGGTATTCAGCATCAAGAAAGCACCCGTGCCATACGTGCTCTTGACGTCTCCTTGCGAGAAACCCGCTTGTCCGACCAAAGCGGACTGTTGATCGCCCGCCACCCCACAAATCGGAAACGAAGCACCGAGTATGCCCGGATCCGTCTCGCCGAAATTGTCCGTGCAGTCCAGCACGAGCGGCAATCCATTCTCAGGAATACCGAACGTCGAGCAGAGTTCCGGATCCCAGCGATTCCGAACGACATCGAACAGCGCGGTGCGACTGGCGTTGGTCGCGTCGGTGACATGATGGCGACCAGCGGTCAGGCGCCAAATGAGGAAAGAATCGACTGTGCCAAAGGCCAGTTCACCTCGTGCGGAGGCCGCACGCGCATCGGGCACATTCCGGAGAATCCAGGCCATCTTTGTCGCCGAAAAATACGGATCAAGCCGAAGGCCCGTCTTCGCCGTGAGTCCGGGCTCGTGGCCGGCGCGTTCGAGCTCGCGGCAAAATTCCGCTGTTCGTCGGTCTTGCCATACGATCGCGTTATAAAGCGGCACGCCAGTTCGCCGGTTCCACGCAATCGTGGTTTCACGCTGGTTTGTCACGCCGATCGCAGCGACGGGAACTTCTCTGGCTCGAAGCTTCTCCAGAATCCATCGCGTCGCCGACAGCACGGTCGCCCAGAGTACTTCGGGGTCATGTTCGACCCAGCCGGAGTTCGGGTAGATCTGCTCGAATGGTATTTGCACAGATTCCAGGATCTCTCCCTGGGGCGAAAACGCTATCGCTCGGCTCGAGCTCGTCCCCTGGTCAATCGCCAGCAGCGCCACTGTCTTCATCGCCCATACCCCCCGGGGAGTTGATCTGCCTGTGGGTCAAGTTATGTCAGTGCGGCGGGCGGGTCAACCGGCTTCGGCGCATTTGTTCAGAGATTTTATGCGCAAGGGGTTGTTCGGGTGACAAGGGGCGAAATGAATCGCGCTAATCATGAGTGGGTGTTCGTCTCATGAGTGGGGTAATCGAGGCAGCAGAACCCGCCGACGATCGCGCGGCCTATCGAAGCAAGCTCGTTCTCCTGCTCTCGCTCGCCGGACTCATCAATTACGCAGACCGTCAGATCATCGCGATTCTAAAGCCTCTGATCGAGCACAGCGTCGGATGGACTGACGCCACGTACGGCACGATCGTGGCGGCTTTCCAGCTTGCAACGGCGATATCTTGTCTCTTTGTTGGGGAAATCGTCGATCGGATCGGCGTCAAATGGGCCAATCCCCTGAGTGTCGGCTCCTTTAGTGTCATCTCGGCAGCCCACGCGTTGGCGCGCACTACGGCACAATTCGTGATTGCACGCACGGGCCTGGGCGTGACCGAGGCGCTCGCGGCACCGGCGATAATCAAGACGGTCGGCGAGTGCTTTGCGCCCGAACGGCGTGCCAGAGCCCTGGGCGTGATCATTGCATCGAACAGTCTTGGAGCGATCCTGACGCCGCTGATCGTGCCGGCAGTGGCGGTTGGTGTCGGGTGGCGGACGGCATTCGTGGTCGTCGGGGGCATCGGCATCGCATGGACCGTCGCGTGGCTCCTTGCCATGCGCGGCTTCAAATCCTCTACGATGCCAAAGGCGGTGCCGAAGTCGGGATGGCACGGACGGTATGCTGCGCTCCTTCGGCAACGCCGGACATGGGCAATTCTCGGAGCCAAGGCATTGATCGATCAGGTCTGGTGGCTCCTGCTCTTCTGGACGCCGGACCTTTTGCATCGGCAATTCGGTCTGTCCGTGGAATCGATGGGAGTGCCGTTGGCCGCCATCTATGCGGCGGCAATTGCCGGCTCGGTCTGCGGTGGCTGGGCATCATCGCGTCTGATCTCCGGTGGCATGAGCATCCTCGCAGGCCGATACGCGGTGATGATGGCCTGCGCGGTGATCGCCATGTCGTTGTGGGGCGCGACTGATGTGCATGCGCTTTGGTATGTCGTAGCCCTCCTTGCTATCGGTATCGTGGCTCATCAGGGATTTTCGGTGAATCTCTTTGCATTGATCACCGACGTCATTGAGCCGAACCTCGTTGGCACGGTTACCAGCCTCGGGGCATTGACCGGCAATCTCGCTGGCATGGCGGTCGTCTGGTTGATCGGTGTTCATTTGTCCGCGGGCGGACACTATGCGCCGTTCCTTATCTTCGCGGCGCTGTCCTTTCCGTTGGCGCTTCTGTGCTTGCGCTTGCTCCTGCCGGCGCCGACGAGAACGTGCCGGTGAGCAGGCCGACGAAAGTACTTCGATGGGGTGTGCTTGGCGCAGCCAGGATCGCCGTTAGCCGGGTGCTCCCGGCTTTCGATACCGCGGCGCATTCACGCGCAGTGGCCATTGCGGCACGGAATCCCGAACGTGCCTGGTCCGTTGCGAAGACGTTTGGGATTCGCCACGTACACGCCACGTACGAGTCGCTTTTGGCCGATCCACAGATCGACGCGGTGTATGTTCCGCTGCCGAACGACCTGCACGTGCACTGGACGATTCGGGCACTTGAGGCGCACAAGCATGTGCTGTGTGAAAAGCCGATTGCAATGAATTGTACGGAGGCGCGTCTGATCGCCGACGCGTCCAGAAGAACTGGATATCACGTCGCCGAAGCCTACATGATGCGGTTTCACCCGCAGTGGGTGCGCGCAGCGGAGCTGGTTCGTTCCGGCACTCTGGGTGAAATGCGAGCCATGCAATGCTGGTTTGCCTACGACAATCCACCAGGGGAAAACCTGCGCAACAGCGTGACGCATGGGGGCGGGGCGCTCTATGACGTTGGTGGCTATGCGATTGTGGCGGGGAGGCTGCTTTCTGGAGCAGACCCGTTGCGGGTAATCGGTCTCTTCGACAGGCGAGTGCCTGCAGGCGTCGATTCGATGACAAGCGGGCTGATGGAATTTCCCGGAGGCATGCAGCTTGCCTTTGGCGTATCGACCGGTCTGGTGCGACTGCAGTCCACGACTGTTTACGGCTCTCTCGGTCGAATGCAGGTGGAGGTGCCCTTCAATCCGCTGCCGGACCGACCCAGTCGCCTGCTCATCGATGATGGTCGAAATCTCTATGGGGAAGGTGCGCGGGTTGAAATCATTCCTGCAGCCGATCAGTACGCTGTGCAACTTGATGCGTTTTCGCTGGCAGTGCTCGCGGGGCAGTCGCCACCGTATGGCATCGAAGACGCGATCGAGAATATGCGCGTACTGGATGCGCTGTTCCGCTCAGAGCGTTCGGGTGCATGGGAGAGACCGTGAGGGGAATTCCAGTACTGAAGGGATCACGTCAAACAGGGGGGAGCATGAGTAGGAGCGGCGCGTTATGGGCGATCATTGGCTTCATATACGTGGGCACGGTGGCTGCCGCAGTCCCTGGACACTGGGCTCCCATGGACCCGAACCGGCCGCAGCCGCCGCTCCTGAGCGTGGCGTCGGCTCCGCTCGGAACACCGCCACCACCGGACGCGACGGTGCTGTTTGATGGACACGGCCTGAAGCAATGGAATCTCAAGGACGACCCCGGCAGCGGCTGGCATCAGTCCCGCGGGGTGATGCTGCCCGGAGGCAAGGTGTTCAACTGGCTGTTTACGAAGCGACGCTTTGGCAGCGTACAGGTTCATTTAGAGTTTCGTGAACCGTATCCGGCGCATGGCGTCGGTCAGGAACGAGGCAACAGCGGGGTGCGCCTGATGGGTGTCTACGAGGTCCAGATCCTCGATGCGGATCACAATCGCACCTATGCGGACGGTGTTCTCGGCGCGATTTATGCGCAGTCTCCGCCACTGGTCGTGCCTGTACGGCCTTCCGGGACGTGGCAGAGCATGGACATCCTGTTTGACGCTCCGCGGTTCCACGGTGCAAAACTGCTGCGTCCACCTTACGTCACCGTGCTGGTGGACGGCATCGTGGTGCAGGATCACCAGGAAATCTATGGGAACACGAGTGCGAACAAGATTCCGCTGGGTTTCGTGACCCATAAGGATCGGGGACCACTCGGTCTGCAAGACCACGGGCAGCCGACCTCGATGGTGGCATTTCGCAATATCTGGATCCGGCCTCTGCACGATCATGGCCGCTGAACCGTTCGATGTCATAGTCGTCGGCTCAGGGGCCGCCGGCGGGACCGCTGCCTACGCGCTGACGCGTGCGGGTATGCGCGTGTGTCTGCTTGAGGCCGGCCGGTTTTACGACCCTGAGCGCGAAACGCCGATGTTCCAGCGAACCGCTGCCGCGCCGCTTCGCGATGCGGGTACCCCGGACAAGCCGTTCGGCTTCTACGACGCAACGGTCGATGGCGGGTGGGTGTTGCCCGAGGAGCCGTTTGCAACTGCTCCGGGAACGGAGTTTCGCTGGTTTCGCGCGCGCATGCTCGGTGGGCGAACGAATCACTGGGGGCGGGTTGCGCTGCGCTATGCGGATCACGACTTCAAGGCCTATTCCCGCGACGGATATGGTGCAGATTGGCCGTTCACGTATGCCGAGTTTGCGTCCTGGTACGATCAGGCGGAGCGACTCGTCGGCGTGTTCGGTTCCAATCCGGGACTGCCCGATCAACCCGATTCGCCGCCTGGCTGTCTGCAGCCACCTCCCGTTCCGCGTTCTTTCGAGCGACTCATCATGGCGGGTGGGCGGAAGTTGGGTCGTCCGGTCGTGGCCAGCCATACCGCGGTGATCACGCGCCCGAGCAATGGCCGTCAGGCCTGTTTTTATGCCACGCCGTGTCTGCGCGGGTGCTCGATCCGGGCAAATTTCCAGTCGCCTACGGTGCTGCTGCCACCGGCACGTGAGACGGGCCGTTTGACCACGATCACGCATGCCCAGGCGTATGAGGTCGAGCTGGGGCGGGATGGCAAGGCACGAGGTGTTCATTACGTCGACCGTCTTACCCATCGGCACCACTTTGTGGCAGGTCGCGCGGTGATGCTCGGTGCAAGCGCCATGGAGTCGGTGCGAATGTTGTTCAATTCAAAGAACTCGCGCTATCCGCAGGGGATTGGGGCAGATAGCGGCCTGCTCGGATGCGGCGTCATGGACAGTACGGGGAGTAATGTGTGGGGACAATTCCCGCAGATGGAAAACCTGCCGCCCTTCAATGACGATGGCGCATGGCTTCCACATGTCTATATTCCCTGGTGGGCCTGGCCTGAGCAGCGGGCCGGGAAGCTGCCGTTCGCGCGTGGCTACCATCTCGAGCTCTACGGCGGACGCCTCGAGCCCTCGGCCGATACATTTGATTTCTTCGATTCGGTCTCGCCGTTCACTTATGGGCGCAAACTCAAGGCGGAGGCGCGCCGATACTATGGAAGTTTCGTGCGTCTCTCTCAGCGCGGAGAGATGATTCCTCGGGAGCACAACCGGGTGCAGATTGATCCGGTGCTCAAGGATGCGTGGGGCATTCCCAGTCTGCGCTTCGACGTGCGCTGGAGTGAGCAGGAGCTGCGCCAGACGGCGCACGCACAGCAGAGCATGGCGGAGTTCATCGAGGCGTCAGGCGGCAAATTGGTCGCGCCGTTGCCGCAAGATCCCGCACAGGCCATTCTGCCGCCCGGGCGGATCATTCACGAGGTGGGTGGGGCGCGCGCCGGTGTCGATCCTGAAAAATCGGTGACCGACGCATTCGGGCGTGTCTGGGGCGTGCCGAACCTCTACGTGATCGACGGTGGAGTCTTCGCAAGCAGCGCGCACAAGAACCCCACGCTCACCATCGTTGCATTTGCACTTCGCGCAAGCGACCACCTGAAGCGGGAGCTGCACCATGCCTGACCGACGCGAAACTCTGCTGTGGCTCCTGCGCGCGCTCGCCCTGTCAGCGGCCCCCGGAATGGCTATAGGTTCTCTCAATGCGGAACCGCGCGTCATCGGTGGGACCGCGGGTGCGGCGGGGCCGCCCGCGGCGATCCACGGAATTGACGCGGACGGGTACGGGCGAGATCCCGATTTGCGCCATCCCCGGGTAACCTGGCCTTTGACGCTCGAGCCCGAACAGAAGACTGCAGTGGCTGCACTTGCAGATGCTCTGCTTCCCGCAGAGGAGGGCTCTCCGGCGGCGAGCGCGCTGGGCGTTCCAGACTTCCTCGACGAATGGATCAGTGCGCCTTACCCGCAACAGCGGACCGACCGAGAAGTGATTCTCGCGGGTCTGACGTGGATCCACTCGCAAACCGCGCATGCACACCTGAGCGCGGCCTCTGCCGAAGCGGTGGTGGCGCGCCTCAGTGCGCTCGCTGCCGCGGGCCGGGAGCCGCAGGCGCACTTTTTCAGCCGACTTCGCAACGTATGCCTCATCGGCTATTACACCTCGATGAGCGGCGTTGCGCAGCTCGGCTACGTGGGATACCAGCCCTCTGCGACCTTCAAGGGGCCGCCGCCCGAAGTTCTGGCCCTGCTCGGCGTGTGAGGCGCTCTGCTCGCCGCAAGGCGGCTTCGGCGGCCTGCTTGCTTCTTGCCGCCCGCTCTTCTATCTTATATAAGACGTATGGGTTAAATATCAGAGGGGGGGTCATGATATTTCGTCGTACTGGAATGCTGCTTCTCGCAGCATTGCTTCTTTCATCGCCGAGCTTTGCGGCATCGCCAACCTCGGACGCGACTGTGCAGAAATCCAGCGGGGCCACGCTCGCTGAAATCGTAGTAACCGCCGAGAAACGTCACCAGTCACTGCTGGAAGTTCCAGCTGCCCTCAGCGTCGTCACCGGTTCGGCGCTGCGGACCGCGGGGATCGATAGTGCCGAAAGTCTGCAGCAGCTCGTGCCGACGCTGACTTTCGAGCGCGGCTCAACCAATTCCAACGCTACATTGGCGATCCGCGGCATTGGTACCCAATCATTCTCGCCGGCGGCCCAGCCGAGCGTTGCGGTCGTCATCGATGGCGTAGTCATGGGACGGCCGGGAATGGCTTTTGGTGCCTTCACTGACGTTAATCGCGTGGAAGTTCTCAATGGTCCCCAGGGCACCCTCTACGGAATGAACGCCACAGCCGGCGTGCTCAATGTCGTGACGCCAGATCCCACACGCCATTTTGAGGGACATGCGAGCGTTTCATGGTACGAAGGGCATGAATACCATGCGAACTTGAATCTCTCCGGCCCTCTCAACGATCACATCGGGTACCAGGTCTCGGCCATCTACCAGGATTTCCCCGGGAACATCTATAACGTCTACAATCATCAGCAGACGAATGGATATCGTCGGCAGGGCATTCGCGGGAAGATCGTCGACGATGTCAGCAATGTATTGAAGGTGACCCTTGAGGGTAATTACTATCACTCGGACGATCATTGCTGCGCGGACGTGCTCGGCGCCTATATCCCGAACTCTGCGTGGACGAATGTTTTCCTGCCGGAGCTGCAGCCATCAGTTCCGGGGCCAAAGTCTCTCAACATCAACAACGACACGATTCCGAGCCAGATCAACACCAACGCCGGTGTTTCAGCTACGGTCGAGTGGAATCTGGGCAAGGACACATTGACGTCAATCTCTGCTTTCCAGCGCTGGTACAACTTCCAGGGCCGAGATGGCGACTTCCATGCAGGCTGCTGCAGTTACGTCAATCCGCTCGACATCAAAATGCACGATCGCGGCGGACTGGACTTCAAACAGTACAGCGAGGAGATCCGTCTTGCATCTCCTGTCAACCAGTTTGCCAGCTATACGGTCGGTGCATTCATCTGGCACTCCGATGAGCAGGACTATTTCAGTCGCCATGTTGAGCAATGCACTGCCTCAACGCTGCCTGCCGATGCGACTGGCTTTCAGCCTTGCGCGGTCGGCATGAGTACGTATCTAAACACGACCGGAACAGCCCATTTTGATACTCGAAACGACAGCCAGGCACTGTTTGGCCAGACGACGATTCATCTGACTAAACGTCTCAGCCTTATCGCCGGTGGACGCTACACTCACGATTACGTCGCTTACACATTCAATCGCGCGGATTCTCCGGCCACTGGGCCCGGCATCGCCCCCGGTTATACGGGAACGGGCAATACAGCGAACAATGGCTGGTCCGCGAAGGGCGGGGTCAAATACGATATCACGCCGAACTCCGTTGCTTACGCCACATACAGTCGCGGTTGGCTGGGTCCGGCCTACAATGTCTTTTTCAATATGTCGGCATTGAACGCGGCTCCGGTCGCTCCGGAGACTGCCAATGACTTCGAGCTCGGGCTGAAGAATCAGTTCTTTGACCACACGCTGGTCGTCAATCTTGCGGCATGGTACGAGACATTCAACAATTTCCAGGCAAACAGCTTCGTAGTCACCAATGGCTCCGTGACGACGAGCCTGACCAACGCGGGTACTGTACGTTCCACCGGCGTTTCGGCCGACTTTGACTGGCAGCCAACCCGCAGGTTCTCCGTCTCTGGCGGCTACTCCTACGACAAAGCTTACATCGTGTCGTATACCTGCGCCGGGCAAGTGGGCGCGGCGCTGACCAGTTGCCGAGATTCGCATCAAGGGGAGATGTTCCCCTTTGCGCCGAAGAACAAGCTCACCATCATGCCGAGCTGGTTGTTGCCGCTGCACGACGTCTCGTACACGGCACGACTTAACTTGACATACTCGTACACCAGTCGCACGAACTTTGACATCGATCCGAATCCGATGGCGCAGCAGCCGGCGTACTCGCTGCTCGGCGCGTCCTTGGTCTTCGGGTTCCATCATGGCAAATACCATCTGAGCTTGATCGGACGCAACCTGACGAACCAGTTCTATACTGTCTTCATCACGCCGACTGGAAATGGAATTTCTCCGGGCTCGTACCAGCGCTTGCAGGTGCCCCGCGACGCCTTCCGCTACTGGGGAGTGAAATTTTCGACTAATTTCTGACCCGTTGATGGCTGCCGGCGCAGAGCAATGAGCGCCGGCAGCCCTTTGCGCGCCGCCCAGATTTCCACTTAAATTGCAGGCGTTCCGAATAGGTTGCGCTGCCATCCGGCGCTCGCCGGCTGTGCCATCGCGCAATCGCTCCTCCGCGCAGTGACCGGGGGACGCACGGCTGTGTGCTACCATCGCTCCCCTCAATCTGGCCGGGGGGCGGGAAGTAGATGAAAACCATAATTCGCGTCGCGTTTCTGCCGTTGCTGCTCGCTGCCTGCTCGAGTTCGCACGCAACTCACCCGGTGTCTCTGCACTACCCGCATGCGCGACGGGATAAGACCGTCGATGTTTATTTTGGAACGCGCGTGTCGGCTCCCTATCAGTGGATGGAGAACATGAAGAGCCCGGCGCTGCATCGCTGGGTGCAGGCCGAGAACCGGCTGACGAATGCCTATCTCGCCAAAATCCCGGTGCGCGGATGGATCAAGCAGCGGCTGACGCAGCTGGCCAATTTCGCCAAAGAGACGACGCCAGTACAGGTTGCCGGGTCCCGGATCTTTTTCCGGCGCAACTCCGGCCTGCAGAATCAGTCGGTCCTGTACGTACAGGATTCGCCGTCTGCGAAGCCGCGGGTGCTCATCGACCCGAACAAGCTTTCACCGAATGGTTCAATTGCGCTGGCGGATTTCGAGCCATCGCCGGACGGGAAGTATCTCGCCTACGCCTTGTCCAAAGGCGGCTCGGACTGGGAAACGGTTCACGTCATGGATGTGGCTACAGGCAAGACCCTGCCGGACGCGGTGCGGTGGGTAAAGTTCTCGAATATCGCCTGGACGAACGGCGATAACGGCTTCTTCTACTCACGCTACCCGAAGCCACCAAAGAATGACCGGATCAATGACGCGGTCGTAAATCAGGCGCTATATTTTCACTTGCTCGGCACGCCCCAGCGCGAGGACAAGCTCATCTACCGACGGCCGGATCTGCCGCGGTGGATCATCGAGGGTCAGGTGAGTGAGAACGGGCGCTACTTGTTCGTGACGCTCGTGAATGGTACCTCGACGCACAATGAGCTTTACGTCGCGAATCTTGGCAATCCCCGTCGTCCAAATGTGACGGCCCACCTGCGGCCTCTTTACACGAAGAACGATGCCGAATACGCCTTCGTCGGTATCGTTGGACGTACTGTCTATCTGCAGACAACTCTGGATGCGCCGCGGGGGCGCATCGTAGCGGCGAATCTGAGCACGCCGGCCGCGGTTCACTGGCGAACCGTGGTGCCGCAAGGCAAAGGGGTCATCCAGGGAGCGGCGCTGTCTGCCGGGCACCTGGCGGTCGATGCGCAGATTGTAGCGACCAGCCGACTGCGCCTATATGACCTGAATGGGAAGAAGCTACGCGGGGTGCCACTGCCGACGCTCGGCACGGTCACCTCGGTGTCGGCGCGGATGGATTCGCCGGCGATTTATTATGGTTTCACGTCATTTCTGTACCCGGAGCGCATCTATCGCTATGAGGTGCGCAGTGGCAGCGAATCCACGGTGTTCAAGCCGAAACTGAACTTCGACGCTGCACCTTATGAAGTCCGCCAAGTCTTTTATCATTCGAAAGACGGGGCCCAGGTGCCGATGTTCATCGTTTCCGCGCGTGGCGTTAAACTCGATGGACACAATCCCACGATCCTTTATGGGTACGGTGGGTTCGACATCACCATCACGCCGTATTTCAATCCCATGCTGGCAGTCTGGCTGGAACTCGGCGGCGTCTATGCCGTTCCCAATCTGCGCGGGGGTGGCGTCTATGGACAGAAGTGGCACCGAGCCGGCATGTTGGGCAACAAGCAGAACGTGTTCAATGATTTCGCCTGGGCGGCGAAGTATCTGATCAAGAACGGCTACACCTCTTCGGCGCGCCTGGGCATCCAGGGCTATTCGAACGGCGGACTGTTGACGGGTGCGTCCATTACGCAACGGCCTAAGCTGTTCGGCGCGGCGTACATCGGGCACGGTGTGCTCGATATGCTTCGCTATCAGGACTTCTCCGGCGGTGCGCTCTGGGCGCCCGAATATGGCTTATCCAGCAATCCCAAAGCGTTCAAGTGGCTGTACGCCTACTCACCGCTGCAGAATGTGAAGCAGGGCACTTGTTATCCCCCAACGTTGATCACGACCTCGTGGGATGACGACCGGGTGGTGCCGATGCACGAATTCAAATTCACGGCTGCGATGCAGCATGCGCAGGCCTGTGCCAACCCGATTCTGCTGCACACGACCGGTGCGACCAGCCACATCTATATGCCGCTCGACAAGCAGATCGCTCAATCGGCAGACGTCTGGGGATTCGAGGCCTACAATCTCGGCATCAAGCAGGTGCCTGCGGCCCTGCTCAAATCCGCGGCTCCGTCGGCGACGCACTGAATTGCGCCCCATCCGCTCGTGCCGTACCGCTCCCGGTGTCTTGCCGGTGGCGGTACGGCGCAGAGGGTGCGGCACAGAGCGTTTGACGAAAATTATCGACCGATGGGACGTGAGCGACCGTTCGCGACTCCATCCATCAGTTTGAGGTGCACTCATGGCAGGCCCCGCAAAACTCAGGCGCGATGCAGGATTGATCGGTCTTCTGTATGCCAGTCTCGGCAGTATTATTGGCTCGGGATGGCTGTTCGGTGCGTTGCACGCTGCGACGCAGGCCGGGCCGCGTAGTGTGTGGTCCTGGATTATCGGTGCGGTTTCGATCCTCTTCCTGGCATTCGTGTTTGCCGAACTCGCCACAATGTTCCCGAATTCCGGCGCCCTCGTGCACATGACTCACGTCAGTCACGGCGACTTCGTCGGAAAGATCTGGACCTGGATTCTATTTCTGGCATTCGTGTCCATACCGCCAGTCGAGGTCAGTGCAGTACTGACTTATGCCAACAATTACCTGCCGGGACTCATTAACCCGCATTCCGGTCTGATGACCAGCCGCGGCATAGCAATCGCGGCGTTCTTGCTGGCTGTAACCGTGGCGCTGAATTTTCTTGCTGTTCGTTGGGTCATTGCCATCAACAGCATCGCCACCTGGTGGAAGGTGATCATTCCTATAGCCACCATTGGCGTTTTGATGGCGTACTCGTTTCATCCGCACAACATGGTTTCTCATGTCCACAGCACGCCGGTGAGCGGTGTGTTCACCGCGGTTGCGACGGCCGGCATCATCTTCAGCTTCTTTGGATTCCAGCAAGCCATTGCGCTGGCCGGTGAAACGCGAAACCCCAGTCGATATGTGCCCATCGCGCTCATTATCTCCGTCGTGATCGGCATGCTGATCTACGTCGGGCTGCAGGTGTCATTCATCACGGCGCTGCGGCCCCAGGATATGAGTGCCGGGTGGGGACACCTGCATTTTTCAGGCATGTTTGGCCCCCTGGCGGCGATTGCAGTGACCGTGGGCGCAGTGTGGTGGGCCGTGCTGCTATACGTTGATGCACTCATCTCGCCACTCGGAACGGCGTTCATCTATATTGCCGCAAGTCCGCGCATCATCATGGCGGCCGGCGAGATGGGCAATGCGCCTCAACAGGTGACGCACCTGAATCGACACGGCGTGCCCTGGGTGGGGTTGGTGGTCACCTACATCGTCGGGGTGATGTTCTTCTTTCCGTTCCCGTCCTGGCAGAAGCTGGTGTCGGCGGTCTCGCTGATCACGGTGCTGTCGTACAGCATCGGTCCGGTCATTCTCCTGAGACTGCGCGCCGCGCTGCCGGATGCGCCGCGCCCTTTTCGCCTCAAGGCAGCCGGAGTGCTCGCACCGATTGCTTTCATCGCATCGAACTGGATCATCTACTGGACCGGCTACACGGTCGCTAAGTGGATGTTCAGCGCGGTCTTCGCCTACATCATTGCGTACCTGGTGTGGTTCTTCCTGATCCGCCGCAGGCCTGCGAGCAAGCTTGGTTGGCAACAGGCGTGGTGGACGATCCCGTATCTGGGCGGCATGTGGCTGGTGAGCGACCTGGGTCCGAGCGGAGTCATGGGAGGACGCGGAGTGATCGGATTTTTCACCGGAATGTGGATCATTGCGGGATTCAGTCTCGTCGTGCTGTGGCTCGCATTGCGCTCGGGCCAGAGCCCCGTTGAAGCGCAACATTGTGCGGATCGGGTCAAGACGCTGGGTTCGAGCGGGGTGGATTCGCGCGCGCTCGCCGAGGATGTGGAGCCTGCGCCGTGAATTTGTGATAGATGGGACCAGTCGAGGCAGAGGCGCGCTCGTAACTCCGCGCCATGATCGGTTGAGGCCTGCGGGTTGACGTGGGGAGTTATCCGGCATGAGATCCGGGCAATCGCCGCCGGCGCGAGTGACGCTTGGTGCCGTGGGCGAAGGAGGCCTCCCGTGAATTCGATTCTCAATGCGGCGGCCGGCGGACCGCTTGCGCTCGGCGGCGAACTCTCTATTCATCGCCTCGGATTCGGGGCGATGCGCATCACTGGACCGGGCGTGTGGGGCCACCCGCCAGACATTTCATTAGCCGTACGACTGCTGCGCAGGGCGGTGCATCTCGGAGTCAATTTCATCGATACGGCTGATGCCTATGGTCCGGAGGTCAGTGAGAATCTCCTGGCCCGCGCGTTGTATCCCTATCCGGCGGATCTGGTCATCGCCACTAAAGGGGGCTTGGTCCGCCCCGGCCCCGGGGAGTGGGTGCGCGACGGTCGACCGGTGCACCTGCGCGGGGCGTGCGAGGCGAGTCTCAAGCGGCTAAGGCGCGAGCGCATCGATTTGTATCAGCTGCACGCACTGGATCCCGCCGTGCCCCTGGAGGAATCCGTCGGTGAACTCGGGCGACTGCGCGCCGAGGGGAAGGTGCGTCATATCGGTGTCTCCAATGTGACCCTCGAGGAGTTGCGTCGCTGCGAGCGCGTGGTCCCGGTGGTTGCGGTGCAGAATCGCTTCAACATTCGGGACCGCCACGGTGATGACGTCCTCGAGCATTGTGCTGCGCGTGGCACGGCGTTCCTGCCCTGGGCACCCCTGGGTTCGGGTCGGCATGCCGGTGGCGGAGAGGTCCCTGCGGCATTGGCGCATCTCGCCGAGCGTCGGGGGATTTCCGCCGCACAGGCCGCGATTGCGTGGCTGCTGCAGCGGGCATCCGTCGTGGTGCCGATTCCGGGGACCGCCTCCATGGGGCACTTGGAGGAGAACATCGCCGCAGCAGGCATTGTGTTGACCGCGGAGGAACTCCGGAGCATCGGCTGATCATGCGGGCCGGTGTCCTGCGCGACCCGTGAGGCACGCCTTTTTGTACCCGCCTAGGTAGTTTCTCTGATGCGCCGTCTTTCGGACCGTAGGAAAGTTCGCCTCGTGTGGTGATCGCCTGGGTGCAGCGCCTGATCTCGGGTGCGCGCAACATGCTGGGCGAAGCGGGCTGCAATCCTTTTCGATTTGGGAGAGACTCATGGCAGTACATCCCTTCAAGCGCGCACTGCAAAGTGCCGCACTCGCCGCGTGCGTCCTCGGAGCAGTCCAGAGCGCTGCCGTGGCGCAGGTGAGCATCGGTGTGGGTGTCGCCGTGCCGGGCATGCGGATCGGGATCAATGTACCGGCCTATCCGTATCTGGTGCCGGTGCCTGGTTATCCCGTCTATTACGCCCCGGATCTCGACGTCAATTTGTTCTTCTACGACGGCTACTACTGGACGTTCGCGGATGATGCGTGGTATTCGAGCACCTGGTACAACGGTCCGTGGTATCTGGTGCCTCCGGAGCGTGTGCCGGATTTCATTCTGCGGGTTCCGGTCGGCTTCTATCGACGTCCGCCGCCATTCTTCCTGCATTGGAGTCGCAATGAGCCGCCGCGCTGGGCACAGCATTGGGGCCCGCGCTGGCAGCACAGCCGCCCTGACTGGGATCGATGGAACCGACGCGCGCCGCCGCCCCGTGCACCGCTGCCGCGCTATCAGCGCAGCTACCCACAACAGCGCTACCCGGGGCCGGGCGAGCAGCGGACCCTGGAGAATCGCTATTACCGCTTCCCGCAGCATCCCGGGCCGCAGGGCCGTGAACGTCCCCGCCCGCAGCCGCGCTATCAGCAGCAGCGCCCGAACCCCCAACAGCAGCAGCGCGAGCGGGAGCGTCAGCCTCGACGAGGTGAACATCCGCCCGTCTGACGGTACGCCGTGAACACGCAACTCGATTGAGCAGATCTCCCGCCACTGCCGTGCTGCGCGCGATTGCGGACCAGCCGTTTACGCTGCTGGGCGTCGTGCTTGTTGCCCTGGCTGCGGCGGGCGTGGCCGCGGCAGTCGGCGACCTCGCGCTGAGCCGGATTGTCCTTGGGGCCGTAACGAGCGTCGTCATCGCCGTCACCGCTTATCACACCGCTCGGGGCCTTCTGCGTGGGGACATCGGCGTCGATCTCATCGCGCTGCTGGCGATGCTCGGAGCGTTACTGCTCAGGCAGTACCTGGCCGGCGCGATCATCGCGGCCATGCTGGCAAGCGGGGTGACGCTCGAGCAGTACGCCACGGCGCGCGCACGGCGCGAACTGAGCAGTCTGGTCAGCCGTGCGCCGCGCATCGCGCATCGAGGAAGCGGCGACGCTTACGCCGATGTTGCGGTTCAGGACGTAACGGTAGGGGACGTCCTGCTGGTCAAATCAGGCGAGGTCGTTCCTGTCGACGGTCTCGTCGGTCCACAGGGCGCGGTCGTCGACGAGTCCTCGCTCACCGGGGAGTCACGGCCGGTCAAGATCGCCGCCGGTGCGCCAGTGCGCAGCGGCGCGAGCAACGCCGGCGGTCCGTTCGAACTGCGGGTGACGGCTGCGGTGGCCGACAGCACGTACGCCGCAATCGTTCGACTGGTGCAGGCGGCCGAGACCTCCAAGGCCCCCGTGGCACGACTCGCGGATCGATACGCGCTGGCCTTTCTCGCGGCGACCCTGGCCGTGTCCGCGGCGGCATGGTGGGTGTCCGGGGACGCGCAGCGCGCGCTGGCCGTGCTGGTGGTCGCGACGCCCTGTCCGCTGATTCTCGCCGTGCCCGCGGCCATCATGGCCGGGGTGTCCCGTGCGGCTCGCATGGGCATCATCATGAAGGGCGGCGCGCCCCTGGAGGGCTTGGCGCGCACCGAGGTCGTTCTACTCGACAAGACCGGCACGGTGACAGCGGCCCGTCCCGCAGTAGTTGCCGTGGACACGACTGGGGAGCTCTCGGTCGATGAGCTCCTGCGCCATGCCGCAGCCCTCGAACAGATGTCGGTTCATCCCTTCGCCCCGGCGATTCTGGAGGCGGCGCGCGCCCGCCAGCTGACGCTGGATTTCCCGGGCGAGGTCCACGAGCAGATGGGATTTGGCATCAGTGGAACTGTTGCCGGACGCCGCGTCGCCGTCGGGCAGTACGAATACGTGACGCCCGGTGTCGATCGTACTGAAGCCGTTCGATCGATCGAGCTTCGGGCGGCGGCGGATGGATCCTCGTGCGTCTTCGTTGCCATCGACGGCGCGCTCGCCGGCGCCATGCTTCTGCAAGATCACATCCGGCCCGAGGCGCCCCGAGTCCTGCGCACGCTGCGCCAGAGCGGTGTGCGACGGATTCACCTCGTCACCGGAGACCATCCCGATGTGGCGGAGCTCGTCGGCGATGCGCTCGGCATCGATCGGGTGTTCGCCGAGCGCGCGCCAGACGAAAAAGTCGAAGTCGTCCGTACGGCTCGCCGCGAGGGCATCACGACGATGGTCGGGGACGGGATCAACGACGCGCCTGCTCTGGCCCTGGCCGATGTCGGCATTGCCATGGGCGCCAGAGGAGCCACCGCGGCCTCCGAGGCGGCCGACATCGTTCTCACCTCGGACCGCTTTGAAGACGTCGCGCGCGCGCTGAGCATCGCGCGCCGCACGCGAAACATTGCGCTGCAGAGCGTCTGGACGGGCATGGGCCTGTCCGTTGTGGCGATGGGGTTCGCCGCGGCAGGCTTCCTTCCGCCGATCGCCGGGGCGTTGCTGCAAGAAGTCATCGATGTCCTGGTGATTCTGAATGCACTGCGGGCGCTCGGCGGTCGCTTGCCGGGCGCGGCGGTGAGTCCCGAGGCGGCCCAGCTGGCCCGGGCGCTCGACAAGACCCACCAGTCGCTGCGCCCGCGCGTCAGCGAACTCGCCGAGCTGGCGGTGCGTCTCGATGCGCTGCCCCCAGTGGAAGCGCGGGCACAGCTGCAGCGGACGGCGCAGATGCTCGAGGAAGAGTTGCTGCCCCACGAGAACCACGAACAGCAGACGGTGTATCCCATCCTCGAGAGCCTGCTCGCTGGGGAGAACCCGACCGGCCCGCTGATCCACACCCACGGTGAAATCCGTCGGTTGAGTCGATTGTTTGCGCGGCGGGTCGCACAGCTGCCGTCGACCGGTCCCTCGCCGGAGGATCTGCGCGACATGCACCGGCTGCTGTACGGCTTGCATGCCATCCTCAGTCTTCACTTCGCGCAGGAGGACGAGCTCTATAGCCTGCTGACCGCGTGAGTCACCCGCGCATGCCATTCGCGAAACGGCATACGCACAAACGCTGCTTACGACCTGCGCGCTGCGGACTTATCGTCTCCTGCAGAGAGCGCAGCACCGATGGACACCCCCGCAGAGCCCGCCGACACGACGGCGCAGCCCAAGGCGCCGCGTTGGCGGCTGAGTTCGCGGCGGCGCTGGGTCTGGGTCGCGATCGTGGCCGTGCTGCTGATCGCGATGGCGATCGGTCTGTGGCGATCGTTCCGGCCCAACGAGCGCATCACGTACGTCACCGCGCAGGTGACCCGCGGCGCCGTCGAGCCTTACGTCACTGCCAGCGGCAGCGTCAACCCGGTCGTGACCATTCAGGTCGGCACCTACGTTTCCGGGGTCATCCAGGGTCTGTATTGCGATTACAACACACGGGTGAAAGCCGGTCAGCTCTGCGCGCGCATCGACCCGCGGCCCTACCAGGTCGTCGTCGACCAGGACCGCGCCGCGCTGATCGCGGCCCGGGCACAGCTCGTCAAGGATGAAGCGAACCTCACGTACGCCCGGGCGGCGTCTGAGCGGCAGTCGCGTCTGCTCACCGATCACCTGACTTCGCAGGATGCCGCGGACGCGGCACGCAGCACCTACCAGCAGGTGAGCGCTCAGGTCAATCTGGATCGAGCGACCATCGGCCAGCGTGAGGCGAGTCTGCGAGCTGCGGAGGTCAATCTCGGCTACACGCGGATTACCTCGCCGGTTGACGGCATCGTGGTCACTCGAAACATCACCCAGGGACAGACGGTTGCTGCCAGCTTTCAGACGCCGACCCTCTTTCTCATCGCGACCGATCTGACGCAGATGCAGGTGGATGCGAACGTCAGCGAATCGGATATCGGCCAGATCAAGGCCGGGGACACGGCCACGTTCACCGTGGAGGCATTCCCGTCAAATCTCTTTCGCGGCCGCGTCACCCAGGTGCGCCAGTCTCCGCAGACGATCCAGAATGTCGTGACCTACGACGTGGTGGTGAGCGCGCCGAATCCGCAGCTGCTCCTGAAGCCCGGGATGACCGCCGACGTGCGGATCGTGACGGCGGATGTTCGCGATGCGCTGCGCGTGCCGGTGGAAGCGCTGCGCTATTGGCCGGCCTCGGTGCCGAAGCCGAACCAGAATCAGTCGGAGACTCAGACCGTCTGGACGCTGAGCGACGGGAGTCCGGTCGCCGTACGGGTGGGCGCGGGTCTCTCCGATGATGTCTACGCGCAGATCATCTCCGGTGCGCTGCGGCCCGGAGAGCCGGTGATCATCGGGGAGCGATCGGGCAACGGCACCGCACCCTCATCTGCAGCGGCCCCGCGGCGCCGCTCGCCCTTCCTGTAATACTGCGGCCGACGCCGGTGAACAGTCCAGTCATCGAGACTCGGGATCTGCAGCGGGTGTATCGCTCCGGAGACCTCGAAGTCGTCGCCCTCGCGGGCGTCAGTCTGACCCTCGAGCGCGGCGAGTTGGTGGCGATCATGGGCGCCTCCGGATCGGGCAAGTCGACGCTTATGGCCGTGCTCGGCTGTCTGGATCGGCCCACCGGCGGGGAATATCGGCTCGAAGGTGCAGATGTCGCCGCCCTCGGTGAGAGTGCCCTGGCGCGCGTGCGCAGCGAGCGGCTGGGATTTGTATTCCAGAGCTTCAATCTCCTGGCGCGCACCAGCGCCCTCGACAATGTGGCGCTGCCGCTCTACTACGATCCGCGGGGTGGTGCGAGCGCGGCGCAGCGCTCACTGCGCGCTCGAGCCGCGCTCGCCCAGGTCGGACTCGCTGGCCGCGAACGCAACACGCCGGCGCAGTTGTCCGGCGGAGAACAGCAGCGAGTGGCCATCGCACGGGCGTTGATCAATGCACCGGCCGTCGTGCTGGCCGATGAGCCCACCGGTAACCTCGATACGCGCAGTTCCCATGAGGTCATGGGGATTCTGGTGCGCCTCAATCGCGAACAGCACGTGACGGTCGTCGTGGTGACCCATGAGGCGGACATCGCGGCTTACGCGGACCGGGTGATCACGATGCGAGACGGCCGCATCGTGTCCGATGAGCGGCGCAATCCCCCCCCCGCCCCGCCGCCGTCCCCGCCGCCGGGGACCGCGCCGACGGCCGTGCCCCGTCGCAGTACGCTGCCGTTTGCCCGCATGATCCTCAGCAGCGCGCGGCAGGCCATCGTCCGCAACAAGATGCGCTCCGGGTTGACCACACTCGGGGTGCTGATCGGTGTCGCCGCGCTCATCGCCATGATGGCGGTCGGGATGGGTGCCAATCGGGCGGTCGGGGAGCTGATTCAGAGCCTCGGCACGAATATGCTCATCGTGCTGCCGGGGGCGACCACCGCCGGAGGGGTGCGCGCGGGTTTCGGTAGTGCCTCGACCCTGACGGTGGCCGATGCGGACGCAGTGCGCCGCGACGATGCCGCCGTGGCCAAGGTGGGCTACATCATCCGCCAGAGCGCTCAAGTGCAGTATCGCAATCAGAACTGGAGCACGCTCGTGCTCGGTACCAGCGCCAATTATGCCGAGATCACCAATTGGCACATCGCGAGCGGCCGGGCGTTCGACGCCGCGGATGTCGATGCTGCGGCACTGGTGGCGGACATCGGGCAGACCGTCGTTCACGAGCTGTTCCAGCCGTACGAGAATCCCGTCGGCGCGACCATTCTCATCAAGGGCGTGCCGATCAAAGTCATCGGCGTCTACCAGGCGAAAGGTCAGTCGCCCATGGGCCAGGATCAGGACGATCTGATCGTCATCCCGTTCACCACGGCCGAACGGCGAGTGCTCGGGGTCGCCGCACCGATTCAATCGCAGGCGCAGAACGCCGGAACGACCTATCTCGCGCCGCCGAACCCGTTCGCGGTACAGCCGCGCCTGACCGGGTACGTGAACGCTATTTTCGTGCAGGCAGCAAGCGCATCCCAGGTCCAACGTGCCATGGACGAGGTGAGTGCCACGCTGCGCCGACGCCATAACATTCGTCGGGGGGACACGGATGACTTCAGCGTGCGCAACCTCAGTCAGATTGCGACCGCGGCGCAGGGCAGCAGCCGGGTGATGGCACTCCTGCTGGCGACCGTTGCATCGATTTCACTGCTGGTCGGCGGCATCGGCATCATGAACATCCTGCTCGTATCGGTCACCGAGCGCACGCGCGAGATCGGTCTGCGCATGGCGCTTGGCGCTCGGCGTGCCCACGTCATGCTGCAGTTCCTCGCCGAGGCGGTGTTTCTGAGCGCGGCGGGCGGTACGGCCGGGATTGTGCTCGGGATCGGCACCTCGGAGCTGGTCGCCGTGATTGCGGGCTGGCCGATCGAACAGTCGCTCACCGCCGTGCTCGGCGGATTCCTGTTTTCGGCTATCGTCGGGGTGTTTTTCGGTTACTACCCGGCGCGCAAGGCCGCGGCGCTGAACCCGATCGAGGCGCTCCGCTACGAATGAGCGTGCCGAGGGCCCGTGCGGTGCTCAGCGGCCGAGCGTCATGGAGAAGGAGAGCAGGCCGCCGCCCGGCAGCGGCGAGAACGCGATCCGCTGGCTCGGGACGCGGTTCAGGCCCATGAACGCATCGGTGAAGAACTCGGCGCAGAAGTTGCCGAGCGCCATTCCGAACAGCGTGTCCGAGGGATAGTGCCAGCCACCCTCGATGCGCGCCCAGGCCGTGGCGAAGGTCAGTCCGTGCAAACCCGCATCGAGCGCGACGCGCACGCCGTGCGTGAGCGGAATCTGGCGCAGGTTGATCATCGCAAGCCGCGTGTACACGGCGGACGCCGTCGTGTGATTGGATGGGAAGCTGTGATCGTTGGCACGATTCGGCCGCTCTCGGTGCACCATGCGGCTGATCAGTGTATTGGATTCGATCGCGGTGGTTGCGGCGACGAGGTTGACCAGATAGCCCTTGGCCTTGTCTTCGAGCCACGTCTCGCCGAACGGCCCGCTGGGGGCAAGCAGCAGCGCGGCGATGTCGACGCCGACCGAGGCGCTGCGCAGCCGGTAACTCCAGCGGGTCGCATTGGCCTCGGAGCCGAAGATCGGGTTATGGGTGCGTCCCCAGCGGGAGATGCGCTGATCGAAGTGGCCCACCTGCAGCACCGCGGCGCCGGCGAGCGGTCCCCACACCCACGGGTCAGAGGCGGTCGTAGCCGCGGCGCGGCGCACTCGCGCCCAGCCCGGGCGTACCGTCACGTTCTGTCCCCAGCGCGCAGTGTCCGGCAGCGTCGCGCAGCCGCCGAGCGCGAGTGCGGCCAGCAGCGCGAGCGCCCGGAGCCGGCACATTCAGAAGCTCTTGTAGAAGCCGACGGACACGCCGCGCGGCAGGATTTCGACCAGCAGGGGGACCTTGCGCTGGGATGCCCAATAGCCAAAGGCCGTCCCGAGCAGCCAGCCGGCGAGCACGTCGGACTGCCAGTGACCCTGGCTCTTCATGCGGCCATAAGCATCGTAGACCGGCAGCAGCTCGGCGGCCCAGATCCAGGGATAGCGGTGGCGGTAGTGCAGAATGAAAGGGGTGACGAAACTGGCCTGCAGCGTGACTTCGCCGCTCGGGAAGCTCTGATCGGTGCCCCGGAAAAACGCGTTAGGACCCTGGTTCTGGTAGGGGCGTGCGCGGCGGAACGTGTATTTCAACGCGTCTGCCGCGAAGCCCGCGAACACCGACGCGTCGGCGGATTGCCAGAACACGTGGCCGAGTCCCTTGTGATTGCCGAAAAACAGCGCGCCGGCCGCTTCGGCGGCAACGGTGCCGAATTCCAGGCCCAATTGGTTCGACCGGGAGAAAATCCCGTTGTTGTCCTGCGGCTTGAGTTTGTAATCGATGCCGAAGGGCCCGTGACTGCTGCCTTCGTGGATGCGCATGGCGGCGAGGAACGCGACGGCGCCGGCCGTCGGCAGCACCCAGCGCTTGCGCCACCAGGCGCGAGCGCCCAGATGCATCTTCTTGCCGGTCGCCGGGCTCGATGTCACCGTCGTGGTGCTCGAGTGTGCGGATCGGTTCCGGGGCGCGCCGCCGGCCACGGCTCGCACCGGCGCGCACAACTGCAGCATGACCAGTGGCACCGCCGGCAGCAGCTTGCGCAACGCCGTGTTCCGTGTGGTGATCGCGGTTTCCGCTCCGACGGCTGCGTTCATAAGGCCCCCAGATCACGCGCTGCGATTGACCCGGTTCGCACGGCCCCGAGGGGTCATGCGCCGAACTTCAGGTCCGGATGTGCTGAACCGGCATCGACGGGCGTCGTAGACCGCGGGATGCCCCACGGCGCGGTACCCGACGACGCTTAGAAGGCGAGCGGGGCGGATGGTTCCCCCTGGAACGCGTGCTCACGTCGCACCGCGCCGGTGTGTCGCAAAATCATCACATCTGCTCGACGGCCGCCGCGGGTGTGGCACGCATTGTCCTGCGGCGCGCCGCTGGTAAGCTGGCGGGCATGCACACCGCTTCGCCACCGGGCTTCGATGACGCGCAGCAGCGCTGGAATGAACGGTTCTCACAGCCGGGCTACCTGTTCGGGCGCGAGCCCAATGCCTTCCTGGTCCAGCAGAGCGCACGGCTGGCGCCGCGCTCGCGTGTCCTGTGCGTGGCCGACGGAGAGGGCCGCAACAGCACGTGGCTCGCCGCACGCGGTCACGAGGTGACCGCATTCGATCTGTCCCCGGTCGCGGTGCAAAAGGCGCAGGCCCTGGCCGCCGAGCAGGGCGTTCCGGTCGAGTATCTCATCGCGGGTGCCGACACCTGGACGTGGACGGAAGCGAAGTATGACGCGGTCGCGGCGATCTTCATCCAGTTTGCCGCGCCCGCGCTGCGCACCGCGCTGTTCGCGGGGATGTGGCAGACCCTCAAGTCCGGTGGACTGCTGTTGATTCAAGGCTACACGCCGAAGCAGCTGCAGTACCGGACAGGTGGACCTGGGCAGCTCGATCATCTGTATACGGCGGATCTGCTGCGTGAACTGCTGCCCGAGGCGCAGTGGCTCGAGCTGCGCGAGCACGATGCGGTGCTCGGTGAAGGCAGTGCCCATCGGGGTCCTTCTGCGCTCATCGATGCGGTGGCGCGCAAGCCGTAGTTCCGAGCCGAACGAGCGGCATTACAGGAGAGTCACCCGCGTGAATACTCGACCCTTGCCCCGGGACGCCTGGCTGCTGTGCTTCTCCGCATTCAGCGCCGATCTCGGCTATCAGGGCGTTACGGCGCTCTTTCCGCTGTACCTGGTGTTCCAGCTGCACGCATCGCTCTATGCGTACGGAGTCGTCACCGCAATTGCCTTCGGCGGCGGCGCTTTCGTCGGCTATCTCGGTGGACTGGCCGGAGATCGCTTCGACCGCAAGGCGGTGGCGGTGGCGGGCAATGTGCTGATTCCGCTGATGGCGCTCGCGGGGCTTGCCCACTCGCTCGACCTGTCAGCGCTGCTGTACGTGCTGGGCTGGTGGGCGCGGTACTTCCGCAGCCCGCCGCGCCGGGCGCTGCTGGTGAGCGCGACGCCGCCGCAGGAACGCTCGCGCGCCTTCGGCACGCTCCACGCGCTCGACATCGGCGGCGGGATGCTCTCGGCGCTGCTGGCGCTCGGGGCGCTGTGGATGAAGATCCCGATCGCGACGATGATGCTCTGGGCGGTCGTGCCGCTGCTCGCCTCCACGGTGCTGCTGCTGCTCGTGCGCCGCGAGGAGGTGTATGGGCAACAGACTCCCGGCGCGCCGAGTGCCCATGCCCGTGTGCCGCGCCAGACGGTGCTGCTGGCGCTGCTGGTGTCCGCCACGTTGTACGGCTTCAGCTTCTACAACCTGGGCTTTCCGATCGTCACGGCCACCGCCGAGCATGCCGCGGCACGCTACGAGTGGGGTGTGCTCGCCTATGTGGTCTATCTCGGGGTCTCGGCGCTCAGCGGCTACGTGCTCGGCACGCGACGCACCTCCTCGGGCCGCGCCGTGTGGCTGTTCGGCTATCTGCCCTCGGCGCTCGGATCCGGTCTGATCGGCCTCACTGTGGCATGGCATCTGCAGCCGGCGGCAATCTATCTCGCCGTCGCGGTGCTGGGGTTCGGCATGGGGGCGGTGGAGACCTTTGAGCCGACGCTGGTGTCCTCGCTCGTCAGCCACACGCGCCTCGGGCGCGGCATGGGCTTCCTGTCGGTCTCGCGTGCCCTCGGGCAGTTCCTCTCGAACCTGGTCATGGGGCTGTTGTTCGTGTTCGGGCCCGCGGTGCCGTATGCCTATGCATTCGCCTCCGCGCTGCTGGCCGCGCTGGTCTTTGGCAGCGTCGAGCTCCTCGCACGGCGCCCCGCGGCGTAGCGGGCCGCAAGCAAAAAAAAAGAAGACCCCGCGCGGGCGGGGTCGGTCGCTTGCTTGCATCGAGTCGTGCTTCTTTATTTTTCTAACGTGGCACGGTACGGCATACGTCTGTGTTCGCAGCGTGCCCGTGCTTTCTCGGAATTTCCTTACTGTCGCTTGTTCTTCCCCCCGTGGACCCTCGGGCGGTCCGCAGTGAGCAAATACCAGCAAACCCTGTGCCAGGGAGTCCTTCAATGCCGGTCCAATGACATATCGGCACTGTATCGGCGCCCGAATGTGACGTAATGTCCACTTACGTGAAATGATTTCCCATATTCTTTGCGCGATGATTCGCCCCGGAGGGGTACGCGGCGCCCGGAATTGGCTCGATTGTAAGAAAAATCGACTTTTTCTCGGCGCCTCAGTGCCCCAAAAGACTGCTGTGTTGTCGTTAAGTCAATGAGTTTAAAGGCTATTTTTATATAGCTTGAGGTGTAAATGAAATCGACGGGCAACTTCAGGACGGTGCCCGGCGTGTTGCGCCTGCTCTGGACGGCTTTTCTGGCGACATTCGCCGCCCGGGCCCTAGCGGCCGACGCGGTTCTGCCCTGTCCGCCGCAGCTGCGCACCGCAGTGCACTTCTGGATCCGCGTCTATACGCAGATCGACACGAATGAAGGGTTCCTGCACGACCCGAACCATCTCGGGGTCGTCTATGCGACCGTGCGCTTTGCGCCGGGCAGTCCGCCTGCGCAGCGCCAGCGCATCGTCGATCGCCAGCGCGACCGCATCGCCGCGCAGCTGCGCAGCATCGCCGCCGGCGTTCGGCCGCTCACGCCCGAGGAGCGGCGCCTTCGGGCGTTGTGGGGGCCGCACCCCAGTCCCTCGCTGCTGCGCGAGGCGGCCGGCGAGATCCGCTTCCAGCTCGGCCAGTCGAACCGCTTCGAAGCCGGGTTGATCCGCTCGGGCGCCTGGCAGCATGCGATTGCCCGGGCGCTCGCGGCGCACGGCTTGCCGCCGCAGCTGGCCGCGCTGCCGCTGGTGGAGTCCGCCTACAATCCGCGCGCGTATTCAAAGGATGGCGCGGCCGGCCTGTGGCAGTTCATGCCCGGCACGGCCGAGCGCTTCCTGCATATCGACGCCGCGCTCGATCAGCGCTTCGATCCGTTCAGCGCCACCGTAGCGGCCGCGCAGCTGCTGTCGTACAACTACCGCATTCTCGGCACGTGGCCGCTCGCGATCACCGCCTATAACCAGGGCGTCGCCGGCATGCTGCGTGCCGTGCACGTGGAGGGCACCCGCGATCTGGGCATCATCGTGCGGCGCTATCACACGGCGATGTTCGGGTTCGCCTCGCGCAATTTCTACGCATCGTTCCTGGCCGCGCTATACGTCGATCAGCACGCGCAGCGCTACTTCGGGTCGCTGCGACGGCTTCCGGAGGAGCACTTCCAGGAGCTGACCCTTCCGGGCTACGTCTCCGTGGATGCGATCGAGCGGGCTGCGGACGTCGGCGCGGCCCGGTTGCGCGAGCTGAATCCGGGCCTGCGCCCCCCCGTGTGGGGCGGCGAACTCGACGTGCCGAAGGGGTACCGGCTGCGTCTGCCGGCCGCCGGTGTGCACTGGACCGTTGCAGCACTGCGGGCGCGTCTGGGCGCGCAGGCGATCCTGGCTGCGCAATTGCGCCCGCCGGTGTACCGCGTGCAGCCGGGCGATACGCTCTCGGGCATTGCGGCGCGTTACCACATCGACATGTGGGCCCTCGCGCGCTTCAACGGCATGCCGGTCGGCGGCATGTTGCGGATCGGGGAGCAGCTGCGATTGCCAGGCGCCTCGCGGCCGCCCGCGCAGGTGGTGGCCCAGGCAGCGCCCGTGAGCGCCTCTCCCGGGGCGCGCACGGCGCTCTATCGGGTGCGTCCGGGCGATACCCTGACCGGAATCGCGGCTCGGTACGGCATCAGCCCGGCCGCATTGGCGCAGCGCAACGGGATTGGGCTCACTACCCTGCTGCACGTCGGTGAGCCGCTGCGCCTGGCGACCCCGGTGCCCTCGAGCGCGCCTGCCGCAAGCGGCGCGCTCGCCGCGGTTTACCGAGTCCGCGCCGGCGATACGCTCAGCGCGATTGCGGCCCATTACGGCCTCAGTCCGCGCGCATTGGCGCAGCGCAACGGCATTGCCGTGAATGCGCTCCTGCGGGTCGGCGAGCCGCTGCAGCTGCCGGGCCGCGCCCCGAGCGCCACTGTGCTGGCCTCGAATGTCACGGCTGGACATGCGCCGTTGCCGGCGGCGGCTTCGCCGGTGGCTGCCGGTAAGGCCTTGGCGGTCGCCCAGGCCGTCACGCACGCCGCGCCGGCGGCGCCGGCGGCGGACCCGCAGCCGGTCTCGGCGCGCCAGGCCAAGGCCATCGGGCCGATGCTCGGGCCCGAAGCCGATCCGGCGCGCAGCGTGGATCCGGCCAACTACCGGGTGGCCGCGAACGGCACGATCCGCGTGGCGCCGGCGGAGTCGCTCGGCTACTACGCGCAGTGGCTCGGCGTCAGCGCCATGGACCTGCGTCGTTTGAATCACCTGACCTTTCATCAGCCGGTGCGCATCGGGGAGCGCATCCGACTCGATTTTCATTCTGTGACGCCCCAGGAATTTACGGCCCGGCGCCTCGCCTACCATCAGGCGCTGGAACAGAGCTACTTTGCCCGCTACCGGATCGATGGAACGCGCAAGTACGTCACGCGCAGCGGCGACTCACTGTGGACGCTGACGCGCCGCTTCAGCGATCTGCCAGCGTGGTTGCTGCGCCAGTACAATCCGCACACGGACTTTTTCACCTTGCACCCCGGAACCCCGCTGGTGATTCCGCGCATCGTGCCGGCCGGTGCCGCCGGCTGAGCGCACCTGCCCGATTCGAGCGATGTCTATAATGTCTGCCATGCGCCTGCCCAAAATCACCCTGACACTCTCGCTGCTTGTCGCCGCCGCAGCGCATGCCGCACCGACTCCGCGGGCCGGGCGAGTGCCGCTGCTCGCCGATCCGCACCTGCCGCACGTGCAGTACGTGCTGGTGAAGAAGTCCGCCCGGCGCCTGTACCTGATGAACGGTGATCAGGTGGTGCGCTCCTTTCGCATCCATCTCGGCCTGATGCCCAATGGACCGAAAGAGCGCTCCGGGGACTACCGCACGCCGGTCGGCTGGTACCACCTGGTGCGGCGCGACCCGCGCAGCGAGTTCTTCCTGTCGATCCAGATCTCCTATCCGAACCGGGCCGATCGGGCCCGCGCGCGTGCGCATCATTGGCAGCCGGGCGGGGAGATCATGATCCACGGCCTGCCGAACCACCTGCACAGTTCGCTCTCGTACTACCTGCACAGCGACTGGACCGATGGCTGCATCGCGCTGTCGGATGCCAACATGATGCAGATCTGGATGATGACGCGTGACGGCATGCCGATCGACATCCAGCCCTGAGGCGGCGCGCGGTACCTGATGGAAAATCACGACTCCGAACCGGAATTCATCGAAGCGCGCGTCCACCCTCGCGGCAGTCTCGAGAACCTCTCACAGGACGAAATCGCCAAGTTGCTCGATTCCGGGCAGGGCGGCCTTTACTCCCTGTTCCGCAAGTGCGCCCTGGCGGTGCTCAACAGCGGCGCCGATACGGACAACGCCAAGGAAATCTTCGACCGCTTCCGCGACTTCGACATTCGCATCATGCGTCAGCCCTGGGGCGTGCGCCTCGAGATGCATCACGCGCCCGCGGCCGCATTCGTCGACGGGCAGATGATCCGTGGCATCAAGGAGCATCTGTTCGCGGTGCTGCGCGACGTGGTGTTCACCTCGAACGAGATCGTGGCTTCCGGCCGCTTCGATCTGGAGGATTCTGCCTCGATCACCAACGCGGTGTTCCACATCCTGCGCAATGCGCAGCTGCTCGAGTGCCGCATGCATCCGAACCTGGTGGTTTGCTGGGGCGGGCATTCCATCGGCTCTGAGGAGTACAAATACTCCAAGCGCGTCGGCTACGAACTCGGTCTACGCGGGCTCGATGTGTGCACGGGCTGCGGGCCGGGCGCCATGAAAGGACCGATGAAGGGTGCGACCATCGGACATGCGAAGCAGCGGATCGCGCACGGGCGTTATATCGGCATCACCGAGCCCGGCATCATCGCTGCGGAGCCGCCCAATCCGATCGTCAATCACCTCGTGATCATGCCGGACATCGAGAAGCGCCTCGAGGCCTTCGTGCGCTTCGCGCACGGCATCGTCGTGTTTCCGGGCGGGGCTGGAACGCTCGAGGAAATCCTCTATCTGCTCGGCATCCTGCTCGATCCGCCCAACCGCGAGCAGCCCTTTCCGGTGGTGCTCACCGGGCCGCGCACGAGCGCGGCGTATTTCGAGCATATCCGCCATTTCATCCGTGGCACGCTCGGTGAGGCGGCGCTCGAGCGGCTGAAGATCATCATTGACGATCCTGCCGAAGTCGGCCGGCACATGGTGCGCGGCATCCAGTCGGTGCGGGATTATCGCCACCGCATGAAGGACTCGTACAACTTCAACTGGCTGCTCTCGGTTCCGCCCCGGTTTCAGCACCCCTTCGCCGTGACCCACGAGTCGATGCGCGCACTCGCGCTCGGCCGCGATCAGCCCGTGCATGAGCTCGCCGCCAATCTGCGCCGCGCGTTCTCCGGGATCGTCACCGGCAACGTCAAGGAACACGGTATCCATGCGATCGAGCAGTTCGGCCCGTACGAACTCGCCGGCGACCGGCACATCATGCAGTTGCTGGATGAGCTGCTGGCGGCGTTCGTCGAGCAGGGCCGTATGAAGCTGCCGGGCAGCGTCTATCGTCCCGTGTACCGCCTGGTGGCCTAGCCGGGCTCGAATCCGCGCACCATTGCGCGGGCTGTACGTGACATAATGAGGCGCAATGTTGCATAACGCCGCCGCCGCGGCTCGTCGTGCGCTGCCAGAGAGAATGCTTGTGAACCAGTACCTGCGCACGGAACGCCCGGACCGTACCCTGAGGACTCGTTGTCCGAGGTGCGTCCATGAGTTCATCGTTCAGGGAGCGCAGCGTTCCGCCCCGCGCTCCAGAGAAGACCGGCGGCAGCGCTGGCGCGACCGGCACGCCCTCGGCGCCGTTTCCGAGCTGGCTCGACCGCGTGCAGAATGTCCGGGCGCGTCACGATGCGATTACCCGCAACCTCAATACCTGGTCGAACTACAAGAACTGGGCCGAGCGGGTGCGCACCGCGTGGAGCGAGGAGGCGCCTGCAGCCGAGGACGCGCCGCCGTTCACCGATCCCACGCTGCCGAATCACTGAGCGCAGGAAAACGCTGATGGAACGCCTCCTGCTCCTGTGGGACGAGATCGATGACCTCACTGGCGCCGTACGCCATCTCGCGCGCGCGGCGCTCGAGGAGGTCCGTGCATTCCCGCCCCCGCCCGCCTGGGGCACGCGCATCGGTCAGTGGCTGCGCCTGCCGGCCTGAGTTCGAGCGGCCGGGCGAGCCCCTGAGCGGCTTTCGCCGCGGCAGTTCGCCGCAGCCGGCCGGTGCCGATTGAAAATCGGCGGATCGCGCCCACAATGCTCCGCTCCGGAATGAATCAGGAGCGGACCGTGACGAGCCCAGAGACCCCTTCGAGCCCAGCTTCCGACCGACAGACGCACGGCTTTCAGGCCGAGGTGCGTGAGCTGCTGAAGCTCATGATCCACTCCCTGTATAGCCACAGGGAGATCTTCCTGCGCGAGCTGATCTCGAACGCCTCCGACGCCAATGACCGACTGCGGTTCGCGGCCATCAGCGCCCCGGCGCTGCTCGAGAGCGATCCGGAGCTGGCGATCCGCATCGAGGCCGATCCGACCGCCGGAACGGTCACGATCACCGACAATGGCATCGGCATGACGCGCGAGGAGGCCGTCGCCAATCTCGGGACCATCGCCCGTTCGGGGACCTCGGAGTTCTTCCGCTCGCTCTCGGGCGATCAGCAAAAGGACGCGCAGTTGATCGGACAGTTTGGCGTGGGGTTCTACTCCGCGTTCATCGTCGCTGATCGGGTCGAAGTGCTCTCGCGTCGCGCCGGGCAGCCGGCGGCGGACGGCGTGCGCTGGGAGTCGCGCGCCGACGGGGAGTTCTCCGTCGAGTCGGTGACCCGCGAGGCGCGCGGCACGGCCGTGAAGCTGTACCTGAAGCCAGAAGCGAAGGAGTTCGCCGATCCGTTCCGGCTGCGCGCACTGATCCGCCGCTACTCGGACCACATCGCCTTCCCGGTGCGCATGCCCAAGGAGGGCGAAGCGTCGCTCGAGGAGGAGACGGTCAACCAGGCCACGGCCCTGTGGGTGCGCCCGCGCGCGGAGATCAGCGACGAGGAATACCGCCAGTTCTACCAGCACCTGGCGCACGATTTCACCGATCCGCTCGCCTGGAGCCACAACCGGGTCGAGGGCAAGCGCGAGTACACCAGTCTGCTGTTCATCCCCGGCCGCGCGCCGTTCGACCTGTGGCAGCGCGACGCGGTGCACGGGCTGAAACTGTACGTACGGCGCGTGTTCATCATGGATGACGCCGAGCAGTTCCTCCCGCAGTACCTGCGCTTCGTCAAGGGCGTGGTGGATTCGAGTGATCTGCCGCTGAACGTCTCGCGCGAGCTGCTGCAGCGCGAGCCGGAAGTCGACGCTATTCGCGCTAGTCTGACGAAGCGCGTGCTCGACATGCTCGCGAAGCTCGCGGCGGACGAGCCGGGCAAATACGTCGAGTTCTGGAAGGAATTCGGCGCGGTTCTGAAGGAGGGAATCGGCCAGGACGTCACGAACCGCGCCACGCTGCTGCCGCTGCTGCGCTTTGCCAGTACGCACGAGTCCGCCGATGAGCCGCAGGTGAGTCTGGCGCAGTACGTGGCGCGGATGAAGGCCGGTCAGGAGCGCATTTATTTCGTCACCGCCGAGAGCGTCGCGGCGGCCCGGCGCAGCCCCTACATCGAGCGGCTCACCGAGCGCGGCATCGAGGTGCTGCTGCTCGGGGAGCGGATCGACGAGTGGATGATGGGTCAGCTTGAGCAGTTCGAGGATAAGCGCTTCAAGGATGCCTCGCGCGGCGAGCTCGAGCTCGGCCCGCTGGAAAGCGAAACGGAACGGCACGAGCGCGATACGGCGCTGAAGGAGAGCAAAGGGCTGCTGAAGCGGATCAAGGATGCCGTCGGGGAACGCGTGACCGAGGTGCGCCTCAGCACACGCCTGAAGGACTCCCCCGCCTGCCTGGTGCGCGCCGAGCACGAACTCGGCGCGAGCATGCGCAAGATCCTCGCCGCAGCCGGGCAGAAGGTGCCGGACAGCACCCCGGCACTGGAACTCAATGCCCAGCACCCGCTGGTGAAATATCTCGACGGGCTGACGGACACCGGGCGGTTCGAGGCGCTCTCGCTGTTGCTCTACGAGCAGGCCGAATTGGCTGAAGGCGGCGAACTCAGCAATCCGGCGGATTTCGTGCAGCGCCTGAACCGCCTGCTGGTGGAACTGGCTGCGGCGCACACCGCGTGAGGCCTCCGCGTGCCGAGCGACTCGTGATCCCCGGCCCGGCGGGGGATCTCGAGGCCGTTGTGGAGACGCCGCTCAGCGAGGCGCCGGCACCGCCGGCGCCGGCGGCCTTCGGGGTGGTGTGCCATCCCCATCCGCTCTACGGCGGGACGCTCGACAATAAAGTCGTCTACACCCTGGCCCGAGCCTTCCAAGAGTGTGGTGCGCCCGTAGTGCGTTTCAATTTTCGCGGTGTTGGATCGAGTGCGGGGCGCTACGACGAGGGTCGGGGGGAGACCGAGGATGCGCTCGCGGCGATCGCTTACGGCCGCGCGCGCTGGCCGGGGTCGGCGCTGTGGCTGGCCGGCTTTTCCTTCGGAGCGGCCGTCGCGGTGCGCGCCGCGGCGCATGCCGCGCCGGCGCGGATGGTGCTAGTGGCGCCCGGGGTGACCCGGGTGGCGATGCAGGGCGTGCCCTCGCCGCAGTGTCCTTGGATGCTGATCCAGGGCGATGCCGATGAGGTCATCGAGCCGCAGGACGTGCTCGAGTGGGCAGCGCGCCAATCCCCGGCGCCGCGGCTCAGCACCTTCTCAGGGGCGGGGCATTTCTTTCATGGACGGCTGCACGAGTTGCGCCAGGAGGTCGTGCAGTTCATGAGTATGGCCGCTCAGGCCGCGACCGGCGCCTGATCGCCGGGAAATGAACGGGGTTCGCTCCGCGAACCCCGTTGAACCTTACGGCTCAGCGCGATCAGGAATTGACCATCGCCTTGAGGTTCTTCAGCGGCATCACGCGGACCTTCTTGCTGGCCGGCTTTGCCTTGAACATCATCTTCTCGCCCGTGAAGGGGTTGACGCCTTCGCGTGCCTTCGTGGCCGGCTTTTTCACGACCTTCATCTTCAGCAGACCCGGCATGGTGAACAGGCCGTTGCTGCGCAGGCTCTTCTTGATCACGCCGTTCAGCGAATCGAACACGCTGCCGACCTGCTTGCGCGAGAGCCCCGTGTCTTTGGAAATTTGAGTCAGGACTTCCGACTTGGTCGGAGCGCTACCCTTTTTCGCCATATTGCGCCACTCCTCGAATAAATGAATGTGCGTGCTGTTGTGCAGCGACGCAAAGCTAAGAATCGCCGCGGAAAATAGCACATAAGCGCACCTGCGCAACTGGTTTTTTTGCGTACGCGAGTGCTGAAACGGCTTTTTTCAAAGGGTTTTGCGTCGCACGCGGTTCGGCGGGTCAGAATTTGGCGACGAGTTGCGCCGCCGCGGCCGCCGCGCCCCGGATCAAAACCTCTTTGTCACGACTTTTCGGGCCGCGCAGCAGCGAAACGTGCGTCTTAGGCACGCCAAGTGCATGCGCGAGAACGCGTACGAGTCGATCGTTGGCGGCGCCGTCGATGGGTGGTGCGCTGACCCGCACGAGAAGTCTGCCGTCGCGCCACCCGTCGATGCCCTCACGCGAAGAACGCGGCTGAATCCGAATGTGCAGCACACAATCGGCCCCGCGAATTTCCAACCCGTTCCGGGCCTTGGCGGCGCTGGTTGATGTATCGCGCATGGCGCGGTTCAGTTTCCCTGCATGCGCCAGCACGCGGCGCGGCGCCTCAGGTGCGCAGCAGGATCAGCAGCGCCTGGATCAGAATGCACACCCACAGCGGTGACAGATCGATACCGGCGATCGCCGGAATGAGCCGGCGGAACGGCCGCAGCACCGGTTCGCACAGCGTGGCGAGCAGGGACTGCAGGGGCGAGTAGCCGCCGGGCGCGACCAGGCTGAGCAGCGCATAGAGGATGATGGCGTAAAAATACGTCCACAGCCCCATGCGCGCGATGTCGAGCGCAACCGCGTGCACCCAGAACCAGGGGCCCACGCGCATGATCCCCTCGAAGGCGAACGTCGCGGCGACCTGCAGCACGGCGAGCAGGACGACCGCCACCACGGAGGCCGTATCGACCTTGCCCATCGGCGGCAGGACGCGCCGCAACGGCATGATCAGCGGATTGGTCAGGCGGACGATCGCCTGGCAGATCGGGTTGCGGAAGTCCGCGCGCGTCAGCTGCAGCAGCAGCCGTGCCAGCACGACGAACAAGGCCAGTTCGAGCAGGGTTTCAATGATGTAGATGAGGGCGCTCATGTCGGCTTCCGCGGGGCCGCTCAGGCGGCCCCATACTGATCGGCCAGTTCCCGGCTGCGCTGCGCCGCGGCTGCAACCGCGCGCGCGACGATCTGATCCAGGCCCGCAGCGGCGAAGGTGCGCAGTGCCGCTTCGGTGGTTCCGCCCTTGGAGGTGACCTCGGCGCGCAGCTGCGCGAGCTCGCCGGTGCCGCTGCGGGCGAGCTCGCCGGCGCCGTGCAGCGTCGCCACGCTCAACGCGCGCGCCGCCTGCGCGCTCAGTCCGAGCGCCGTGCCCGCGGCGGCCATCAGCTCGGCCAGCAGGAAGAAGTAGGCCGGCCCGCTGCCGGAGAGCGCGGTAACCACATCGAGCGCCTCTTCGGATTCGACCCGGACCACTTCGCCCACCGAACGCAGGACCTGCTCGGCGAGCTGTGCGTGCGATGCCGCAATGCCCTCGGGAACGTACAGTCCCGTCACGCCCGCCCCGAGCAGCGCCGGCCGGTTGGGCATGGCGCGCACGATGGGCACTTCGGGCCCGCACCACTGCCGCAGGGCCGCGACGCGGATGCCGGCGGCAACCGAGAGCACCAGCGGGCGTGTGCGCGCGAACTCGGCCGCGAGCGGCCGCAGCACTTCGTTCACGTTCTGCGGCTTCACCGCCACCACGATCACCTTGGCCGTGCGCACGGCGGCAGCATTGTCGGCCGTGGCTGCGACGGCGAATTCGCGCTCGAGAGCCGCGCGCGCCGCCGCGTCGTGCTCGCCCACGGCGAGCCGCTCGGGGCGCAGGCCCTGGCGCAGCAGCCCGCCGATCAGGGCGCGGCCCATGTTGCCGCCGCCGAGTATCGCCAGATCGAGGTGATTCATAGGCCGAGGATTGTAGCGGCTGGCGCGCACCGCCGTGCTGCGTTCATGCGCGCGGCGGTCGCTCGCCGAACAGCGCGGTGCCGACGCGCACGAGGGTGGAGCCCTCGAGGATGGCGTTCGGAAAGTCCGAGCTCATGCCCATCGAGAGCGTATCGAGCGCTGCGCCCGCGGCATTCAGCCCGTCACGCAACTGGCGCAGCTGCGCAAACCAGGCGCGCTGGGCTTGCGGGTCGGTCTCGGGCGGCGGAATGCACATCAGTCCGCGCAGCCGCAGCCGCGCGAGCGCCGCGACCGCGGCGGCGAGCGCGGGGAGCTCCGCGGGCGTCACGCCGGCCTTGCTGCGCTCGCCGGCGAGATTGACCTGGAGGCATACGTTCAGCGGCGGGGCATGCACGGGGCGCTGCTGCGCAAGCCGCTCGGCAATATGCAGTCGATCGATCCCGTGCACCCACTGAAACCGTTCGGCGATCGGGCGGGTTTTGTTCGCCTGCAGCCGGCCGATGAAGTGCCAGGTGAGCGGCAGGTCCTGAAGCGCCTCGAGCTTGGCGAGCGCTTCGTTCAGGTAGCTCTCGCCGAAGTCCGTGAGCCCCGCGGCGAACGCGGCGCGCACCGCCTCGGCGGGCTGGGCCTTGGACACGGCCAGAAGTGTGATGTCGGACACATTTCGCCCGGCGCTCGCCGCGGCAGCGGCGATCTCGGCGCGCACGACTCGTACGCGCTCGGGCAAATTCTGCGAAGCCCTTATCATATGGATGACCGAACCCCTCCGTTATACTGCAACGACCGGTCCGGCGCAGGCAGCGCCCCACCCGACTTCGATCGGAGACCCGATGGTCGATATCGCGCAACTGCTGGCCTTCGCCGTCAAGAACAACGCCTCCGACCTGCACCTGTCGGCCGGGGTACCGCCCATGATCCGCGTCGACGGCGACATGAAGCGGATCAATATGCCACCGCTGGCGCACAAGGAAGTGCACAGCATGGTGTATGACATCATGAACGACAAGCAGAGGAAGGCATTCGAGGAGTTCTTCGAGACCGATTTTTCCTTCGAGATCCCGAAGTTGGCGCGCTTTCGCGTCAACGCCTTCAACCAGAACCGCGGCGCCGGCGCCGTCTTCCGCACGATTCCCTCGAACATCCTCTCGCTCGATGACCTGAACGCGCCGAAGATCTTTCGCGACCTGTGCATGCTGCCGCGCGGACTGGTTCTGGTCACGGGTCCCACCGGCTCGGGCAAATCGACCACGCTCGCCGGCATGGTCAATCACTGCAACGACAACCGACCCGATCACATCATCACCATCGAAGACCCCATCGAATTCGTGCACGAATCGAAGCGCTGCCTGGTGAATCAGCGCGAAGTGCACCGCGACACGCTCGGCTTCAGCGAAGCGCTGCGTTCGGCACTGCGCGAAGACCCCGACGTGGTGCTGGTCGGAGAAATGCGCGACCTGGAGACGATCCGGCTGGCGCTGACCGCCGCCGAAACCGGCCACCTGGTGTTCGGCACGCTGCACACCAGCTCGGCGGCCAAGACCATCGACCGCATCGTTGACGTGTTCCCGGCCGCCGAGAAGGACATGGTCCGCTCGATGCTCTCGGAGTCGCTGCGCGCAGTCATCTCCCAGACGCTGCTGAAGCGCATGGGCGGCGGCCGGGTGGCGGCCCACGAAATCATGATCGGCACCCCTGCGATCCGCAACCTGATCCGCGAAGGCAAGATCGCGCAGATGTACTCGGCGATCCAGACCGGCCAGGCCTCGGGTATGCAGACGCTCGATCAGTGTCTGGCGGAACTGCTCGCCAAGGGCCAGGTGAGCAAGGAAGAGGCCCGCTTCAAGGCCCAGAACAAGGACAGCCTGTGAGACCGCCCCGAGCGCAGCAGCCGTGAACCGAAAGGGTGCTTCCTGATGCCCATGGACCGCGATCAAGCCATCAAGCTGATTCATGATCTGCTGCGGCGCATGGTCGAGCGCAAAGCCTCGGACCTGTTCCTCACGGCGGGCTTCCCACCGGCGCTGAAGATCGACGGCGAGGTACGCCCGCAGAGCGAACGGGTGCTCACCGCCGAGCAGTCCGCCACCCTGGTGCGCTCGCTGATGAACGACCGTCAAACGCGCGAGTTCGACGCCACCAAGGAGAGCAATTTCGCGATCGGACCGCCGGGCATCGGGCGCTTTCGCGTCAGCGCATTCATGCAGCAGAGCGCCGCCGGCTGCGTCATCCGCATGATCAATGCCGAGATTCCGAGTTTCGAGGATCTGGACCTGCCGCCGATCCTGAAGGAGCTCTCGCTCTCCAAGCGCGGTCTGGTGGTGGTGGTCGGCGGCACCGGCTCGGGCAAGTCGACGACGCTCGCAGCCATGATCGGCTACCGCAACGAGAAAACCCGCGGGCACATCGTCACCGTGGAGGATCCGGTCGAGTTCATTCACCAGCACAAGGGCTGCGTCATTACGCACCGCGACGTCGGCGTCGATACCGAGTCCTGGCAGATCGCGCTGAAGAACGTGCTGCGCCAGGCGCCGGACGTCATCTACATCGGCGAGATCCGCGACCGTGAAACGATGGAGTATGCTGTGCAGTTCGCCGAAACCGGCCACCTGGTGTTCTCGACCCTGCACGCGAACAACGCCAACCAGGCCCTCGACCGCATCATCAATTTCTTCCCCGACGAACGGCGCGAGCAGCTGCTGATGGATCTGTCGCTGAACATCCGCGCCTTCGTCTCCCAGCGCTTGGTGGCGCGCGAGAGCGGTTCGGGCCGCATTGCCGCGATGGAGATCATGCTCAACTCGCCGCTGATCCAGGACCTGATCTTCAAGGGCGAGGTGGTCAAGATCCGCGACGTGATGGCACGCTCGAATCGCCTCGGCATGAAGACTTTCGATCAGTCGCTGTTTGAGCTGTACGAGGCCGGGTTCATCTCCTACGAAGATGCGCTGCGCAACGCCGACTCGAAGAACGAGCTGCGACTGCGGGTGAAGCTCGAGAGTCACCGTGATGCCCCGTCGCTCGAGGAGGGGAGCCTCGCGATCATGGACGAACAGGAGGATCGGCCCTCATGAGCGCGCCGCCCGGTGCTGAGCCGCTCGAGCCCGCGGCCGAGCCGCGCGCCGATGAGGCGGCGCTGCAGATCAACACCAAGCCGCTGTTCAAGCTGATGGTCGAGCGGCGCGCGTCCGATCTGTTCTTTACCAGCAACGCACCGATCAAGATCAAGATCGAAGGGCAGATCTACCCGATCAACAAGCAGGTGCTCAGCCCGGCAATGGTGCGCCAGGCGGCGCTCGCGTTGATGACCCCCGAGCAGCGCGAGGAATTCGCGCGCGAGCTCGAGCTTGATTTCGCTATTTCCGAGCCCGGTCTCGGCCGCTTCCGCGTCAACGTGTTCATGCAGCGGGGCTCCCCTGCGGTGGTGCTGCGCTACATCACCGCGGAGATGCCGCGCTTCGAGACGCTGGGGTTGCCGGAGGCGGTGGCGGAGCTCGCCCAGCACAAGCGCGGCCTGGTGCTGGTGGTGGGCGCAGCCGGCTCGGGAAAATCCACGACGCTCGCGTCCATGATCAACCTGCGCAATGAGACGGCCTCGGACCACATTCTCACCATCGAGGATCCGGTCGAGTTCCTGCATGCCAACAAGCGCTCGATCGTCAATCAGCGCGAGGTGGGCAGTGATACGAAATCGTTCGCGCGCGCGCTGCGCGGTGCGCTGCGCGCCGCCCCGGACGTGATCCTGGTCGGGGAGATCCGCGATCGCGACAGCATGGAGGCGGCGATCCACCTCGCGGGCACCGGCCATCTGGTGCTCGCCACGCTGCATGCGAACAACTGTGCGCAGACGCTCGATCGCATCATCAACATGTTTCCGCCCGAGCAGCATGGGCAGATCTTCCTCGATCTGTCGCAGTACCTGCGCGGCATCCTTGCGCAGCGCCTGGTGATGGGCAAGGACGGGCATCGGGTCGCTGCGGTCGAAGTCATGATCAATACCCCGCACATTGCGGACCTGATCAACAAGGGTGACGTGGTGGGCGTGAAGGAGGCGATTGCGGCCAGCGCCGAGCAGGGCATCCGCAGCTTCGACGCTGCGCTGCACGAGCTGTACAAGCAGGGGCGGGTCGAGCTTGCCCACGCCCTCGCCAACGCCGATTCGCGCGCCAATCTCGAGGCGAAGATCAACTTCGGCTGACGCGCCGCTGTGCACGGACGGGCGCTAAACGCCTCGGGGGATCCCTTGGGGGGGATCGACCCCGGCGGCTCATGGCGCCGCGCTGCGGGATGTCCGCCCTCGAGAGGGTCTGGTCAGAACACCTGCAGCGCGTCGAAGACCGGTCCGTCGACGCACACCCGCTTCATCGCATCCCCATCGGCAGTGCGCACCCGGACCGTGCAGCCGGCGCAGCCGCCGACGCCGCATGCCATGAATTCCTCGAGCGACACCTGACAGGGCACCGCATAGCGGCGGGCGAGCTGGGCGGCAGCCGCCAGCATCGGGGTCGGCCCGCAGGCGAACAGTTCCACCTCGGCGAGCGCGGCAGAGGACAGTGAGCCGAGCCATTCCCCGGCGAGTTCGGTGACGTAGCCCTCGAAGCAGCCCGGGAATCCTGCCCGGCTCGCGAGCCGGCTCGGAATGTCCCATTCCTCGAGCAGCGGCATGCTGGCGATGGTGCCGGCCGGCATCCCCGGCACCACCAGCGTCGAGGGTCGCGGATGGAACGGGAAGGGAATCTCTGAGCCCATCAGCACGAGCGGCAACCATGGCTCGCCGCTCTCGCGCAGGCGCTCGGCGAGGAAGATCATCGGCGGAATGCCCACGCCCCCGCCGATGAGCACGGTTCGCGGCCGTTCCCGGTGCGCCGTGAACGGCCGGCCGATCGGTCCGATGATGCTGACGGTCTCGCCGGGTTTGCGCCCCGCCAGAGCACGCAGGCCGGGGCCGACGATCTTGTAGAGCACGTCGATCCAGCCGGCCTCGGGGTCGGCACGCATGATCGACAGCGGCCGGCGCATCGGGATCGACGGGTCGCAGGTCAGGTGCACGAAGCTGCCCGGTTCGGCCAGCCGGGCACAGGCCGGCGCCTCCAGGCGCAGCACGAACTGTTCGCCCTCGAACGCGCTCTGGCGCACGATCCGTGCATCTTCCAGGCGCAGCGTGCCGCGGTCGGCGTGACTCATGCGGCGCTCCTCCAGGCGAGCACTTCGGCGAGCACCGCCATGCGCACGGCGACGCCGTTGCGCACCTGGTCGCGGATCACCGAGCGCGGTCCGTCGGCCACTTCGGAGGCGATTTCGATGCCCCGGTTCATCGGCTGAGGATGCATGACGATCGCATCCGGACGGGCGAGCGCGAGCCGTTCGGCCGTCAGGCCGTAGCTGGCGTAGTACTGGTGGGCATCCGGCAGGTCAGCCTGGGCCATGCGCTCTTTCTGGATGCGCAGCATCATCACCACGTCGGCCTCTGGCAGTCCGCTCTCGAGCCGGGTGTGGCGCGAGCAGCCTGCAAACTCACCCTCCGGCGGCATCAGCGCCGGTGGCGCTACGATGCGCAGGTCCTTCACACCGAGGGCGCGGAACACGTGCCAGGCTGAGCGGGCGACGCGCGAGTGGCGCAGATCCCCGACGATCACGATGCTCAGCGTATCGAAGTGGGGCTTGTGCTGGCGCACCGTCAGAGCATCGAGCAGCCCCTGAGTCGGATGCGCCACGTGCGCTTCGCCTGCCGAGAGAATGCTGACGTGATCGGCCACATGAGCGGCGACCGTGGCGGGTACGCCGACCTCGGCATCGCGAATCACCATCGCATCGACGTGCAGTGACTGCAGGGTGTAGACGGTATCGAGCATGCTCTCGCCCTTGACCCGCGAGGACAGCTGCACCTCGAGGTTCACCACGTCTGCCCCGAGGCGCTTGGCGGCGAGTTCGAAGGACACGCGGGTGCGGGTCGAGGGCTCGGTGAACAGATTCGCCACCGTGCAGCCCTCGAGCACGCGGCTCGCCGGCGGGAGCGCCCCGAGCGGACGTACGAAGCGCTGGGCGCGCTCGAGCAGCCGCTCGATGAGCGCTCGCGGCAGATTCTCCAGAGTCAGCAGATGACGCAGTGAGCCGTCGGCGCGCAGCTGTCCGCTCATGCGCCCTCCGGGACGTGGTCGCGCTGCGGCTTCATCCGCGATCGCCCGCAGGCGGGCGACAGTGTGAGGTTCATGGCAGTTCTTCTCCAGGCTCTCCGGACAGCCAGCGCTCGAGGATGACCGCCGCCGCGGCGCTGTCGATGTGTTCGCGGCGCACCCGCCGCCGCTCGCCACGCGCGCGCCGTTCCTTCAGCGCCTCACCGGCCTCCAGGGAGGAGAAGCGCTCATCGATCAGGCTCACGGGCAGCGCGAATCTGCGCTTGAGCTCTTCGGCGAAGCGTCGCGCGTGTGGCAGCAGCGCGCCGGCGGTGCCGTCGGCATTATACGGGGCGCCGACCACCGCACGGTCGGGATTGAACGCGCGCATCTCACGGCCGATCGAGTCCCAGTCCGGGGTGCCGTCGCGCGCCGCTGCCGCGCGCCGCGGCGCGGCGCGGCCGGTGAGGGTATCCCCGGTGGCCATGCCGATGCGTCTGAATCCGAAGTCGAAGGCGAGGACGCGCAGGATCGGTTCAGGCATGTCCGGCGGTCGGGCTGAGCTGACCGACGCTGATGCCGAGCAGGTCCCAGGCTCCGCTCCAGCGCTGCTCGAACGGCAGTTCGAACACCACGCGGGCATCGACCGGCACCGACAGCCATGCGTTCTGCAGGATCTCGCGCTCGAGCTGCCCGGAGTCCCAGCCCGCATAGCCGAGGGCGATGAAGGCGTCCTCGGGACCTTCGCCCCGGGCCATCGCCGCCAGCACGTCGCGCGAAGTGGTCACCTGGATGGTCTCGGACACCCGATGGGTGTGGTCCCAGTGCCCACCCGGACGGTGCAGCACGAAGCCGCGGTCGGTGTGCACCGGACCGCCGCGCAGCACGGGCTGCTCGGCGACCCGCTCGCTCGCGGCCGTCAGCTGCATCTGCGAGAACACGTCCGCGAGGTGCATCGGCAGGGGCTTGTTCAACACGATCCCGAGCGCGCTGCGATCCGTGTGCTCGCAGATGAGCACCACGGTCTGGGAGAAGTTCGGATCGGCCAGCGAGGGCATGGCGATCAGCAGGTGATTGGTGAGGTTGGCGAAACCGCGGGTCTCGTCTTGTACGCTGCGGCGCGCACCCTCGGCTGCGCTGGGCCGTCCCGCCTCGACCTCGGGCGCGCCGTCGCCGCCCGGCTTGCTGCTTTGCTCGCTCATGTCTTCAGTATGGGGACGGCAGGCGCGCGGCTCAAGGCATGCGCACCGAACCGCGCATCCGGCCGCCCTCGAACTGCCACTCGTAGGTGAAGCGCAGCATACGGTAGCGCTGTGCGAGGTTCGGCGGGAACGGTTCGAAGGGGCTCGCCAGGCGCAAAATCGCGAGCGCCGCCTGATCGAGCGCCGGGTCGCCGCTCGAGCGGCGGATCACCGCGCGGACCAGCCGACCATCGGCGTCGATGGCAACCTCGATCACGGGGTTGGCGTGTGCGGTCTCGCGCGCGGCCACGGGGAAGTTCAGCGTGCCGATCCGCTCGACCTTGCGGCGCCAGGCCACCAGGTAGGGCGCCACGATCGCCGAGCGCGTATCGGGACTGACCCACAGCGCGCGCTTCGGGCCGTTGAGGCGCACTGGCCCCCCGGCGCTCGCCCCGAGCGCACCATCGGCGCCTGCGGCACGCGTGCCGGCGAACGATCCGGGTGCGCTGCTCACGCGGTAGGTGACGCGAGTGCTCCAGGCCGTCGTGGTCAGCACCCGTTCGGCTCCGCCCTGCGCCGGGCGGCCCGGCGGGGCCGAACGGTGCCGGCCGCCCGTGGCACGTGCCGGCACCCCGAGGCGCCGTGCCGGGGTGTTCGGCTGCACGTCGTGGCGGGTGTTGCCCGAACCGAGTTGTGTGCGTTGCGCGAGGTAGGCCGCCTTGGGGTTGTGCGCGGCGCTCGGCAGCTGGTCCGAGACCAGCAGCACGCGCAATCCGGGCGCACCGCGTCCTGCGGCGAGCGGGCTGTTGAACGTCACCCCGAGAATGAGCAGCCCGTGCAGCAGCGCTGCCAGGAACAGCATCGCCATCAGCCGCTCGCGCGGGGTGCGGGCGGCTTGGGCCGAAGCGCTCTGCAGGCTCATCGGCGCACGGTCAGCGCCCGGGGCGCGCCAGGCGCTGCTCGATCGCCGCCATCAGCCGTCCACCGATGTCGATCGGGTGTTTCTTTTCGATTTCGCGGATGCCCGTCGGGCTGGTCACGTTGATCTCCGTGACGAACCCGCCGATCACATCGAGACCGACGAACAGCATGCCGGCGGCCGAGAGTGCCGGGCCGATCTCACCGGCGAGCCACCGCTCCCGCTCGCTGAGCTCGCGGACCTCGGCACGGGCACCGGCGGCGAGGTTACCGCGGTTGTCGTGCGGCAGCGGGATGCGCGCGAGCGCATAGGGCAGCGGCTGACCGTCGATCAGCAGCACGCGGGTGTCCCCGCCGGTGGTGATCTCCGGGAGGTAGCGTTGCGCGATTGCGAAGCGCTGACCGTAATCGGTGAGCGTCTCGAACACCACGTTGCGGTTCTTGTCTTGCGCCTCAAGCACGAAAATCGAGCGCCCGCCCATGCCGTGCAGCGGTTTGCAGACGATCTTGCCGTGTTCGGCGAGGAAGGCCGCCATGTCGGCCATGTCGCGGGTGATCAGGGTCGGGGCGCAGCACTGCGGGAACCAGGCGGTGTAGACCTTCTCGTTCATGTCGCGCAGCCCGCGCGGGCGGTTCACCACCAGCGCCCCCTGCAGCTCGGCCCGCTCGAGGATATAGGTCGTGTAGATGTATTCGGTATCGAACGGCGGGTCCTTGCGCATCAGGATGCACTCGAGGTCCCCGAGGCGCATCGTCTGCGGTTCGCCGAGCTCGAACCAGCGCGCCGGGTCCGCCGCGACTCGCAGTGCGCGCACCCGGCCCCAGGCGATGCCATCGCGCAGCCACACGTCGCGCTGTTCCATGTAGAGCAGGGACCAGCCGCGCGCCTGGGCGGCGAGCAGCATGGCGAGCGTCGAGTCCTTGGCATAGTGAATGGCGTGTATCGGATCCATGAGCACGCCGAGACGGATGGACATAGCGGAATGATGCCAGCAGCGGCCCCGGCTGTCCGGGCTGGCTGCGGGGTGCGCACCGCTCGGCCGGAACCGTGATGCAAGCGGCATGGCCAGGCCCAAGCCAATATGTTAAAAGAAAACCTGCGTGAGTTCTCGGGGCCCGCAGCGCCCATGGCGCCGCTTCGGGCAATGCGTGTACGCTCGGGACTCGAGGCGGCAACCGCCATCGGGGCGGCCGTTCGAGCCTCACCATATAAGGAGTTGCGTGGCCGTGAACGCCAGCAACGCGAAACTCCAGGGCCTGAAGGTTCTGGTGATCGACGACAGCAAAACCATCCGCCGCACGGCGGAGACGCTTCTTGCCAAAGAGGGCTGTGAGGTCTACACGGCCATCGACGGTTTCGACGCGCTGTCGAAAATCGCCGACCATCAGCCGGACATCGTGTTCGTCGACATCATGATGCCCCGGCTCGACGGCTATCAGACCTGTTCGCTCATCAAGCACAACAAGGTCTTCCGCGCCATCCCGGTGATCATGCTGTCCTCGAAGGACGGCCTGTTCGACCGTGCCCGCGGGCGGATCGTGGGCTCCGAGCACTATCTGACCAAGCCCTTCACCAAAGATGAGCTGTTGAGCGCGATCGAGACGCATATCGGGAGATGACGGCCATGGCGCTGATTCTCATCGTCGACGATTCGCCGACGGAAGTGCACGTGATGCAGTCGGCGCTCGAGAAGCACGGCTTTCGCACCGCTGCGGCCGGCGACGGCGCCGAGGGCGTGCGGCTCGCCCGGGAGATGAGCCCGGATCTGATTTTCATGGACATCGTGATGCCGGGCATGAACGGCTATCAGGCGACCCGGGCGCTGGTGAACGATCCGCGCACCCGGCAGATCCCGATCATCATGGTGACCTCCAAGGGACAGGAGACGGACCGGATCTGGGGGCTGCGCCAGGGCGCGGTCGATTACATGGTCAAGCCCGTCTCGCCCGACCAGCTGATCGCCAAGGCCCGCCTGGCGCTCGCGAGTTGACCCCGACCCATGCCGTACCTTTGTGTTTACCCGCACCCCGACGCACGGGCCGAGTGTCCCCATGACTGAGACGGTGCCGCTGCAGTCCCTGCGAGACCGGCCGTTCGAGCTGCTGAGCGAGCTCGAGCGGCGTGCCCGCGCCGTCTCGGCGCAACCCGGCCAGGAGGGCGCCGCCGAGCGCGAGTGGGTCGGCGTCGCGCTGCGCATGGCCGGGGATCTGTACCTGGTGGCCCGCGAGGAGACCCGCGAGGTGCTCGGCGTGCCGGCCGGCATGACCCGCGTGCCGGGCGCGAAGCCCTGGATCAAGGGACTCGCGAACGTGCGTGGGCAGCTGCTGCCGATCATCGATCTGCGCCAGTTTCTCGGCAGCGGCGCCACGCCGATCGGCCGCAATACTCGCGTCGTGGCGGTGAACCACCGCGACATTCCCGCCGGGCTGCTCGTCGATGAGGTGCTCGGCTTTCGCCGCTTCGCCGAAGGGGAGTTCAGCGGCGAGGCGCCGCCGACCATGGCGCGCTGCGAGCGCTACCTCGCCGGGGCTTTCCGGCGCGCCAGTGAGCAATGGCCGGTGCTCAGCCTGCGAGCGCTGCTCGAGAGTGCGGCGTTCGCGGAGGCGGCGGCATGAGCCCGCAGCAGGGACTGGCCGCCCAGTCGCGGCTGCTCACCACGGTGCTCGCCGCAGGCGCCGGCCTGATGCTGCTCGCCGCGGCGGTGGCGTACTTCGCCGCCGGCAGCGGCGCTCCGGCCATCGCGCGCTTCGGGCCGCTCGCGCTGGCGCTGATCGCGGCCGCGTTGCTCGGTGCCGGCATCGTGCTCGCCGGACGCATCGAGAAGACGGTCCAGGACCAACGCTTCGCCGCCGAGACCCAGCGCAAGGAAAATGACCGCAACCAGCAGGCCATCCTGCGCCTGCTCGATGAGCTCTCGAGTCTCGCCGACGGCGATCTCACCGTGCAGGCGACCGTGACCGAGGAGATCACCGGGGCGATCGCCGATTCGATCAACTACGCGGTCGATGCGCTGCGCGGCCTGGTGACGACCATCAATCATTCGTCCATCCAGCTCGACAGCGCCACGCGCCAGACCCAGGCGCTCTCGCAGCACTTGGCCAAGGCGAGCAGCGCGCAGTCGAAGCAGATCGCCTCGGCCACCGAGTCCGCCTCGGGCATGGCGAACTCCGTGGCAGAAGTGTCGGGCAACGCCGAGCGGGCATCCGACGTGGCGCGCCACTCGGTGGAGATCGCCCACAAGGGCGGCGATGCGGTGCGTCGCACCATCGATGGCATGAACACCATCCGCGAGACCATTCAGGAGACTTCCAAGCGGATCAAACGCCTCGGGGAGAGTTCGCAGGAGATCGGCAACATCGTCGAGCTCATCAACGACATTGCCGAGCAGACCAACATCCTGGCCCTGAACGCCTCGATTCAGGCGTCGATGGCCGGGGAGGCCGGCCGTGGCTTCGCGGTGGTGGCCGATGAGGTTCAGCGGCTCGCCGAGCGTGCCGCCAACGCCACGAAGCAGATCGAGGTGCTGGTGCGCACCATTCAGACCGATACCAACGAAGCGGTGGTCTCGATGGAGCGCAGCACCACCGATGTGGTCGGCGGGGCGTTGCTCGCGGAGAACGCCGGCGCCGCGCTCGATGAGATCGAACAGGTCTCCAACCAGATCGCGAGCCTCGTGCAGAATATCTCCGGCAGCGCGCGCGCCCAGGCGAGCGGCGCGCAGAACATCGCGCGCAACATGCAGGTGCTGCGCGAGATCAGCGTGCAGACCGCCGAGTCCACCAATGCCACCTCGGCGGCCATCGCCCAGCTGGCGGAACTGTCGGCGGGCCTGCGCCGCGCGGCGGCGGGCTTCCGCCTGCCCGGCGGTGCACACCCGGGTGCCACCGGCGCGTACAAGCGCCCCGAGGGGATCGCCGCGACCGGCCGCCCCGCCGCCACCCCCGTCACCGCCGCGGGCGGTCACTGAGTCTACTGTCCGGAGCCGCTGGATGTCGGAAGTCGCCTCGCAGACGCTCGAGCTGGTCGGGCACGAACTCGCCCACACGCTGGGAGAGGCGCGCGCCGCCATCGAAAGCTATCTCGAACAGCCGGACAACGTCACGCTGCTCGAGCGCTGCAAGCACGAATTGCACCAGGCACAGGGCGTGCTGCGCGTGCTGGAGATCTACGGCGCGGCGCTGCTCGCCGAGGAAATGGAGTTGGTGGCGGACTACCTGCTCGCCACCTACGATGAACGCAAAGGTCAGGCCGAGAGCCTCGATGCGCTGCTGCGCGCGCTGGTACAGCTGCCCGGGTACCTCGAGCGGGTGATTGCCGGCGGGCGCGACATCGCGCTCGTGCTGCTGCCGCTGCTGAACGACCTGCGGGCCGTGCGTGGCAGCGCGCTGCTCTCCGAAGGCACGCTGCTGGTGCTGAACCTGAAGTCGGACAAGCAGGCCCAGCCGCAGACCCCCGTCCCGGGGGAGCCCACGTTGAACGTCGAGCAGTGGGCCCGACGGCTGCGCACGCAGTTCCAGGCAGGACTCATCGGCTGGATCCGCGGTGAGCGCCTCGAGCAGAACCTCGCCACCCTCGCCTCGGTCGCCGAGAAGCTCGAGCGTTCCGCCACGCGTCAGCCGGTGTTCCAGCTCTGGTGGGTGGTCGGTGCAGTCATCGAGGCGCTGCGCGACGGCGGTCTCGAAGGCGGGGTGTCGGTCAAACGCCTGCTCGGGCTCGCCGATCGCGAGATCCGCCGCCTCTACGAGCTCGGCGAACCACGGTACTGCCAGAGCCCGCCGGTCGACCTGTTGAACAACCTGCTCTATTACGTCGGCCGCTCCGCCAACAGCGGTTCGCGCGTCGCGGCGGTGCGCGCCTCGTTCCGCCTGAGCGAGCTGCTGCCGGTGGACGAGAGCATCGAGCAGGAGCGCGAGAGTCTCTCGGCGCCGAATATCAAATTGATGCAGACCGTGGCGGTCGCGATCCGCGAGGATCTGGCCAAGGTCAAGGAAGTCCTCGAGCAGTTCGGCCGGCGCGGCGGCAGCGATGGCGAGGAGCTGCGGACCCAGGTCGCGCTGTTGCGCAAAATCGGCGATACGCTCGGTGTGCTGGGGCTCGGCGCGCAGCGCGCCGCGGTGCAGACGCAGACCGATCGTCTGGAGCGCATTCTCGGCGGTGCCGAGTCGCTCGCAGAAGGCGTGCTCGTGGAAGTCGCCGCCGCACTGATCGCGGTCGAAGACCGGTTGGATGACAACCTGGTCGGCATGATCCTGCCCGTAGGCGGCGCCGAGCGCGACGCGCCGGAGGGCGACCGGGAGTTCCAGCAGGTGCAGTCCGCGGTCCTGCGCGAGTGCATCCAGAACCTCGCCTGGATCAAGGAAGCCGTCACGCAGAGCATCGGCGGCTCGCCCGACCCGGCGGCGCTCGACAGCTGGCAGGGGCTGATCACGGGATTGAAGGCCGCGCTGCTGATGCTCGGCAAGGCGCGCGCGGTGGAGGTCGTCGAGGGCATCGCCACGCAGCTGCGCCGCATCATGCGCCCGGGCGCGACCCCGGTGCCGCCGGGCTGGCTCGATCGCCTGGCCGATGCGATCGTCAGCATCGAGTACTACATGGAGACGCTGCAGGCCGGGCGCAGCGACCCGTGGTACATGCTCGACAACGCCCAGTCGTGCCTGCAGTACCTGGAGCGCGCGCCGCAGGCGTTGCCGAATGCGCCCATCGAGCCGTCCGCCTTTGCCAAGACGGTGCTCATGACGCCGGGCGGGGAGACCCAGGCGGGCGCCACCATTCCGGATGTCCCGCTGGCGCCACCGCCGCCCGTCGCGTTCTCCGCAGCCTCGACTGCAAAGCTGGCAGCGCTCGCCGAAAGCGCCAGCCCGGAGCTGATCAAGCTGTTCGTCGAGGAGGCACGCGAGGAGTTGGCGCGCATCCGCCGCCACTTCCCGCTGTGGGACCAGAACCCGCTCGATCGGGATTCGCTCGAGATCGTGCGGCGCGGGTTTCATACCCTCAAGGGCAGCGGACGCATGGTCGGGGCGCGCGAACTCGGTGAGCTCGCCTGGTCCGTCGAGAGTCTGCTCAACCGGCTGCTCGACAACACTCTGACGCGCAGCCCCGAGATCCTGGAGGAGCTGCGCGAGGCGATTGCCGCGCTGCCGCAGCTGATCGAACATCTCGAGACCGGCCGCCCGGTGGCGAGCGATGTCGCGGGCATCACCGCCGCCGCGCACGCCATGGCCGCGGGCCGCGAGAGCGAGCCGGCGGCGCCGGCTCCGGCCGAGATGGTGCCGGGCGAAGCGCAGGCGGCCGAGGTCGCGCCGGTGGCCGCAGCCGGCATGGACGAGGCGCTGCGGGAGATCTACGCCCGCGAAACCGAAACGCACGTGGCCACGATCCGCGCCTACCTCAAGAGCGAGGCGCAGGCGCCCGAGCCGCACGCGCTGCCCGAGGAGGTCTATCGGGCCTGTCACACGCTTGCGGGCAGTTCCAAGGCGGCGCAGGCGCGGCACGGCGTGCGGCTCGCCGAGCCGCTCGATCACTGGATCCGGCGCGCCTTCACCAGCGGCGCCGGCCTGGGTAGCGCAGATCTGACGTTGCTCGCCGATTGCATGGGCGCAATGGAGACGGTGGCCGAACATCTCGAGGAGCCCACCGGCTACTTCGCCAGCCACCTGCTGCTGATCGAGCGGCTCGGCGAGGCCGAACACGCGCTCGATGAGCGCATCGCAGCCGCCGAGCCGGCGCAGGAAGACGCCGCTGCTGCGGCCCCTGAGGCCGTGGCGCCGACCGAAGTGCTCGCGCCGACCCCGCCGGTGGAGCCGGCCGCCGATTACGATCCGGAAGTCGCCGCCGTGTTCACCGAGGAGGCGCTGGAGCTCATCGAGGGGTCCGAGCGCGCGCTCGGGGACTGGCGTACCGCACCCGCCGATGCGCAGCGCGCGTTTGCGCTGAAACGCGCGCTGCACACGCTCAAGGGCGGGGCGCGCATGGCCGGCATCATGACCATGGGCGACCTGTCGCACGAGCTCGAGACGCTCGTCGGCCAGGCCGAGAGCGGCGCGCTGAGCGCCGGCGAAGCCGTGTTCGAACTCATCCAGGCCAGTCTCGATGAGCTCGCCGGTATGCGCGAAGCGGTGGTCAACGGACAGGCCGTGCCGGCGGCACAGGCCATGATCGCGCGGATCCGCGCCCTGACGCAGCCGCAGAGCGCGGCGAGCGCCGCCGCGGCGCCGCCCACCGCCCCGCAGGCGCAGCCCCCTGGGCCCGAGGCGTCCGACGCGGCGCGGATCGAGCCCGAGATATTCCCGCCGGAGGCGCCCGAGGCCGCGGCACCTGAGGATCTCGGCGCACACGAGCCGCCGGTGCTGGCGCCGGCCGGCCCCGAGGCGCTGCCGCCGATGGCATTCGAGGCGCCGGCCGCCGAGCCGGACGTCGGCGCCGAGCGCTTCGCGCCGGCTGAACTCGATCCGGAGACAGTCCCGGTGCTGCAGCCGGCGCACCCGCAGGCGCCGGAGGACCTCGCCGAGGATGCGCTGCCGCCGGCGGCCGAGACGCTCGGTGCGCCCGAAGCGGACGCCGCGCCGCTCGCCGCGGCGCCGCCGGTGCCTCCGGGGCGCGAACCCGTCGCGCCTGCCGAGCGTCAGGAAATGGCGCGCGTCGATGCCGAGCTGCTCGACAAGCTGCTCAACGTCGCGGGCGAGGCGAGCATCGCGCGCTCGCGGCTCGACCAGCAGATCAGCTCCATCGATTTCAACCTCGGGGAGCTGTCGCGCACGGTGACGCGTCTGAAGGAGCAGCTGCGCAGCCTGGAGATCGAGACCGAGGCGCAGATCCTGCACCGGCATGAACCGGACAGCGGTCACCGCGGTGATTTCGATCCGCTCGAGCTCGACCGCTATTCCTCCATCCAGCAGTTCTCGCGGGCGTTGGCGGAGACCGCCAACGACGTGGCCAGCCTGCAGCAGCTGCTGGAGAACCTGACGAAGGATGCGCACACCCTGCTGCAGCAGCAGGCGCGCACCATGACGGAGCTGCAGAACGGGCTGATGCGCACGCGCATGGTGTCGTTTCAGCAGCACGTGCAGCGTCTCTCGCGCATCGTGCGCCAGGCGGCCGCCGACACCGGCAAGCGCGCCGAGCTGATCGTCGAGGGCGCTTCCGGGGAACTCGATCGGCAGGTGCTCGAGCGCATGCTGCCGCCGTTCGAACACCTGCTGCGCAACGCCGTGGTGCACGGCATCGAGGTGCCCGAGGAGCGACTGCGCCGCGGCAAGCCGCCGGTGGGTCGCATCGAGCTGCAGCTGCGCCGCGAAGGGGCCCAGGTCGTGGTGCGCCTGGCCGATGATGGCGCCGGGATGAACCTGCAGGCGATCCGCGCCAAGGGACTTGCGCTCGGGCTGATTCCGTCCGCCGGGGTGAGCGACGAGGAAGCGCTGCAACTGATCCTGGAGCCCGGTTTCTCGACCGCGGGCAGCGTGACGCAGCAGGCCGGCCGCGGTGTCGGCATGGATGTCGTTGCCACCGAGATCAAACGCCTCGGCGGCGCGCTGCACATGCAAACGCAGCCGGGTGAGGGCAGTGAATTCACCATCCGCCTGCCGTTCACGCTCGCGATCAGTCATGCGCTGATCGCGCGGGCCGGCGATGAACTCTATGCGCTGCCGCTGCCGACCGTCGAAGGGGTGCTGCGCCTGCCGCTCGAGCAGGTCAACCAATATCTCGCCGCGGAGTCTGCGCCGTTCGAGTACGGCGGGCAGCGCTACCGGTTCCAGCATCTGGCCGTGTTCATCGGCCTGCCGCCCTCGCCGCTGCCGAGCGAGGACGCCACGGTACCGGTGGTACTGGTGCGCGCCGGGGAGCACTCCACGGCGATCGTGGCCGATGAGCTGCTCGGCAACCGCGAGATCGTGGTCAAGTCGGTCGGACCGCAGATCGCCGGCATTCGCGGCATCTCCGGGGCGACCATTCTCGGCGACGGCCGGATCGTCATCATTCTCGACATCGGCGCGCTGGTGCGCGCCGAGTGGCGCGGCCGCGGTCTGGCGCCGGCCGAGCGCGACCCGGCCGACCGGCGCATCCTCGCGATGGTGGTGGACGATTCGATCACGGTCCGGCGGGTGACGCAGCGGCTGCTCGAGCGCAACGGCATGCGGGTGCTGACGGCCCGGGATGGCATGGACGCGGTCGCACTGCTGCAGGATCAGGTGCCTGACATCATACTGCTCGACATTGAGATGCCGCGCATGGACGGCTACGAGGTCGCCGCACATGTGCGCAACGACCCGCGGCTGCGCGCGGTGCCGATCATCATGATCACCTCGCGGGTCGGAGAGAAGCACCGTGCGCGGGCGATCGAGTTCGGCGTCGACGATTACCTCGGCAAGCCGTACCAGGAGACCGAACTGCTCGAGGCCATCGCTCCGCTGGTCGAGCGCGCCCGTGGAACGCTGCACGGCGATGATTTCGGTGCGGCCGACTCGGCTGCGGCGCAAGGCGAGTGACGGGGGAACGATGGCCGAGCGGGTCCAGGAAATCTACAGTCTGCTCATTCCGCTCGCGGAAGGTCGGCTGATCGTGCCGCGCGCCTGTGTTGCGGAAGTGGCCGGATTGCCGGTTCCTTCGGAGATGACCGGTGCGCCGCCGTGGTACATCGGCACGGTGCCGTGGAACGGCCGTCCGGTGCCGCTGGTCTCCTTCGAGGGGGTCTGCGGGCGGAGCATTCCTCCGGGCTCCGGGCGCTCGCGCATGGTGGTCTTCGTGGGCCTCGGGACGCGCCTGGCGCACTTCGCCATCGTCTCGCAGGGGTTCCCGCAGCTGGTACGGTTGAGCTCGGATGTGATCCGGCCGGGCAGTGCGACGTTTCCGGAGCGCGCCCCGGTGCTCTGCCAGCTGCGCATGGCCAACGAGACGCCGCTGGTGCCGGATCTGGAGCGCCTCGAGGCGCTGATAGCAGACGAGACGCGCTTCGCGGCCTGAGCCGGCGTAGCGAGCGTAGACGCGGGCGGGGCTTGAGAAACGCCTCAAGGTCCGGCCCGATCGGCCGATATTGATTGAGAGGAGTCGAATCAATCGCCCCGCCTAGTGGGGGTCTCGCTGGCCATCGGCTGGGATGCCGTGCAGCCTCGAACGCATCCCAGTGCAGGACTGGTCCCCGGCGCCCGTGTGAACTTCTCGGCTTTACCCGACTTTGTGGCCATTGGCGGTCTGGTCGCCGTCTTCTGGACGCTGTTGCGCCGTACCCGCCAGAGCCGCCTGAATTTCTGGCTGGTCGGCTGGGTGCTGCTACTGGTGCACATCATCGCGTTGTTCGTGGCCGCGAACACCGCCGGCAGCGCCGATGGCGCCTACTCCGTTGCGGTCGCGATGCTGGTGGTGATCGCCAACATTTTCATGTGGGCGAGCGGGGAGCAGCTCGAGATCCGCGCCCGAACCCTCTCGATCGCGGTGTTCAGCGCCGTACCCGATGCGGTACTGCTGAGCTGCGTGCAGTACGGCGTCACGGCCCCCTGGATGTACGCGGCAACGACCGTCGCCGGGACCGGTTCGATGCTGTGGATGATGCGGGCCTGGCGCAGCGCGAACGGCCAGCCGACCTTGCGCTGGCGGACCTCGCTGGTGCTCAGCGTCTATGCCGTGCAGGGCGCGCTGCTCGCCTTCGGTCATCCCAACGAGGCGCTGACCTGGATGCTCACCTGGCATTACCTGGCGGTCGCGGCACTCTACCGGATGACCGCTCCGCGTGCTTCGGCCAGCGTGCGCTTCACGATGATCAGCTTCATTGCCTGGGCGTTCGTGTTTCCGGCCGCGGATCTGATGGCGGTGCTCTGGCCGCACGCGCACGTCGATGCCGAGGTCTGGAACCTGCCGAAGTTCCTGGTCGCCACCGGCATGACCTTCACGTTGCTCGAGGAGCAGCTCTCGAAGGCCGAGTACGCCTCACTGCATGATGCACTCACCGGGTTGCCCAACCGGCGCCTGCTGGTGCGTCGCCTGCACGAGGCCATGGCGCGGGCGAGGGCCGCAGGCACCGAACTGGCGTTGGTGGTCATCGATCTCGATGGGTTCAAGGAGATCAACGACACGTTCGGGCACGCGGTGGGCGATGAGGTGCTGCAGTGGGCAGCGGGACAGTTTCGGGCGCGGCTCGGGACGCACGACGTGCTGGCGCGGCTCGGCGGCGATGAGTTCGCCGCCGTGCTCGCCGAACTGGGGGGCCGGGACGCCGCCGAGCGGATTGCCGCGGATCTGCGCAGCGCACTGGCCGATGGCCTGGTGGTCCGAGGGCGCCAGCTCGTGATCGGTGCCAGCGTCGGCTTCTCGATCTATCCGGCCGACGGTGATGATGCTGATCGGCTCTACGCGTCGGCCGACCACGCGATGTACGAGCGCAAGCGCTACCGGCAGGACGCGGATGGGCCGGGCGCGCTCGAAGTGCGCCTCGGGGCCTGAGGCGAAACGTTTACGCCAGGGTCGCGAGCACGGGGGCGTGCAGCCGTCCGTTGCTGGCCAGCACCGAGGTGGTTTCCAGGGTGACCTCCCCGCCGGCGAGATCGGTGAACGTGCCGCCCGCCTCGCGCACGATCACCACCAGCGCGGCAATATCCAGGATGTTCACGTCGGACTCGATCACCACCTCGAGCGCGCCCCGGGCGAGCAGGTGGTAGTGCACGAAGTCCCCGTAGCCGCGGATGCGGTTGACCTGGCCGATCAGCGCGCCGAGTCTCGCCCACTGCGCCGAGCGGGCGAGCGTCTTCAGATTGCCCGTCGAGACGATGCTGGCGGCGAGCTCGGCGGTCTGGCTGACGCGGATGGGACGGTCATTCAGGTACGCCCCGCCGCCGCGCTCAGCCCAGGCGATTTCGCCATACGCCGGTGCGCTCGAGACGCCAAGGACCAGCTGCCCTGCGCGCAGCAGTGCGATCTGAGTCGAAAAGAACGGGCACTGCCGCACGAATGACTTGGTCCCGTCGATCGGATCGACCAGCCACACGCTCTCGGCGCCCAGATCGTGCTGACCGGTCTCCTCACCGTAGAAGCCGTAGTCGGGGAAGCGCTCAGCGAGTAGGGTGCGGATGGTCTGCTCGGCGCGCACGTCCGCTTCGGTCACGGGCGTCTGGTCCGCCTTGGTGCGCACCTCGAGGTTGTGCTGGTAATAGCCGCGGATCACTTCGGCGGCGGCGCGGGCCGCCTCGAGGGCGGCTTGAAGTTCGGCTGAGGGCATGAGGCTCGGTCGCGTGGGGGGCCGTCAAATTGCCGTCCCGGGACGCGCCTGTCAATCGCGCGCTCTGGCACAATGCGCCGCGAGGCGAACCATGGGCAATCGACTGAGCAAAATCTACACGCGCACCGGGGATGAGGGCACCACCGGGCTCGGCGACGGGACACGGGTGCCCAAGGACAGCGCGCGGGTCGAGGCCTTCGGCACGGTCGATGAGCTCAACAGCGCGCTCGGCGTGCTGCTCGCCGTACCGGGCCTGCCGGCGGCGGTCCTCGAGTGTCTGACCGAGGTGCAGCACCAGCTGTTCGATCTCGGCGGCGAGCTGTGCATCCCGGGACACACGGTCCTCGGAGCCGAACAGGTCGAGGGCCTGGAGCGGACGCTCGATGCGTTCAACGAGGTGCTGCCACCGCTGAAGGAGTTCATCCTGCCGGGCGGCGGCGCGGCGGCGGCCGCCTGTCACCTCGCTCGCACCGTGGCCCGGCGTGCAGAGCGGCGGGTCTGGACGCTGGCGGCCGCCGAGCCGGTCAATCCGCACGCGCTGCACTACTTGAACCGGCTGTCGGACCTGCTGTTCGTGCTGGCCCGGGTGCTCGCGCGGCACGAGCGGGGCAGCGAGGTGCTCTGGCGGCATTCGCGCTGAGGCGCGCCACCCGCACTGCAACTTTCGGTGCGCCGGCGTGTTCTGGGGGGCATCCTGGACCGGAGACGCCCATGAACCGCACGCCGTACGCCGCACTAGCCGGCCTGTTCCTTGGACTCACCGCGCTCGCAGTGCTGCCAGGCTTGGCGCACGCCGGGGATCGCACGACGGTCACGCGCACCTACCCCTGGCACTCCGATCGACTCGCCCTCGAAGTGCCTGCCGACGTGCAGTACCACCCGGCGGCCACCTGGAGCCTGACGATCAGTGCGCCGGAGCAGACACTGCGCGAGCTCGTCGTCGAGGATGGGCGGATCAAGTCCAGGGTGCATGCCTGCTTTTCGCTGATCCCGTTCTGCATGCACTTCGGGACGGACATCGAGCACACCGTGCACGTGAGCATCAGTGGGCCGGCGCTGCGGGTGATTCGAGTCGACGGTACGGCCGACCTCGAGCTCGATCAGGTGCACCAGGACCGTCTCGCGCTGCAAATCGACGGCAGTGGGAAAGTCCAGGGCAGCGGTGCGGTTCAGGTGCTTGCCGTGACCATCGACGGTGCCGGCACCGTGCACCTGGGGCACCTGAGCGAGCAGCGCGCCCGCGTGCACATCAACGGCAGCGGCACGGTCTCGATCGCACCCACCGACAGCGTCTCGGTGAACATTGCCGGGGCGGGAACCGTACGCCTGCACTCCAATCCGGCGCACGTCACGAGCCACATCTACGGCGCCGGCGAGTTGACTCGCGTGCCCGCCACCGGTTGAGGATCCGCGGCCCGCGCGGCCGCCGAGGTTGGGGCGGCCGGGTCGCGGCGCACACGAGCGGCCCGGCTCTTTTTCCCCGGCAGCCGCGCCCCTGAGCCGCTCAGGCGTCCAGCTGCCGCTCGAGGCGCGTGCGCGAGAACAGGCCGCGCACGACGGTGCCGCCCTGTGCGGCGCGCTCTAATACGACGATATGCGTGATTGCGCGATGTGCTCTGAAGTGCGCGGCGATGTCCGCCACGCTGGCCGTGCGCACCGCCTCCCATTCCAGCATCGGCACCTGCTCCCAGGGCGTCATGATGTGGCCGACTTGGATCTCATCGTGACGCGTGAAGCTCGAGTTGTTGAGAAACTGCAGCGGCCGCTCGCCCTGGATGTCGTAGGAGGTGATCAGGCCGATGACCTTCTCGCCCCGCGCGACGAGCAGCGCCCGCACGCCGGCCACCATCATGTCGCGCAGCGCCTCGTCGATCAGCCGTTCGGCCGTCACGAGGACCGGGGTCTGGGCGGCGAAGTCGGTCATGACGAGCGCTGCCGGATCGGTCGGAGCGACCCGGTGGGCGTGCGGCGGCGCGGGGCGTCGCGGGGCATCACTCGTGGCGAAGGTGCTCTCAGCGGGATGCAGTTCCCCCGGCCGGGCGAGCAGCGCGTGTTCGGCGCCTTCCGATTCTGAATCAAACATCGATGTTGTCCTCCGTCGCGCCCGCGTGCGACAGCGTCGAGACCGCTCGGCCTACGGGCGCCGAAGCATTCTGCGCCGACGAAGGAGACAGGCGCGTCCCCCAAGCGAGAGACACCCTGCCGCGCTGCGGGCGCCGCCAGAGAGGTTTGACCGGCGCGGCGCGGAGAGTTCCGGGTCCGGGCTCGCGGCGGCGCGCAAAAAAAACAGGGCCGCGTGATGACTCACGCGGCCCTGTCTCCCCCCTCGACCTGTGCCCAGCGGGTCTACCCGCGCAATCCCCTGCTCGAAGCGCTCACCGGCGTCGGTCCGTGGTGTTCTTGTCCCGGCGCTGTTGCACTGATGGTATCTCGCCCGAGCCTTGCGTCAAGCACTTTGCACCTGCCGTTGCTCCTGTGCAACGAATCGGGGGCTCAGGCGAGGCGGCCGGCGAGCGTCGCGCGCCAGCGCGCCCAGTCGAATGCCGGTCCAGGGTCGGTTTTGCGGCCAGGCGCGATGTCGCTGTGTCCGGTGATGTGCTGCGTCGACAGCGAGGGATAGGCCGCCAGCAGCCCGCTCACGAGCGCCGCGAGGCTCTCGTACTGCGCCTCGGTGTACGGCGTGTGGTCCGTCCCCTCGAGCTCGATGCCGATCGAGAAGTCGTTGCAGGCTTCACGGCCGCGATACTGCGAGCGGCCGGCATGCCAGGCGCGCCGGGCGAATCCGACGTACTGGCGCAGGCAGCCGTCCCGTCGCACCAGCACGTGCGCCGAGACCCGCAGGTGCGCCACATCGAGCAGCGCGGCGGGCGCATCGGCCGGGATGTTGCCCGTGAACAGCCGGTCGATCCAGGGTCCGCCGAACTCCCCGGGCGGCAGGCTGATGCCGTGAATGACGATCAGTTCCGGCCGCACGCCCGGCGGGCGCGCATCGCAGTGCGGCGAGAGTACCTGCGCCACGCCGATGAGCAGGCCGGTAGCGGTATCGATCGGAAGGGCGCGGGGGAAGCTGCTCACTGCGTTCGGACGGGCGCGCGGCGCCGCGGCGGGGGTCGCATCCCGCCTTCGCGCCCGATCATGCCACAATCACGGCATGAGAACCGACAATGCCGCTTACGTCGAGCGCGATCTCGCGCACGTCTGGCACCCGTGTACGCAGATGAAGGATCACGAGCGCGTGCCGCTCATTCCGGTGCGTCGCGGCGAGGGCGCCTGGCTCGAGGACTACGAGGGCAAGCGCTATCTGGATGCGATCAGTTCCTGGTGGGTGAACCTGTTCGGTCACGCCAACCCGCGCATCAATGCCGCGGTGCGTGCGCAACTGGAGTGCCTCGAACAGGTGATCCTCGCCGGTTTCACCCACGAGCCGGTCATCCGCCTCTCCGAGGCGCTCGCCGCGGCCGCTCCGCCCGGGCTGACGCGCTGTTTCTACGCCGACAACGGCTCCTCGGCGGTCGAAGTCGCGGTGAAGATGAGCTTTCACTATTGGCGCAATCTCGGCCGTGGACACAAGCGCCGATTCATCACGCTCTCGGGCAGCTATCACGGCGAGACACTCGGCGCGCTCGCCGTGGGCAACGTCGAGCTGTACAAGGACATCTACCAGCCGTTGCTGATGGACGTCATCACCGTTCCCTCGCCCGACTGCTACGAGCGCGAGCAGGGGGAGAGCTGGGCGGAGCACTCGCGGCGCAAGTTCGAGCACATGGAGGCGGCGCTCGAGCGGCACGCGCATGAGTGCGCCGCGGTGATCCTCGAGCCGCTGGTGCAGTGCGCCGGCGGGATGCGCATGTACGACCCGGTGTACCTGCAGCTGCTGCGCGCGGCCTGCGACCGGCATGAGGTGCTGCTGATCGCCGATGAGATCGCGGTCGGTTTCGGGCGCACCGGCACGCTGTTCGCCTGCGAGCAGGCCGGCATCCGTCCGGATCTGATGTGTCTCTCGAAGGGACTCACCGCCGGCTACCTACCGCTCTCGGCGGTGCTCGCCACCGAACCGATCTACGCGGCGTTCTACGACGAATACACCAAGCTCAACGCCTTTCTGCACTCCCACAGCTTCACCGGCAACCCCCTCGCCTGCACCGCCGCGCTCGCGTGCCTGGAGATCTTCAAGACCGACGATGTGATCACCCGCAACCGTGCCTTGAGCGCGCACCTCGGGGAGCGGGCGCGCTCTCTGGAGGTGCATCCGCACGTCGCCGAGGTGCGTCAGCACGGCATGATCGTCGCCGCAGAATTGGTGCGCGAGAAGTCCACGCGCGAGCCGTATCCCTGGCAGGAACGGCGCGGGCTGACCATTTATCGCCACGCGCTCGAGCGCGGCGTGCTGCTGCGGCCGGTCGGCAACGTCGTGTACTTCATGCCGCCCTACGTGGTCACCCCGGAGGAAATCGACCTGATGGTCGAGGTGGCCCGCGAAGGGATCGAGCGGGCGACGTGCGACTGACGCGCATCCACGTGGCCGCACCGCTGCAGGCGGGCGGTGCCTGCACCGTGCGCGGCGATACGGCCAATCATCTTGCCCGCGTGCTGCGCCTCGGGGTGGGCGATGTCCTCGAGGTGTTCGACGGCGAGTGCGGGGAGTACAGCGGGCGCATCGAGGCGATGCGCAAGGGCGAGGTGCACGTCGCGCTCGGGCCGCGGAACGAGGGCCGCACCGAGTCTCCGCTGCGGCTCACGCTCGCGCAGGGGATCTCGCGCGGCGAGCGCATGGACTGGGTCGTCCAGAAGGCCGTCGAGCTCGGCGTGACTCGTATCGTGCCGGTGCTGACCGAGCGCAGCGTAGTGCGCCTCGATGCCGAACAGGCGCGCAGCAAACAGCGCCATTGGCACGGCATCGCGGTGTCGGCCTGTGAACAGAGCGGGCGCAGCCGCCTGCCGCACATCGATCTGCCACAGCCGCTGCTAACCTTCTTCGCGGCGCTCGGCACCGGGTCGCTGCGCGTGCTGGCGAGCCCGCAGGCGCACGCCGGGGTCGGTGAGCTGCCGTCGGCCGCCGGTGACGTGCTGGTCCTGATCGGACCGGAGGGCGGGCTGGCCGCCGCGGAATCGCAAGCGGCGCTCGAGCACGGCTTTCACGCCGTGCGGCTCGGTCCGCGCGTGCTGCGCACCGAGACGGCGGCCGTGGCGCTGCTGGCGCTGCTGCAGCAGCGCTTCGGGGATCTCTAGCGCGGCGCTAAGGCTGCAGTCGGGTGACGCTCCAGGGGCCGGCCGCGAACGATTCACCCGCCGCCGTGAGCGGTCGCCTCCACTCCAGACGGTCGTGAATGCGCGCCGGACCCTCGATCCACAGCTCCACGGATTCGGCCCACAGGTGGTATCCGCCCCAGTGCGAGGGGCGCGGGATGGGTCCGCCAAAGGGTGGCTCGCTGCCCTGAGCATTCGGCACCGGCGCGCCGAAGCGCTCGGCCGCCGCGGCGAGCGCTCGCTCGAGTGCCGAGCGCGATTGGACCGGCGCGCTCTGCTCGCTCGCCCAGGCGCCGAGGCGGCTCTGCCAGGGCCGCGAGGCGAAATACGCATCGCTGTCGGCCGCCGGTGCGCGCACCACCGGGCCCTCGATGCGCACCTGACGGTGCAGCGCGTCCCAGTGAAACACCGCCGCGGCCCGACCGGTGGCCGCGAGTTCCCGGCCCTTGCGCGAGGCGTAATTGGTGTAGAAGGCGATGTACCCCGGCTCGGCGGCGACCCCCTTGCACAGCACCACGCGCGCCGACGGCCGGCCGTCGGCATCGCAGGTGGCGAGCACCATCGCATTCGGGTTCGGTTGCGTGGCCGCACTGCGGGCTTCCTCGAGCCAGCGCTCGAGGAGCGCGAGCGGCTCGGCCGGCGGGGTGCCGGCGGACAATTCGGTCTGCGTGGACATGCCCGGCATGGTACGGGAAAGCATCGCGGCGCGGCAGGCGTGAAATTCGACTTGCGGTGCCGCCGCCGGCCCGATACAAAGAAACGGCCACGTACCGTACAGTGATCGGACCGCTCCGTATGACCCGCGACGATGTGACCCTGGATGATTTGCGCCGCCGACTCACCGAGCTCGACCGGCAATTCATCCGACTCGCCGCCGAGCGCAAGGCACTCAGCGCCGAGGTTGCGCGCGTCAAGCGGGCCACCGGCCACCCGACGCGCGATTACGGCCGCGAGCGCGAGGTGCTCATGGGCGCGCGCACCGCGGCCGCCGAGCTCGGTGTCTCCCCGGCGCTCGCCGAGGAGCTGCTGCGCCTGCTGATTCGTGCCTCGCTCACCACGCAGGAGCAGGCGAGCGTCGCGGCGCAGGGCGCCGGCTCGGGCCGCCGGGCGCTGGTCATCGGTGGCGGCGGCAAGATGGGCCGCTGGTTCGTGCAGTTCCTCACCTCGCAGGGGTTCGCCGTGGAGGCGGCCGACCCGGCCGGGACGGTGGTCGGGGTGCCTGCGGTGGCGGATTGGCGCGCCAGTGACCTGACGCACGACTGCATCGTGCTCGCCACGCCGCTCGCGGCGACCGATGCGATCCTGCGTGACCTCGCGCTGCGCCGTCCCGCCGGACTCATCTTCGACGTCGGCTCGCTGAAGTCCCCACTGCGCGCGGGGTTGCAGGCGCTGAAGTCGCACGGTTGCCGCGTCACCTCGGTGCACCCGATGTTCGGGCCGGACACCGAACTGCTCTCCGGGCGACACGTCATTTTCGTCGACCTCGGTCACGCCGAGGCGCTCGCCTCGGCGCGCGCGCTGTTCGCCCCGACCATGGCCGAACAGGTGGTGATGAGCCTCGATGATCATGATCGGCTGATCGCCTACGTGCTCGGCCTGTCGCATGCGCTGAACATCGCGTTTTTCACCGCACTCGCCGAGAGCGGCGAGGCTGCGCCGAAGCTCGCGCGGCTCTCGAGCACCACGTTCGATGCGCAGCTCGACGTCGCTGCCTGTGTCGCCGAGGAAAGTCCGGAGCTGTACTACGAGATTCAAAGTCTGAACGATTACGGCGCTGAGTCGCTCGAGGCGCTGGTGCAGTCCGTCGAGCGCATCCGCACGGCCGTGCTGTCGCGCGACCACGACACGTTCGTGGCCCTGATGCGCCAGGGTCAGGAGTACCTGCAGGACCGGCGCAGCGTTGCCGAGCGGCGAGCCTAGAGACGGGACCGGAATGAACCAGATGCACTCGGGGCAGGGCATGGGCGGCGACATCATCGATGCGGACGGATTTCGCGCCAACGTCGGGATCGTGCTGATGCGCCGCGATGGCGATGTGTTTCTCGGCCGGCGTGCCGGCGGCAAGGGCTGGCAGTTCCCGCAGGGCGGCATCCGCACTGGGGAGAGCGTCGAGGAGGCGCTCTACCGCGAGCTGCACGAGGAAATCGGCCTTGCGGCCGAGGACGTGGAGCTGCTCGGGCACACCGCGCGCTGGCTGCGTTACCGGCTGCCGCCGCGGTACGTGCGGCGCAACCGCCATCCGGTGTGTATCGGGCAGAAGCAGCGCTGGTGTCTGCTGCGCCTGCGCCGGGAGGTTGAGACGTTCGACTTCCGCAGCACCACGGAGCCGGAGTTCGACGAGTGGCGGTGGGCGGATTTCTGGGAGCCGGCGCGCGAGGTGATCTACTTCAAGCGCAAGGTCTACCGGCGCGCCCTCACGGAGCTCGCGCCGCTCGCCTTTCCCACCGGACAGCCGGCACTGCCCGACTGGTGGGACGAGCTGACGGGTCGGACCCGCCGCGACGCGCAGGTGCGTGCGGGTGAATAGCCCGCAGCCGATGGCGCCGCCGGGGCGTCCCTGGCGCAGCCGCGGGATGCGGATCGGGCTCGCCCTAGGGGCGCTGCTCGTGCTGTATCTGGCGTTTGAGCTCGGCCGCTACAGTGCCGGCTACAGCATCCTGGCGGCGGTCCACGAGCACGCAGTCCTTGCGGCGGACATCGAGCGGCTGCAGCACACGCAGCGGACCTTGGAGGCACGCGTGGCGGAACTGCAGACCTTCAATGCCGGCCATGCCCATGCCGAAGAGGTGGTGACGCACACCATTGCGCAGCTGCAGGCCCAGATCGCCCGGCAGCGCGAGAAGCTCGCGTTCTACCGCGGGGTGCTCGCCTCCGGTGCCCCGGCGATCGGGGTGCGCGTCGGGGAGGTGCAGCTGTCCCCGGGCAAGCGGCCGTTGCATTTCCGGGCGGACCTCTCGCTGCTGCGCAGCGATCGCCCGGATGGCGAGGTCGCTGGGACGGTGAGCTTGAGCGTCGCGGGCAGCGGGCCGGGCGGCTCGACGGTGAACCATCAGGCGCTCACGGGCCATGCGGCCGACCTGCGCTACCGCTTCCGCTACTACCAGGAATTCAAGCCGACGCTGGTGCTGCCGCCGGGCTTCAAGCCCGAGCGTCTGACGGTGACGGTACGTTCGAGCCGATCGAACATCGCGCCGCTGGTGCAGACCTACCCCTGGAGCGCCATCTCGGTACCGTGAGGACGGCATACGCCGGATCTTTGACCTGGACGCGCGCTGCTCCTAGACTTTGCATATGAATACCACCGACGCCACTTCCGATGCTGCTTTGCTCTTCACCGACGCGGCTGCGCGCAAGGTCGGAGACCTGATCCGCGGCGAGGGCAACCCGAACCTGATGCTGCGCGTGTTCGTGCAGGGCGGCGGCTGCTCGGGCCTGCAGTACGGCTTCGAGTTCGATGAGCAGGTTCAGGACGGGGATACCTGCATCGAGAATCAGGGTGTGAAGCTGCTCGTCGACCCGATGAGCGTGCAGTACCTGATGGGCGCAGAGATCGACTATCGCGAAGGTCTCGAGGGCGCGCAGTTCGTCATTCGCAACCCCAACGCCACGACCACCTGCGGCTGCGGCTCCTCGTTCGCCGCCTGAGCTGGCGCCCAGCCGCGTGCGACGACCGGCCGCCCCCCGCGCAACCCGTACGCCTCGCCGCGCCGCACGATCCCGCCCCGATGTGCTGGCGGCGGTGGATCTGGGCTCGAACAGCTTCCACATGGTCGTGGCGCGCTATTCGCACGGCCAGCTCGTCATCATCGACCGGCTGCGCGAAATGGTGCGGCTCGCCTCCGGTGTCGAGGAGAACGGCGAGATTGATCCGGCGGTCGCCGAACGGGCGATTTCCTGCCTGCAGCGGTTCGGGCAGCGCCTGCGGGCCATGCGCGCCGGCAGCGTGCGGGCCGTCGGCACCAGCGCGTTGCGCCTGGCCCACCGCAAACACTGGTTTCTCTCCCGCGCCCGCGCAGCGCTCGGGCATCCCATCGAGATCATCTCCGGCCGCGAAGAGGCCCGTCTGATCTATGCCGGCGTTGCGGCCAACCTGCCGCGTCTGCCGGGGCGGCGCCTGATCATCGACATCGGCGGCGGCAGCACCGAGATGATCATCGGCGAGGGGCTCCGCCCGCTCGAACTGGAGAGTCTGCGAGTCGGCTGCGTGGTGGTGAGCGAGCGGTTCTTCGGCGACGGCAAGATTTCCGCCAAGCGCATGGCGGCGGCCCGACTCGCCGCGCGGGCGCAGCTCGCGCCGCTGCGCAGCGCGTTCCGCCGGCGCGGCTGGCAGTACTGCGCGGGCAGTTCAGGCACCGTGCGGGCCATCGGCGAGGCGCTGCGCGAGCTGGTGCCCGGCGCTGCGCTCATCACGGCCCGGGGACTCGAGCGGCTGGTCGCATCGGTGGTCGCCGCCGGCCACGTCCGTGCCCTGGAGTTCGCGGCGGTGACCGACGATCGCCGCCCCGTGTTTCCCGGGGGTCTGGCCATCCTCGCCGAAGTGTTCGCAGTCCTCGGGTTGAAGGAGATGCGCATCGCTGACGGTGCACTGCGTGAGGGCTTGCTCTACGACATGATCGGGCGCAATACGGAAGAAGATGCCCGCGAGCGCACCGTGCGCAGCATGCAGCTGCGCTATCACGTCGATATCGAGCAGGCCGAGCGCGTCGCGGCGACGGCGCTGAAATTTTTGGGCACGGCGAGTGCGGGCTGGAAACTCCGTGAGCTGCCGAGTGCGCAGCTCGCGCTGAAGTGGGCGGCGCGGCTGCATGAGATCGGCCTAGACGTGGCGCACAGCGGCTATCACCGCCACGGCGCGTACCTGCTCGAGAACGCGGACATGCCGGGGTTTTCCCGCGGTGAGCAGAGTCTGCTCGCCCGTCTGGTCGGTGCGCACCGGCGCAAACTCCTGGCCGAGGGACTGGCTGAACTCGTGCCGCCCTGGGATCGCGATACGCTCTACCTGATCGTGCTGCTGCGGCTCGCGGTACTGCTGCACCGCGGACGGGAGCCCGGCGCACTACCGCCGATCCGCCTCGGCGCCGGCCCGAAGTCGCTGCAGCTGGCGTTTCCGGCTCGCTGGCTCGCGGCCCACCCGCTCACCGCAGCGGATCTGTACCAGGAGGTGCAATACCTGCGTGCCGCCGGCGTGCGCCTGCGCCTCGTCGCCGGACCGCGCTGAGCGTCAGGACCCGGAGGCGCCGAAGAGCGTTCCGGCGGCGTTGCGCGCCAGGAGTTCGCCCTGCAGGCTGATGCGCGGTGACTCGGTGCCGCTGACCCGTTCGTAGCAGCCGTCCGGCCGCAGTCGCCAAGCCTGTGCAGTGTCGGCGAGCGCGAGTGAGAGATCATCGAGAATGCGTTGGCGGTGCGAAGGCCGTTCGATCGGAAACGCCACCTCGATGCGGTGGAAGAAATTGCGCTCCATCCAGTCCGCGCTCGACAGGTACATCTCGCTCGTACCGCCGTTCTCGAAGTAGAACACGCGCGAGTGCTCGAGAAAGCGCCCGACGATGGAGCGCACCTCGATGTTTTCCGATACGCCGGCCACGCCGGGTCGCAGCGCGCAAACGCCGCGCACGATCAGCTCGATGCGCACACCGGCGCGCGAGGCGCGGTAGAGCGCCTCGATGGTCTGCTGCTCGACCAGCGCATTCATCTTGGCGATGATCCGGGCTGGCTTGCCGGCGCGCGCATGCTCCGCCTCGCGTTCGATCTTGGCGATCATCGCCTCGTGCAGGCCGAACGGGGACTGCACCAGACAGTTCAGGCGCGGGGTGCGCGTCAGGCTGGTGAGCTCGAGGAACAGTTCGTGCACGTCCTGGCCCACCTCGTCGCGGCAGGTGAACAGTCCGTAGTCGGTGTACTGGCGGGCGGTGCGCGGGTGATAGTTGCCGGTGCCGAGGTGGCAGTAGCGGCGGATGCCGCCGGGTTCGCGCCGCACCACCAGGGCGAGCTTGGCGTGCGTCTTGTAGCCGACCACCCCGTACATCACGTGCGCGCCGGCTTCCTGCAGCCGGTTCGACAGTTCGATGTTGGCCTCTTCGTCGAAGCGGGCTCGCAGCTCGATGATGACCGTGACGTCCTTGCCGGCGTTGGCTGCGGACACCAGCGCATCGACGATCGGGGAGTCGCTGCCGGTGCGGTAGAGCGTCTGCTTGATCGCGAGCACCTGTGGATCGGCGGCCGCCTGGCGCAAAAAATCCATCACCGGGGCGAAGCTCTGGTACGGATGGTGCAGCAGCAGGTCCTTCTGGCCGATCGCGGCGAACAGGTCCGCACCGCCGGCGAGCCGCCGCGGCAAGCCGGGTGTGAACGCCGGGTATTTCAGGTCCGGGCGCGGCACCAGGTCGTAGGCCGCCGAGAGGCGATTGAGATTGACCGGACCGGGCATGCGGTAGGTGTCGAGCTCCCCGAGCGCAAACTGACGCTGCAGGAACTGCACGATGTCGTGCGGGCAGTCGCTCGAGGTCTCCAGCCGCACCGCCGCGCCGTAGCGCCGGTGCGCGAGTTCCCCTTCGAGCGCGCGGCGCAGGTCATCGATCTCCTCCTCATCGACGAACAGGTCGCTGTTGCGCGTGAGGCGGAACTGGTAGCAGCCGAGCACGCGGATGCCGGCGAACAGCCGTTGCACGAATGCCTGCACGATGCCGGTGAGCAGCACCAGCAGACGCTGCGAACCCTCGGCGGGGACCGGCACGACGCGCGGCAGCGAACGGGGCGCCTGTACGATCGCCAGTTCGCTGTCGCGGCCGAACGCATCGCGTCCCTCCAGCCGGACGATGAAATTCAGACTCTTGTTCTGGATCCGGGGGAAGGGGCGGGCGGGGTCGAGGCCGAGCGGACTGAGCACCGGCTCGACCTCATGCTCGAAATAGCGCCCGAGCCACTCGTGCGCCGCCGCCGTCCAGTCGCTGTGCGAGAGCAGCAGGATGTCCTGGTCCGCAAGCCCTGGCAGCAGCATCTCGTTGAGGCAGCGGTACTGTGCGGCGACCAGGCGCTCGGCGCGGGTGTGGATCGCATCGAGCACTTCCTCGATCGAAAGACCGTCGGCCGTGGCCAGTCCTGAGCCGAGCTCCTGCAACTGCTTCAGCCCCGCCACCCGGATCTCGAAGAATTCATCGAGATTGCCCGAGGCGATGCATAGGAAGCGCAGCCGCTCGAGCAGCGGCACCGATTCGTCGCAGGCCTGGGCGAGCACCCTTTGGTTGAACTCCAGCAGCGACAGCTCGCGGTTGATGTACAGCTGCGGCGACTTCAGATCCTGAGCGTCCATGGCCTGAAGTAAACCAGAGTTCGACGTCAGGCGCATGCCCGTCCCCCGCGGTATTCGGCTCGATTCCAGCCGCCACGCCGGTTCGCATACACTTGGCGCTGCGGCCGAGCGGGCCCGCGCGACCTGGACAGCCTGAAAACGCCCATGACTCCCGATGAACAGTTGCCCGAACTCGAACGCGGCGCCCAGGAGGTGCTGCTCGCGGCCGACCTGACCCGCAAGCTGCGGCGCGGCGTGCCGCTGCGCGTCAAGGCGGGGTTCGACCCGACCGCCCCGGATCTGCATCTCGGGCACACCGTGCTGCTGAACAAGATGCGCCAGTTCCAGCAGTTTGGCCACGAGGTGATCTTCCTGATCGGGGATTTCACCGGGCTGATCGGCGACCCGACCGGCCGCAACCAGACTCGCCCGCCGCTCACCCCCGAGGAAGTGCAGGCGAACGCCCGCACGTACGAGCAGCAGGTGTTCAAGATCCTCGACCCCGAGCGCACCCGGGTCGAATTCAACTCGCGGTGGCTCTCGAGCCTCTCGGCGGCCGATTTCGTGCGGCTGACCGCCCAGTACACCGTGGCGCGCATGCTCGAGCGCGACGATTTCGCCAAGCGTTACAAGAGCGGCCAGCCGATCGCGATCCACGAGTTCCTCTATCCGCTCGCTCAGGGATACGACTCGGTGGCGTTGCGCGCCGATGTCGAGCTCGGCGGGACCGACCAGAAGTTCAACCTGTTGGTGGGTCGTCAACTGCAGAGCGCTTACGGCCAGGAGCCGCAGGTCGTGCTCACCGTGCCGCTCCTCGAGGGCACCGACGGCGTCAACAAGATGTCGAAATCCCTCGGGAATTACATTGGAATCGCCGAGCCGCCTGCGGACATGTTCGGCAAGGTCATGTCGATTTCAGATGGCCTGATGTGGCGTTATTACGAGTTGTTGTCGTTTCGGCCGCTGGCTGAAGTGAGCGCGCTGCGCCAAGCGGTGGCTGACGGGCGCAACCCGCGCGACGTCAAGCTCGAGCTTGCGCAAGAGTTGGTGGCGCGCTTCCACGGTGCCGGCGCCGCCGAGCAGGCGCAGCGTGAATTCCTGCTGCGCGTCAGCGAACGGGCGGTGCCCGCCAACCTCACGCCCCAGGTGTTGAGCGTGCCCGCTGAGGGCATTCGTCTGCCCAACCTGCTGAAAATCGCCGGGTTGGTGGCCAGCACCTCCGAGGCGACCCGAAAAATAGGCGAGGGCGCGGTGCGCATCGATGGCGAACGCGTCACCGACCGCGGCTTGACGCTGAAAGCCGGTACGGACGCGGTGGTGCAGCTCGGCTCGAAGCGCTTTGCCCGGATCAAGCTCGAGCTTGCCGGCTGAATCGGGCCATGTTGCGGCGCATACCGGGCCTCTCCGGGTGCGCCACGCAGCCCAAAATGCCGGCTCGGCCGATGCTTAACTGATTGATCGCAAAGATTTTTGTGAGTTTCTGGCTGACGTCGCGAAGCGGCTTGGGCACGAAATGATTGCAATGCGTTGACAAGCCCTCAATCAGGGCTATACTGCGCGCCCCTTGCAACGGAAGGCCACGCGCCAAACGCTGCGAAGGGCGCCGCGGGAAACGGCGAAAAAGAAGGTTGACGGGCGCGAAACGATGGATATACTGCCCGCCCCTTCGAGAGCGAAGGCGCTAGCGAAAGCGAAGCGATTCACTCGAAACGCTGTGTGCCAGCCGCACAGCCGATGTTTAAAAGTTTGGCAGGTAATTTGTGTGGGGACTCGTGTCAAAGAGCCTTTGGCGCTAAGACCGAGTGACCAAAATGTCCAGCAGTAACTGGAGCCATTTTGGATTTACTCTGACTTTGTTGATTCTCGATATCTTCAAGTGAAGAGTTTGATCCTGGCTCAGATTGAACGCTGGCGGCGTGCCTAACACATGCAAGTCGAGCGGTAACGCGGGAGCAATCCTGGCGACGAGCGGCGAACGGGTGAGTAACGCTTCGGAATCTACCCACGGGTGGGGAATAACCAACCGAAAGGTTGGCTAATACCGCATACGTCCTACGGGGGAAAGCGGGGGATCGCAAGACCTCGCGCCGGTGGATGAGCCGAAGTCGGATTAGCTAGTTGGTAGGGTAACGGCCTACCAAGGCGACGATCCGTAGCTGGTCTGAGAGGACGACCAGCCACACTGGGACTGAGACACGGCCCAGACTCCTACGGGAGGCAGCAGTGGGGAATATTGGACAATGGGGGAAACCCTGATCC
>JAJZSQ010000172.1 GCA_021849615.1 Pseudomonadota bacterium
GGTGGCGGTGCTCTTCGCCGGTTCGGTGCTGTACGTGCTGGTGGCGCTCGGCATCGGCCTGCTGATCTCCTCGGCTGTCAAAAACCAGCTGGTCGCGAGCCAGGTAACCTTGCTCGCCACGTTCATGCCCGCTTTCATGCTCTCGGGGCTGCTGTTCGACCTGCGCAGCATGCCCGCGCCGATTCGTGTCGTCACCTATTTACTGCCGGCGCGTTACTACGTGGCGCTGTTGCAAACGACGTTTCTCGCCGGCGATGTTTGGGCAGTGATCGTGCCCAATGCACTCGCGCTGCTCGCCATGCTCGGGGTGCTCGCGTTCGCGCTCGGTGCCATCACCCGCAAGAGGCTCGCCTGAATGCTGCCGCTGACCCTCAGGCGCATTGTGGCGCTCACCCGCAAGGAGTTGCTCGCGGTGCTGAAGGACCGCCGTACGCGGCTCAGTCTGCTGATACCGGTGCTGGTGCAGACCCTCGTGTTCGGCTATGCGGCCAGTTACGATCTGAGCCGGGTGCCGTACGTGCTGTTCGCCCGCGATTCGGGCGAGGCGGCAAGTGCGCTCATCGCCCGCTTCGACGGCACTGGGCTGTTTCGGCGGGTGGCCACGGTGAGCCGTGAGCGGGATCTGCGCGCCGCAATCGATGCGCGGCGCGCATTGCTCGCAATCAGCATTCCACAGGATTTCTCGCGGCGGCTCGCCGCCGGCCGGAGCGCCGAGGTGCAGCTGATTGCCGACGGACGCAACTCCAACACCGCCAATACTGCGCTCGGTTACGCGCAGGCGATCATCTCGGCATTCAATGCGCACTGGCGTGCCGAACACGGCGCCTCGCCGCCACCGGTGCGTCTGCTCACACGGGCGTGGTTCAATCCGAATCTCGTGACGCGCTGGGACATGGTTCCGGGCCTGATCGGTACTCTGACGCTGCTGCAGACACTGCTGCTCACCGCGATGTCGGTGGCGCGGGAGCGGGAGCAAGGCACGTTCGATCAGCTGCTCGTCACCCCGATGCGTCCGGCGGAGATCATGGCCGGCAAGGCGTTGCCGGCGATGCTGATCGGCATCACGCAGGCGAGCGGCGTACTGCTGGTGGCGCAGCTGTGGTTTCGTATCCCGTTCGAGGGATCCTTCGCTGTCCTTTACGGCGGACTCGTACTGTTCGTGCTCGCGGCCGTGGGCATCGGGCTGGTAGTCTCCGCACTCTCGTATACGATGCAGCAGGCGATGCTCTATTCGTTCGTGCTGCTGATGCCGTTCACGCTGCTCTCGGGCCTGACCACCCCGATCGCCAATATGCCGCGCGTTCTGCAGTACTTCACTCGGGTCAACCCGCTGCGCTACGCTATCGACATCGCCCAGCGGGTGTATCTGGAGGGCGCAGGTCCCCGGCTGCTGCTGCCGGATCTGTGGCCCCTGGCACTGATGGCCGTGGTCACGCTCAGCGCCGCTTCGTGGATGTTCCGTCATCGACTGCAATGACCACCGTGACACAGAAATAGGGATTGCCGTATGCCCCGCCTCATCTCCATCCGCTCCCCGGGCGCTCTTGCCGCAGCCGCTGCGCTGCTGCTCGGCGGCTGTGCCGTCGGGCCGAACTTCGTCAAACCCAAGGCCCACGTTCCGGCGCACTGGTCGGCGACCGCAGAGCGCAACGGCACCGAGGGCGCCTCGCGCGTCAGTACGCGCGAGCCGGCGAGCATCGCCTGGTGGACCGAGTTCCACGATCCGCTGCTCAGCACGCTGGTGCGCCAGTCGGCCGCGCAGAATCTCGATGTGCGCGAAGCGGTGTTGCGCGTGCGCGAGGCCGAGGCACAGACCCAGGTGCTCGCCGGGGCGCTCTGGCCGAGCCTCTCGGCCAATGCCGCGTGGAGCCGCCAGCGGGTGAGCACTAACACGCCGAACGGCTTTCTCTTCAGCGGCAAGTTTCCAGGCCTGCCGGCGAACATCACGGACCCGTACAACCAGTACCAGCTCGGCCTCGGACTGTCGTGGGGACTCGACCTGTTTGGCGGCACGCGCCGGGCGGTCGAGGCCGCCCATGCGCAGACCGAAGCTGCGGTTTACGATGCGCGCGGCGTGGCGCTCACCATGGCGAGCGATGTGGCGCAGACCTATATGGAGCTGCGCGGGGCGCAGCTTCGCAAGGCCATCCTCGAGCGTACGCTCGCCACGCAGCGCGCATTGCTGAAGCTGACGCGCGACCGCTATGAGGCCGGTCTGACTTCCAACCTCGATGTGCAGAATGCCGCCACGGAGCTCAATACCACTCGCGCGCAGCTGCCGATCGCCGATGAGCAGATCACGCTCGACATCAATCAGCTGAGCAAGCTCATGGCCCGGCCTCCGGAGGCGCTGCGCACCGAGCTGGTGCGTGCCCGGCCGGTGCCGCCGGTGCCCCCGGTGGTGCCGATCGGCCTGCCGTCCGATCTGCTGCGCCGCCGTCCGGACATTCTCGCCGCGGAGGCCAACCTGCATGCCGCGACCGCAGAAATCGGTGTGGCGGTTTCGGAGTTTTTCCCGCGCATCACGCTCACCGCCGGCGGCGGTTTTCAGTCCGAGGGGCTGAGCCAGCTCATCGACACGGCGAGTCACTTCGCGAGCTTCGGTCCGGCAATCGACCTGCCGATCTTCCAGGGCGGGCGCATCCGCGCCACCGTGCACCTGCGGCGGCTGCAGGCCAAGCAGGCCGCCGTGAGCTATGCGCGCACGGTGCTCAACGCGCTGAATCAGGTCGAGGATACGCTGGCCGCCTACGGTGCCGATCAGCGCCAGCGCGTCGCGCTCGAGGCGGCCGTGCGCTCGAGCCGCAATGCGCTCGCCCTGGCCCGTCAGCGCTATACCAGCGGTGTTGCCAATTTCATCGTAGTGCTCGATGCGGAGCGCACCGAACAGCAGAGCGAGCTGGCGTTGGCGAGCGCCACGACGGCCGTGTCGCTGGATCTGGTCCGTCTGTACAAAGCAATGGGTGGCGGCTGGCAGAGCGCGCACCTGATGGCCGCGGGGCCCACCGCCCGGCACGACTGAGCGGACCGGCGCGAGCGCCGCGCTCTGAACCGCCGATGAGGAGCAAACGATGAGCGAGCCATTCGAGACGATCAGTCAGCACCGCTGCTTCGGCGGCACCGTCGGCTTCTACCGTCACCAGGCGGCGAGCACGCAGAGCGCGATGCGCTTTGCGGTGTTCACGCCGCCGCAGGCGGCGCACGGCGCGGTGCCGGTGCTGTATTACCTCGCGGGGCTGACCTGCACCGAAGAGACGTTCATGATCAAGGCGGGCGCGCAGCGCATGGCCGCCGAGCTCGGCGTGATGCTGGTCGCACCGGACACCAGCCCGCGTGGACTGAATCTGCCCGGGGAGAGCGCCTCGTGGGACTTCGGCGTCGGGGCCGGCTTCTATCTCGATGCGACCGAGGCGCCCTGGTCGAAGCATTTTCGCATGTACAGCTACGTCACCGAGGAGCTGCGTGCCCTGATCAGTGCGCATTTCCCGGCCGATCCGGCCCGCACGGGGATCTTCGGCCACTCCATGGGCGGGCACGGGGCGCTCGTGCTCGGGCTGCGCAACCCGCAGATCTACCGGTCGATCTCGGCGTTCGCACCCATCAGTGCGCCGCGGCAGTGCCCGTGGGGACAGAAGGCCTTCAGCGGCTACCTCGGCGCCGATCACGGCCAGTGGGCCGAGTACGATGCCACCGAGATCGCCGCGCGGGTGCAGGACGGAGCGCAGCGCACGGCGCTGCTCATCGATCAGGGACTCGCCGATCCGTACCTCGCCGAGCAGCTGCATCCGCACCTGCTGGAGCGGGCCTGCCGAGAGCGCGGGCTGAAGCTCACGCTGCGCCGCCACGAAGGCTACGATCACGGCTATTACTTCATCGCCGGTCTGATCGAGGATCACCTGCGCCATCACCTGCGGATACTGAACGGCTAGCGGCCGGCCGGGTGCTGCCGTATCGAAATGTGAACACGGTGCCGGCCATCGCCGCCGGCTCGTGCCGGTGGGCGCCCCGTCGGGCGCGCTCGGTCGTATACTGATGGGCCATGCAGACATCAGCACTCGATTGCGAGCACGACGTCCGCCGGATTCTTGCGCAGTTCAAGGACCGTCCCGGACCGTTGCTCGAGGTGTTGCACGCCGTCCAGGGTGCGTTCGGATTCGTCCCGCCTGAGGCCATCGGGCCGATCGCCGAGGGACTGAACCTGTCGCGGGCGGAAGTGCACGGGGTGCTCACCTTTTATCATCACTTCCGCAGCGCACCGCCGGGCCGGCACGTGCTGAAGCTGTGCCGGGCCGAGTCCTGTCAGGCCATGGGGGCCGATGCGCTCCTCGTGCACGCCGAGGCACGTCTCGGGGTGCCGTTGCACGAATCGACGCCCGACGGGCGCTTCTCGCTCGAGCCGGTCTACTGCCTCGGCCTGTGCGCCTGTTCCCCGGCGCTGCTGCTCGACGGCGAGCCGCACGGACGGGTCACGCCGCAGCGCCTCGATGCGCTGCTCGAGGAGGCCGCAGCCGGCGCAGGCGGTGCCGAATGACCACCCTCTACGTCCCCGGCGACTCCGGGGCGCTCGCGCTCGGCGCCGAAGCGGTCTGCCGCGCGATCCGCCGCGAGGCGAGTGTGCGCCGCATCGACCTCACCGTGGTGCGCAACGGATCGCGGGGTGCCTATTGGCTCGAGCCGTTGGTGGAAGTGGACGGCCCGCGC
>JAJZSQ010000173.1 GCA_021849615.1 Pseudomonadota bacterium
TCCTCGCGAAAAGTTGGTGCCGAGGTGTTCATCGATGCCGTGCACTACGGACCGCACGGTCCGATCGATGTTCAGGCGCTGGGTTGTGATTACCTGGTCTGCTCTGGATACAAGATATTTGCGCCGCACATGGGATTTCTGTGGGGACGGTATTCCGCACTCGCGGCGCTGCCGACGTTTCGCGAGGAGTTCATTCCGGATGCGCCGCCGGGAAAGATCGAAGCCGGTACATTCATCTACGAGAACGTGGCCGGGATGGCGGCCGCAATGGACTACCTGGCGGCTCTTGGTCGGCGGCTGGCCGGAGCTGAGGCGGTCGGTGGGGGCGACGACACACGGGAGAATTGCCTGACGGCAATGTGCGCAATTCAAGCGTACGAGCAGACGCTGTCGGTTGCCTTACTGCAGATGCTCGAGCGGTTGGGCGCGGATGTCTACGGCACTGCCGATCCCGCTCGGGTCGGCGATCGGGTGCCGACAGTATGCTTCAATCTAGCGGGTGTCGCGCCGGCGGAGGTCGTCACGGCGGCGGCCGCTGCGGGCATCGGCATCCGGGATGGCCATATGTATGCACCTCGTTTGATGCGGCGGTTGGGTTTGAGCGTCGACAGTGGTGCGGTGCGCGTTTCGCTGGTGCATTACAATACGCACGAGGAGATTGAACGCTTCGGGGAGCTGATGCACAGGATTCGTACGGTCTGAGGCGCGCGCAGACGGGCATGTCATTGGCTGCGCCATGCGGTTGCCCGGCGCAGGTTATGCGCCATCAGTGTCGCTTGTGGCGGCGGCTGCGCACGGCCAAGGGCAGTGCGATGTAGCTTTCGTGCGGCGCCTGATGAAAGACGCGTTCCACAGCCTTATGGTACTCGGATGGGGTGGCCGCGAAGATATTGCGGACATAAGTCTGCGGGTTACGGTCGTAGAGCGGGAACCAGCTGGATTGGATCTGCACCATGATCCGATGCCCCGGTTCGAACACATGATCCACCGCCGGCAGGTGGAAGCGATACCGTAATGCGACGTTCGGGGTGAGGGGGGCAGGGTGCGCGTAGCTCTTGCGGTATCGGCCCCGGAAAATGTCCATTGAGACCGGCAGTTCGTAACCACCCATCTGCGGACGTTGCGCGTCCTGAGGCGGGTAGACGTCAATCACCTTTACGACCCAGTCGGCATCCGTTCCGCTGCTCGAGGCCCACAAATGCACCCGTGGGCGTCCAGTCACCCGGACGGCTCTGCGCAGCCGAGGTGTTTCATACGTCAGCACGTCGGTTCGTGCGGCGGCAAAACGTTGATCACCGAGCAGCCAGGTCTGCCAACTCCGTGAACCTGCTGGTGGAACCGGCCGGGGGCGGTACGGCACCGGGTGCGCTGGATCGGACACATACTCATCGTAGCGGTGTATCTGGTCGGGTGGCGGACGTCGGAAGCCGAGCCGATGGTGCGGTTCGAGGTACAGCGCGGTGCGCTCGATGGCGCAGCGTGGTTGGCAACCGGGCCAGGCGCGGAACGCTTCCCAACGGTTCGGACCCGTGACGTAGGCGTTGACCGGTGCCACGTGCTCGCGCGGCGCTGCGCGCTCGAGGAAATGGGCGAGCAGCGGTCGGGCGATGTGCTGCTGGTAATAGCGCGCGGTATTGGAGCCGAATTCGAGCGGCCCGAGCGAGCTGGCGTCCGGCAGGTTCTCCTGGCCGTGGTACCAGGGTCCGAGCGCCAGGAACAGTCGCGTATGCTGCGGATCCTTCGGGGCCAATGCGCGGTAGACGGCCAGCGCGCCGTAGATGTCCTCCTGGTCCCACTCGCCCGCGGCCAGCAGCAGAGGGACTCGCAGCCGGTGGCGGGCGAGGATTTTGTCCACGGCCTGGTCGCGCCAGAACACGTCGTAGGACGGATTGGCGAGCAGCTTGCGCCAGAAGCCGAGCTGGTCCATGCCGTGCGCGGCGGCGAGCCTCTCTGCGGTTCCAGCGCGCAGGTACTGGCTGTAATCGTCGTGATAGGCGCTCCACCACTGTGCCGAACTGCTACGGCTGGACTCCTGACTGTAGATGTAGGGGAGCATCTGTTCGCGGAAGGCGCCGTGATGAAACCAGTCATCGCCCATCCACCCGTCGACCATGGGGTTCTCGGCGATGACGAGCTTCAATGCAGGCGCTGGGTGCCGCTCGCACATCAGGGCTTCGAAACCGTCATAGGAGGTGCCGATGACGGCGACCCGGCCGTTGCTCTGCGCGACGTGCTTGACCAGCCAATCGATCGTGTCCCGGCAGTCCGTGGCCTCGGAGACCGGCGTGCGGTTCAGAGGCCCGCGCACGGGGCGGTTCATGACGTAATCACCCTGCGAGCCGAACTTCCCGCGCACGTCCTGGACGACGCGGATGAAGCCTTCCTGCAGCAGCACGCGGGTGAGATCGTCATCGCCGCGCAGTTCGACGCCGAGTCTCGGGCTGTGGCCGCCCGAGGTCATGCCAGCGGCGTCGTAGGGCGTGCGTGTCAGCACGATGCCGGCATGCTTGATGCCCTTGGGAATCAGGATCTCCGTGTTGAGCTTGACGCCGTCGCGCATCGGAATCATCACGTCGCGGCGGACGTAATCGAAGCTGCGCGTGACCGGCGTGAAGTGCGCCGGTATCTCGCTCGGCAGTGCGCGATAGCGGCCCTTCTGGGCTGCCCGGACCGGGCAGAGCGCAGCCACAGTGAGTGCGGCTGCGATGAGTGCAGCAGTGCGGGCCGCCCGAGAAGTCCTCAATAGCGTCCTCATGAGACATCCCCGCGTCTGAATGCTTCGGCAGTCGGACCATCATACGAGGGGCGCTGCCCCCTTGTCCTGCGGCCGGACGGTCCGGCGCGCCGTAGCGAGCCTGTGCAGTGCCGAGCGGCGTCCGTCAGCCGGTCGGAGCACTCCGGCGCGATTCGGGAGAGCGGCGGTGCCAGCTCAGTGCGCCGACCACTGATCGGCCCCGATATCCGGAGCCCGTCCACGGGGACGGGCATTGCCGCTGAAGTCGTCTTTCAGTGCCGCGATGGGCACGCCGGCGGCTACCACCAGTGGTATCGCGGAGGCGAGGCGCAGGTCGCCGGCCGCGGCGTTCACGAACCAGCGCGCGGTCGCGTCGGTGACGTTGTGAGTCACGGTTGCGCGCCCGCCGTTGCGCGCGGCAATCGCTCGGTTGGTCAGATTGTTCGCGATGAAGACATCCCGGGTGACCGGAAAACGATATTCGATGGCGCGCGGATAGTCGCTCTGGAGCACGATTGTGTTGTTGTACACCTGTGTGCCGGGACTGTCGGTGAGCGCGATTCCGGTGTCTGCGAAAGGACCGCCGCCGGGAGCGTGATAAATCATGTTGTTGCGGATCACGCCGCCATGATTGGGCTTGCCGTCAAGGCCGAAGCCGATGCCGCGATCGCAGTTGACGATGAGATTGCGCTCGACGAGATCGTCGGCCGATCCGTCCCAAAAGTGCACCGCGAACTCGGCGACGGCGCGCGAGGGGCTGGCGATGTTGCGAAAGACATTGTCGCGGAGGATCCAGCGCTTGGCGCCGTGGGCGTCGATACCTCCGATGTAGTACTCGGGGCCGATGCCCGCGGTGTATTGAAAAATACAGTGTTCCACGATCCCGTCATTGGCCGTGGCGCCGGGGTGCGCCGCGTTGTCGCTCACCTTGATCAGTTGCTCATAGGCGTTTTCTAATACACAGTCGCGGATCACGGGGGCCTCGGCGCCGTCCTCGCCGGCGATCTGAATCAGATGCCAGCGGCTGCGCCGCAGGGTCATGCCGCTCAGCGTGAAGTGCGAGCCCGAGACCCGGATGAGATTGCCGATTCGTGCCGCGAGGCTCATGCCATCGCCCTGGACGATGACCTGCCGGCGCGCACCTGGCTGGCCTTCGAGTGTCACGTGCGGTGCGGTGACGACGAGCGTCTCAGTCAGCTTGTACGTCCCGGGGGCGAGGTGGATGAGAACGTGCCCGCCCCAGCGATTTGCGGTCGCGACTGCGCGCTCGAGTCCGGCAGCGGTGTGTACCTGAACGGTTCGCACGCGGGGCGGTGCGGAGCAGCCTGCCGCCACGAGTGCCCCGGCGCACGCCATTGCGATACCCGTGGCGCGGTAGAACCGCCGGGCGACTCCAGTGGGCGCAGATGAGGGGGGCACTGCGGGCCCCAGGGTCCGCCGATCATTCCAGCGCATGGGCACATCCTGCGCATGCGCGCTGCAAACGGCAAGCGGCGCATCAAAAGGTGCCCATGACGTGCTGGGCCCGATATGGAGTACCAGCACGCCATGTCGCGACCGCACGGGCGGCCGACATTGCGAGCGCAGGCCTCGAGCATCTGCGGGCCTGTGCGCGTCCTTTGCACCCGCCCGCCGGATGGGCGTACTTCGCGGGAATTTCGTTCTTTCGATCGGTGAGCCACCCCCCGGCTGAACTCGGCGCCGCGGTCAGGCTCTATTCAGGATGCATCGGATAAGGTCGATGCTAGGCCGATCCCACCTCAGGAATACTTCAGAACACCCCACGCGCTGATCGCCGCGAATCTTGGGCCTGTAGCGAATCGCAGACAGGCCGCGTCGGTCGGGGACCGGGGTGCGATAATTCAACGATGAGAACCTCGTCCATCCGCCTTGTCTTGGTCGCCAGCGTCGCGCTGGCGACCAGCGCCTGCTCACTGCTGGGGCCGCCGC
>JAJZSQ010000174.1 GCA_021849615.1 Pseudomonadota bacterium
GAGGATTCCGGTGCGCTGGGCCACCGCGGCCTGCACGGCCATACCACCGCCCAGGGTGATCTTCAGGTGACTGAAGTCCACCTCGGCAAAGCCCGGCGTATGCAGTAACGCATTGAAGAGCGTGTTGACGCCGCTGAAGAACTCGAACGGGTGGCGCTTCATCTCCGCTACCAGGGCCGGGAAATCGCGTGCATTGATGATGAGCACGTTCTTCCAGCCGAGGTACGCGAACAACAGACAGTTCGCCGTGAGCGCAAACACGTGATAGAGCGGTATCGCGGTGATCAGCGTGCCCGGCTCGCCCGAGAAGTAACCGTCGATCCAGGAGAGTGCCTGCAGCAGGTTGGCGCAGAGATTGCCGTGCGTGAGCATGGCGCCCTTGGCGACGCCGGTCGTTCCGCCCGTGTACTGCAGGAAGGCCAGATCGTCGCTGCCGAGCATTTCGGGGCGAAAGCGCAGGCCGCGTCCCGCACGCAGCACGCTGCGCAGCATCACGGCCTGCGGAATGTGCCACGGAGAGACTTGTTTGCGGCGGTGGCGCACGACAAAGTTGACCAGCCAGGATTTCGGCACGGGCAGCAGATCGCCGACCGCCGTCACCATGATGTGCTTCAACTGGGAATGCGGCGCCACTTCCTCCACGACGTGTGCGAAGTTCTCCAGCACCACGATGGCGAGCGCACCGGAATCCTCCAGCTGGTGCGCGAGTTCGCGCGCCGTGTAGAGAGGGTTGGTATTGACCACCACCAGACCGGCGCGCAGCGCTCCGAAGAGCGCCACCGGATACTGCAGACAATTGGGCAGCATGATGGCGATCCGGTCGCCCTTGGCGAGTCCGACCGACTGCAGCCAGGCCGCAAAGGCGCGACTGAGCTCATCGAGTTGCCCGTAGCTGAGCGTGGTGCCGAACTGCTCGTATGCCGGCAGTTCGCGGTACGCGGTGCAGGCATGCTCCACCAGTTCGGCCAGGGAGCTCAGCCGCTTCAGGTCGACCTCGGGCGGAACCCCGGGAGGATACGACTGCAGCCAGATTCGGTTCATCACGACGCCCCTTACTCTTACGCTCAGCGGCGGCGGAACCGCCCGTGTCGGTCGATCACTCGTCCGCGTGCTCCCGAGTGTAACGTGAGCCCGGGTGCGGCGGAATCCGCACCTGTCGCGCCCACACAGCGCCGACACCCTGTGCACCAACTCACGGAAAGACGGCTCTGCGGTCCGTATGCTGCGGGCCTTCAGCTGCCGGGCGCACGCTCGGCCCTGGCGCAGCCGTTGCAGGCGGTGGGACCGCCGAGCGCACGCGCCGCAGTGGAGAACGTTTTTTGGGAAAACCGCCACAGCCCGGCGCACCCGTACACCCCGCGCAGGCACCCGAGGATCTCGACCTGCTCGAGCAGACCGTCTCGCTCGAGGGCCCGCTGCCCGAACGGCGCGATGCCTACGGACTCGAGCCGCTCGAGATCCCGCTCGACTGGGTGCTCGAGGGAGAGCCCCGGGCACGCGAGAAGCCCCTGGCAAGCAGCACCGACGGCACAGCCGCGGCGTTCATGTGGGACTGCACCAGCGGCCGGTTCCAGTGGGAATATGCCGCCGAACAAATCGTACACATCGTGCAGGGGTGTGCGATGGTCGAGATCGCCGGGGTCAGCCGGCGTCTGCAAGCCGGCGATACGCACGTCTTTCCCGGCGGTTCCAGATTCCGCTGGAGCGTTCCGGACTACGTGCGGGCCGTCGGGTTTCGTCTGCGCGCACCGGCGGGAGGCAGCCTGGGACGACGCATTCAGGAGGCGCTCGGCGCGCCGTGGCGGGCACGGCGCACACGCCCGGACTGATCGAGCTCCGCGCGCCTATTCCGCAACGCTGCGCTGCAGAGGACTGTTGCCGAGAAAGATCTCGATCTTGTCCCGGTAGGTCCGCGAGAGCTTCAGCTCCTGCCCGCCATCGAGCGTCAGGAAGTACTCTCCGTTCATGTGCGCGCGCAGACTCTTGACGTAGCGAAGATTGACGATCGTGGAGCGATGCACGCGCTGGAAGATGCGCGGATCGAGCACTTCCTCGAGTTCCTTCATCGTGCCGCGCAGGATGTGTGTATCGCCTTCGGCGTGCACGCACATGTAATCGCCGGCCGCGTCTATCCATTGAATGGAGGTGACGGGCACACGCGCCGTGTGCCGGCCCTGACGGATCGGCAAAATCTGCGGGTGGCTGGCCTCGATCGCCGTGCTGCCGTGTTCGAGGAGGGTCTCGAGCTCGATTTCCCCGGCGCCGGTGATCTCCGCGACCACCTCCATCAGCTTGTCGCGCTGATCAACCGCGTGGCGCGCCAGCAGGTTCTGGCGGACGCGATCGAGCGTCATCTCGAAACGGCGCTCATCGACGGGCTTGAGCAGATAATCCAAGGCGCGCGCCTCGAACGCGCGCAGCGCGTACTGGTCGAACGCGGTGACGAACACGACCAGCGGAACGCTGTCCTGCGGCAGACGCGCGAGCACCTCAAAGCCGGACAGCACGGGCATCTGGATGTCCAGAAACACCACATCGGGGTGTTCGTGCTGGATCACGCCGACCGCGTCACGGCCATTGCCGCATTCAGCGATCACTTCGAAATCCGGCGTCTGGCGCAGCAACCGTTCGATGCCACGCCGAGAGAGCGCCTCGTCGTCGACGATGACGGTCTTGATCTTCATGATGTTTCGCCCGCGGTACCCGTTCAGGGACCGCGGAAGGGGCCCAAGCTTACCCTATCTTGACCCGTCGGCGCTCGACGACGCGGCGTCCGGGACACCTGCCGGCGCCTGCAGGCGCGCAATCGGCAGCGGCCGCGCGAGCATCGATCCCTGGCCGAAGTCGCACCCGACCGCGGTGAGCCAGCGCAACACCTGCTGCGTCTCGATCTGCTGCGCAGCGCAGTGGATGCCCAGCACCTTCACGGCCTGCACGATCGCGACCACCACGGCTTGGGCGAGCTTGTCTTTCAGCGCGGCCGTACACAACCGCGGATCGATCTTGACCAGCCGTACCGCCTTGGAGCGCAGCAGCGGCACGACGGCCGAGTCGAAGGTGAACCCATCGATCACGACGAAACATCCGAGCCGCTCGCACCCGCTGATGAAGCGCTCCACCGAGGCGCGCCGCTGCGTGCACAACGGCTCGGCGATCTCGAACCCGACGCTCTCCGGGGAAATGCCGCTGCGGCTGAAGCCGGCACTCAGCTGGCGCAGAAACTGCTCATCCTCGAGCGTCGCGATCGACAGGTTCAGGGTGAATGCAGTGGGCTCGAGCGTCCAATCCGCCCGGTGCGCAGCCATCCACGCGAGCAGGCTGTGCATCGCCAGCGCATCGAGGGCGGCCGGGTCGCGATTCTGTCGCGGGGTCCCGCGCGGTAGCACCTCGAAGCGGCGCATCCGGCCCCCGCTGCGCAATTTGACGAACGGCATCACCTCGAGCGCTACGCTGTCGGCGGTGACGTCGGGGGTCGCAGCTGCTGCCGCCGCCGTCGTCGGTGCCGGCTGCAGCACCGGGGGCTCCGGCGGCGGATTCGGTGCGGACCCGGGCGCCGCGTCGACGCCCTGGGGTGCCGATGTCCCGGCCGGTGGCTCGAGTTCGAGCGACAGCTCCCCGTGCACGAGCAGTTCGTCCACCGCGGCAGGCGCAAGGACGCGAGAGGCGACCGGCCGCGCCGGCGCAGAGGTCGGTTCAGCGGGCGGCGCATCGTCCGCCAGTGACAGCAGCATCCCGGTCGGATCGTGATCGAGCCGGCGCGCCGGCGCGTGCGGGATCGCCGCGCCGAGCTCTCGGATCAGGGCCTGGACCGGCCCGGTGGCGATGCGCCCGAGCAGTCCGTCCCCGCCCGCCTTGGTATCGGCCAGGACCATCACCAGCCCCGCCAGTCCCGAGCGTGCCGCACGAACCGCCAGAAACACCGCGACGCGTCCATCCTCGACGCGCGCCTCGAAACTCTCCCCGGCGCTGCCGAAGCGCTCCAGTGCGTCGGTGACGAGTGCGTGCTCGTCCGGACCGAGCGCCCCCTCGCTCAACCACAGCACGTTGCACTGGAGGTCACAGATGGACACCGAGTGCAGGCGCAACGGCGGCAACGCCTCACAGATGCGCCGGCCGAGCGCCTCGATGCTCTGCGCCGCTGCGCTGGAACCGGTGTCTTCGGAGCGAGCGCTGTGCAGTGCCGCGGCGTGCATGACATTTCCCATGGATGAGCGGATCGAGGACTGAAGTGTACGCAAAGGGTGACACCCTGGGGCCGGCGGTGCCGTGAACTCCCTCGCGTTCCGCCGGACGGTGCGGAAAGACGAAGCTCGCAGGCGCGATGTTTGTCATAACCGCTTGTCATATTCGTGCTGCGATGGACCGGCGTTCGCCCAAGGTTTGACATATGGGGCGGCTCGCGGGATGGCCCGGTCCGCGGCTGTCGACGCCCGGTCGCCCCCGGCCGGACGGGGGGACCACGGGGCACGAACCTACCGGCCGGAAGGAACGTTACTCGGGAGTAGGATATGAACGAAAAACGGTTAAAATGGGAGCCGCAATCCCCGCCCGCGGAGATCGATCATGTATCGCGCGCCCCTGAGAGAGCTGCGTTTCGTTCTCGAGGAACTGCTCGGCAGCACCGCCCTGAGCGACTGTCCGCAATATGCCGAGTATTCGGATGAGC
>JAJZSQ010000175.1 GCA_021849615.1 Pseudomonadota bacterium
AGGATCACCTCCGCGTCCCCGGCCTCGGCCGCCTGGCGCAGCTCCTCGGCCTTGCCGCTGCCGACGAAGAAGCGTGGATCGGGCCGCTCGCGCCGCCCGGTCACCGTGCCGACCGGCTCGGCGCCGGCCGATCGGGCGAGCTGGCGGAACTCCGCCAGGTCCTCCGGATCGACCGGCCCGCCGAAACCGACGCGCACCAGCAGCGCGCGTTCACCGGAACGCGGGCGTTCGAACACGATTCAGTTCCCGGCCTGTGCGCGCGCCTGCGCAGCTCACTCGGCGGCGATCTCCGCCACACCCTCTTCGTCGGAGGACAGGCGCACGTTGCGCGCCGGAACCACCGTCGAGATGGCGTGCTTGTAGACCATCTGGCTGACGCTGTTCTTCAGCAGCACGACGAACTGGTCGAACGAGTCGATCTGGCCCTGCAGCTTGATGCCGTTCACCAGGTAGATCGACACGGGCACCCGTTCCTTGCGCAGCGCGTTCAGGAAGGGATCTTGGAGCGACTGGCCTTTGGCCATCGGGTTCTCCTTATTCTCACAGATTGTAATTTTTGGGCGTTTGAGGGCGCGCCGAAGCGACCCTACGGGGAGTGATGCAAGCGCCTGCCTCCGCGGCAGGCTGAAGCGATACGGAGAGTGGATATTATCACCACGCGTCGTGTTTCACAGCGCGAGCGCCTCGAGGCGCCGGCGAACGTCGCGGTTCCACGACAGGGCCTGCGCCTCGGGATCGAGCCACTCGGCAAAGCCCTCCGAGCGCATCCAGGTGAACTGCCGTTTGGCCAGCTGGCGCGTGGCGGCGATGGCCCGCCGGATCGCTTCGGCCTGGTCGTACGCTCCGGCCAGATGCCCCCACAGCTGCCGATACCCCACCGAGCGCATGGACGCGTGTGCGGCGGTCAGATCACCCCGCGCATAGAGCGCACGGACTTCTTCGAGCAGGCCGGCAGCCATCATCGCCTCGAAGCGCACCGCAAGCCTCTGGTGCAGCACGGCCCGCTCGGGGGGGGCGAGCGCCCAGCTCCACACCGTCATGCCCTGCAGCGGCGGTTGCGTCCGGCCGTGCAGGTCCGAGAGCCGCTCGCCGGTGAGCCGGCAGACCTCGAGGGCCCGCTGGATGCGCTGCGCGTCGTTGGGATTGATCCGCGCCGCGGCCTGCGGATCGAGCCGCTCCAGCGCGGCATGCAGCGCCGGCCAGCCCTCGCGCGCGGCACGCGCGTCGAGTTCCCGGCGCAGCTCGGGGGAGCTCGGCGGCAGCGGCGCCAACCCCTGCAGGAGCGCGCGCAGGTAGAGCATCGTGCCGCCGACCAGCAGCGGGACGCGGCGGCGGGCGTGGATGAGGCGAATGGCGCTGAGCGCCTCCGTCACGAACCGGCCGGCCGAGTAGCCCTCTGCCGGGTCGCAGACGTCGATCAGGTGATGCGGGATCCGGGCCCTGAGCGCCAACGAAGGCTTGGCCGTACCGATGTCCATTCCCCGGTACACCTGGGCCGAATCGACGCTGACGAGCTCCACCGGCGCCTCCTCGGCCAGGCGCTCGGCCCACCCGCTCTTGCCGCTGCCGGTCGGTCCGGTGAGGATCAGGACCGGCAGCGCCGCGGACGGCGCGCCCATCAGCGGCCCCGCAGAAACAGCTGATCGAGCTCGCGCAGCGTCAGTCGCGTCCAGGTCGGCCGGCCGTGATTGCACTGGTTCGCCCGGTCGGTGCGCTCCATCTGCCGCAGCAGCGCGTCCATCTCCGGCAGCGTCAGCCTGCGGCCGGCATGAATGGCCGTGCGGCAGGCGAGCGTGCCGAGAAGGCGGTCATCGAGCGCATCGAGATGGTGACCCGGATCGTCCCGGCCGAGGTCCTCGGCCATCGATTGGACGATGCGCACCACCTCGGCACCGGCGAGCAGCGCCGGCACCCGCCGCAGCGCGAGCCGGGTCGTTCCGAGTGCATCGAACTCGAACCCGGCGGCCGCCCACAGACCCTGCTGGGCCAGCAGCCGGTCCAGGTCGACGGGCTTCAACTCGACCACCAGCGGCTCGAGCAGCTGCTGGGTGGCGGGCGGTCCGGCGCCGCGGGCGGCCTTGAACTGCTCGTAGAGCACTCGCTCGTGGGCCGCATGCATGTCGACGAGGATCAATCCCTCGGCGCTCTGCGCGAGGATGTACAGGCCGTGCAGCTGCGCCAGCGCCACCCCGAGGGGCTTATCCCCGGCGGGCCTGGTGGCCTCGACCTGCGGCGGATCGTCGCGCACGGCGGCCGCGAGGGCCCAGTCGCCGTGCGGGTGCGTGGCCTGAGTCGACGGCGGCGCACCAAACTCGAAGCGGCCGCTCGTGCGCGCCGGAGCGTGCATCGTCGCGCCGGCCCCGATGAGCGGCGCGGCCGCCACCCCCGGCGCACCGGCCTGCTCCGGGCGCGTCGCGGCGAGCGAGCGCTCGAGCGTGCGCATGACGAACTCGTGAATCTGACGGCTGTCGCGGAAGCGCACCTCGAGCTTGGCCGGGTGAGCGTTGACGTCGACCAGCCGCGGATCGAGGGTCAGGTAGAGCACGTAGCTGGGATGTCGGCCGTGATAGAGCACGTCCCGGTATGCGAGCCGCGCGGCGCTCATCAGCAGCTTGTCGCGCACCGGGCGGCCGTTGACGAACCAGTACTGCTGGTCCGGTTGAGCTCGCGCGGCCGTGGGCAGCCCGATCCAGCCGGTGAGCTGCACCGGTCCGGCGGCATGATCGACCTCGAGTGCGGCGTCGAGGAACTCCCGGCCAAGCAGCTGTGCGATGCGCTCAGCCGGCTCAAGAGCCGGCGCATCGAGCAGCAGGCGCTCGGCATTGCGCAACCGCAGCGTCACGTCGGGGCGCGACAGCGCGAGCCGCTCGAGCAGCCGCGCGATGTGGCCGAGTTCGGTCGGGGCGGTGCGCAGGAACTTGCGCCGCGCCGGCACGTTGTAAAAGAGATCGCGCATCTCGATCGTGGTCCCGGGCGGATGCGCCGCGGGGCGCACCTCGCGCATCGATCCCCCCTCGACGAGGATCTCCGCGCCCTGTGCGGCTGCAGCCGTGCGCGAGGCGATCCGCAGACGGGCCACCGAGCCGATCGAGGGCAGCGCCTCGCCGCGGAACCCGAGCGTGCCGATCGCCTCGAGATCCTCGAGCGAGGCGATCTTGCTCGTGGCGTGGCGCGTCAGGGCGAGCGGCAGCGCATCCGGCTCGATCCCACAGCCGTCGTCGCGTACGCGCACCAGGCCCACGCCGCCCTGCTCGACATCGACCTCGATCCGCCGGGCGCCCGCATCGAGACTGTTCTCGATGAGTTCCTTGACGACCGAAGCGGGCCGCTCGATCACCTCGCCGGCGGCTATTTGATCGACCAGTTCGTTGGGCAGTACGCGGATGGGCATCAGGACTCGGACGGATCGGCCGGCGCGGCCATTCGGTGCGCAAGCCTATCAGTCTTGGCGCGGCGCCGCAGTGCCCGCCCGGTGCGTTCACGGGCCGATACAGCGTCACGCACGATCCGTACCCGTATGCCCCTTGCGATAGGCACTGGGCGGGCAGCCCACGCTGTTTTTGAATGCCAGACTGAATGCGCTGACCGATTGATAGCCAATCATCTCGGCAATTCGGGATAGACTCAGTGTTGAGTTCATCAGGGCGTGCTGCGCCACCGTCATGCGCCAACTGATCAGATACTCCATCGGAGAGGTGCCCACGACGGCGCTGAATCGTGCCGAAAACGCCGAGCGGGACAGCGATGCCTGCCGAGCCATCGCCTCGACCGTCCAGGCCGACCCGACGTTGTCGTGCATGAAGCGCAGCGCACGTCCCACGTGCGGGTCGGTCAACCCCGCGAGCAGACCGGGCTGCGCCGCGGGGGCTCGCGAGGGGGCGTGTCGCAGCGCCTCCACCAGCAGAATCTCGAGCAAGCGATCCGAGACCAGTGATCGGCCCGGGCGGTCCGCAAGCACTTCCTCGCCGAGGATTGCGAGCAGTGCCCCGAGGCGTCCTCGCGCGACCTCCGCTGCACGGACGTGCACCACGGGCACCGTCCATCGCGTAAGGAACTCTGCGTGCGGCAGGGCCAGGCTGAAGCGTCCGGCGATGAATATCGTCCGCTCGCCATCGTCGTGCGCACGCAGCAGGATCGAGGGGTCGTCAAACGCACGCGTGAAATCAATCGCCCGCCAGGTCCCCGAGGAGTGCAGGGTCCATGCGGGGGGCGCTGCCATCAGGAGGAAGTCGCCGGAGCACAGCGTCAGACTCACGCCGTCCTCCCGATCCATCGTGCAGCTGCCCTGCATGACCTGACCGAAAATCACCAGTTTCGACGCCGGGAATTTAAGCCCCCACGGGGCGTGCGCTTTGATGACCCGCCAAGCGACGGCCCGGGGCTGCAACAATTCAACGACGCGCGAGAGCGGATCCATCGTGGACGATTTATAAAATCTTCTGGACTTTTGATTATATATCGTCGCTCGCGAGACCCATATCCTGCCCATCCAGTCGGCCTGCCCGGCGGTTCGAGGGTTCGAACCGCGTCTGCGCACGATACCCAGGCCGCCAAGGGAGCGTTATGCGTGTCTTTGTCACCGGTGCCAACGGCTTCATCGGATC
>JAJZSQ010000176.1 GCA_021849615.1 Pseudomonadota bacterium
CAAGAGCCAAATCGACCAGGTCTGGAATGCCTTCTGGTCCGGCGGCATCTCCAATCCGCTGGAAGTGATCGAGCAGATCACCTACCTGCTGTTCCTGCGCCGGCTGGACGACCTGCAGACGCTGGAGGAGCACAAGTCCGCGCGGCTCGGGCAGCCGATGGCGCAGCGGGTGTTTCCCGCGGGCACCGATCCCCGTAGCCGCCCTTACGAGGATCTGCGCTGGTCGCGCTTCAAGCACTTCGCCCCGGGCGACATGTACGTCGTCGTTAGCGAGCATGTCTTCCCGTTTATGCGCACGCTGGGCGGTGACGGGTCCACCTACGCGCACCACATGAAGGACGCGCGCTTCACCATCCCGACGCCGGCACTGCTGGCCAAGGTGGTGGACCTGCTCGACGCCGTACCCATGGAGGATCGCGACACCAAGGGCGATGTCTACGAGTACATGCTCGGCAAGATCGCCAGCGCCGGTCAGAACGGCCAGTTCCGCACCCCGCGCCACATCATCCGCCTGATGGTGGAGCTGACCGCGCCGCAGCCCGCCGATGTCATCTGCGACCCGGCCTGCGGCACGGCGGGCTTTCTGGTCACGGCGGGCGAGTACCTGCGCGAGCGCCACCCGAACCTCCTGCATGACGCGGCGCTGCGCGAGCACTTCCACCACCGCATGTTCCACGGCTTCGACTTCGACAACACCATGCTGCGCATCGGCAGCATGAACATGCTGCTGCACGGCGTGGAGAACCCCGACATCCGCTACCGCGACTCCCTCGCCCAGGACCACGCCGGCGAGGAGGAGAAGTACACCCTGGTGCTGGCCAATCCGCCCTTCGCCGGCAGCCTCGACTACGAGAACACCGCCAAGGACCTGCTGCAGATCGTCAAGACCAAGAAGACCGAGCTGCTGTTTCTGGCCCTGTTCCTGCGCCTGCTCAAGCCCGGCGGCCGCGCCGCGGTGATCGTGCCCGACGGCGTGCTGTTCGGCTCAAGCCAAGCGCACAAGGCGCTGCGCCGGATGCTGGTCGAAGACCAGAAGCTCGATGCCGTGGTCAAGCTGCCCGGCGGCGTGTTCCGGCCCTATGCCGGCGTGTCCACCGCGATCCTGCTGTTCACCAAGACCAACTCCGGCGGCACCGATCAGGTCTGGTTCTACGACGTCGAGGCCGACGGCTGGAGCCTCGACGACAAGCGCGCGGCGCTGCTGCCGGAAGACAAGCTCGGCCCCGTGCCTTCCCTTGCTCGTCATCCCGGCGCAGGCCGGACTGTGGAGGCAGGAAGCCGGAGCGAACATTCGCGTAGCGAATGGCCCGAAGGGCGAGCCGCTGATGCGGCGAGTCATCCAGTCTCTTTGACACCCGAAGACCACGCCAAGAACAACCTGCCGGACGTGCTGGCGCGCTGGGCGCAGCGCGACGGCGCCGAGCGCGCGCGCCCGCGCACCGCGCAGAGTTTCTGCGTGCCCAAGGTCGACATCGCCGCGCAGGGCTACGACCTCTCGCTCAACCGCTACAAGGAAGTGGTGCACGAAGCCATCGAGCACCGCGCGCCTTCGGCAATCCTCGCCGACCTGGCGAAGCTGGAGGAGGAGATCCAGCGCGGGATGAAGGAGTTGGAGGGGATGTTGAAGTGAGCGTGTGGCCCACGAGGCGCCTTGGCGACCTCACGGATGTTCTATCCGGCTTCGCCTTCGATTCGGAGGAATTCAGTGACACTGAAGGTGTGCCGCTGGTTCGTATCCGAGACGTGCTCCCTGGCAGAACGTCTACCTACTTCAAAGGTTCCTTCGATCCTCGGTACTTGATAGGCGACGGCGACATACTGATTGGCATGGACGGAGAGTTCAATCGAGCTCGCTGGCGGGGCGGGAACTCGCTCCTGAATCAGCGCGTTTGCAGAATCGGTTCGTCGTCCCAGGATCTTAACGACTCGTACCTATTTCATTTCTTGCCAGCAGCCCTGAAGGCGATTGAAGACGTCACACCTTTTGTGACGGTGAAGCACCTGTCCGTCAAACAGATCCGCGACATCGCAATCCCCCTCCCACCCCTCCCCGAGCAGCGGCGGATTGCGGCGATCCTGGACAAGGCGGACGCGCTGCGGGCCAAGCGCCGCGCCGCCCTCGCCCAACTCGACACCCTCACCCAATCCATCTTCCTCGACATGTTCGGCGATCCCGCCACGAATCCGAAGGGGTGGCCAAAGGCGTCACTTGAGGAGCTCTTCGAGATAGCACGTGGGGGCAGTCCGAGGCCGATCGATGACTACATCACGGACGATCCGGATGGCATTAACTGGATCATGATTGGGGACACTGTTGAGGGCGGTAAGTACATCACCTCGACGAGAAAGCGGATTCGACCAGAAGGAGCTCGTCGCTCGCGTGCGGTCAAGCCCGGCGACTTCCTGCTCACGAATTCGATGAGCTTCGGCAGGCCATACATCATGCGCACGTCCGGGTGCATTCATGACGGATGGCTCGTCCTGTCACCGCGGCGGGGGGACGTGGAGCCCAACTATTTCTACGCTCTCCTCGGCACGCAAGCTGTGTACGCCGAGTTCGCCCGGCGAGCCCCGGGCGCCACTGTGAAGAACCTCAACATTGATCTGGTGCGCGGTGTCACGGTGCCGGTGCCTCCATTGCCGACGCAGGAGAATTTTGCGGCGATCGTCGCCTCGATCGAAGGCTGGGGGTCCACCTTCAACCGCTCACTGACGGAGTTCGATTCGCTGTTCACTTCCCTCCAGCACCACGCCTTCCGGGGAGAACTGTAGCCCTGCGCGGCGAGTCCATCGGCGCATGGTCCGAGACCTGGCGCAAGATCCGGCTGCCGCTGATCGACCACCAGGATGTGCCGGAGGACATCTTCTGCGTGCCATGCCGGTCGTGCAGCGGAGTGGGCGTATTCGAGCGTTCATCGCTGCATCGCGGCCGGCAGCCTCTCCCGGGCTGGTGCGTTGCGATGGGGGACGAAGGCGGGCATGGCGAGCGGTGACGGGCGTTCGTTGGGGTTCGCGGACTCACCCCAACCTGCCGTCCGTTGTTTTGCGTCCCATGCCGAACCTAAAACTACGGCCGTACTTGTTTCAGCTTTGCCAATGCGCTGCCCGCCGCCCGACTTGGAAAATCCTCACCCTCTGCGAGCGATCTCTGACTTTTTAGCCGGCACCGCCGCGGCCGGCAGCCGCGTCAATGTCTCGCGCCGGAGAGGATGGCGGTTACCTTGCAATTACGGAGCGCCGCTCCATAATTGCAATGATGATCTCCCGCCGCCTGCTCCCCGCACTCGCCACCGCCCTGGCCGAAGCGCCGGCCGTGGCCCTGCTCGGACCACGCCAGGTGGGCAAGACCACGCTGGCGCTCGCGGCGGCCGCATCGCGACCGTCGGTCTATCTCGACCTCGAGTCCGAGGCCGACCGCGCCAAGCTCGCCGAGCCCGAGCTGTACCTCGCGCAGCACGCCGACAAGCTGGTCATCCTCGACGAGATCCAGCGCACGCCGCAGCTTTTCCGCAGCCTGCGCGGGCTGATCGACGCCGGCCGGCGGCGCGGACAGGCCAGGGGCCGCTTCCTCGTGCTGGGCTCGGCATCCATCGATTTGCTGAAGCAATCCAGCGAGTCGCTCGCGGGGCGCATTCGCTATCTGGAGCTCGCTCCGCTGGATGCCGGCGAGGTCGGCCGCGACCGCCTCGACGCGCTGTGGCTGCGCGGCGGCTTTCCCGAAAGCCTGCTGGCCGATTCGGACGCCGCCAGCCTGCGCTGGCGGGTCGACTTCATCCGCACCTACCTCGAGCGGGACATCCCGCAGCTGGGGCCGCGCATCCCGGCGGAGACGCTGCGTCGGCTCTGGACCATGCTGTCGCATCAGCAAGGCGGCCTGCTCAATGCGGCGGCGCTCGCCCGCGCGCTCGCGGTGGACGGCAAGACCGTCGCGACTTATCTCGACCTGCTGGTCGATCTGCTGCTGGTGCGCCGGCTTGCGCCGTGGCATGGCAACGTGAAAAAGCGGCTGGTCAAGTCGCCCAAGGTCTACGTGCGCGACAGCGGGCTCGTGCACGCGTTGCTGGGCATCGGCGACCGCGAAGCGCTGCTGGCGCACCCCGTGGCCGGCGCGAGCTGGGAGGGCCAGGCGACTGAGTCGCTGCTTGCAGCTGCGCCACCGGGCACCGAGGCGTATTTCTTCCGCACCGCGGCCGGGGCCGAGATCGATCTGCTACTGAAGCGACCCGGCGAGCGCCAGCCCTGGGCGATCGAGATCAAGCGCGGGCTTGCGCCGAAGATCGAACGGGGTTTTCACTCCGCCTGCGAGACGGTCCGGCCGCAGCGGCGGCGCGTCGTGTATGGCGGCAGCGAGCGCTTCCCGCTCGCCGAGGGTGTGGAGGCGGTCTCCCTGCCCGATCTGTGTATGGAGCTCGGCGCGACATGAGCCGGTTCGCTTTCCTGCAGGCCGAGTGGGCGGCGGTGTCCGAGTCCGCCGTGCGCGCCGGTTCGCCGGGCGCCTGCCCCGGAGCTGGACGTCGGGGTGCCCGCCGGAGTCTCGGGAAAGTAAAACAAGGCCTGCAGCTTCCGTCCTTGTTAAACGTTGCCTATCATATGGCCTGGAT
>JAJZSQ010000036.1 GCA_021849615.1 Pseudomonadota bacterium
GTACATCAATAGCGTCGAGGGCAGGTTGTTCGCCCCGCTGAAACCCGGCATCCACGGCGAGATGCTCACAGGGCTGACCAGCGACTGGGGCAACGACACACCATTGCCCGGCGATGTCCCGTACCCGGACCACAGTTCCCAGTAGTTATTGGTGAAGGTGTCCATCTCCTTGCTGTTCCAGTCATCATCGATGAACTGGGAACCGAATTTCACGCGAGTCGAGTCCTTGTGCCAGGTGGCCGCAAGCTGCGCCTCGTTGATCTGGTCGGTGTTCATCTGATCCTGGATAGGCAGTACATGCGACCCGATGATGTATGGACTCAGGCCGTTGTAGTTGCTGGAGGCAACCGCCGAAGAACCGGATGCCACAGCGCCCGGACCGTACGCACTCCAATACGGCAGCACATTGCTGTTCGGGTTCAGCACCAGTCCGCCGGTGTAATTATTGGCCGGAACGTTGCCATAGCCGATGTCGGAATCGATATCGCTGTATCCGCCGTTCGGATTGAACTTCGACACCGAGTGATCGGCATCAACTTCGACGGTCCAGTCGGCATTCGCATCCCAGAGGACGTTCAGACCCGTGGTATTGGTCGTGATGTAGTTAATGGCGACGAACGAGTTGAAGTCCGTCGGACCGTTGTAATTGAAATTCGTGATCGTGCCGTTACCGTCAAGCGTGGCCCCCGGGAAGTTGCCGAACCACGTACTGCGCTGCCAGCGCGTAGTGTGCTCGTCATCCGAGGAGTAGTTGTCATCGAGCGTGACCATCACGGAGTCGACCGGATGCCACTGCAACGACACGCGCCCGTCCTTGCGCCGCGAATCGGTACGCTCGAGGTACATCGCCATGTCCTGCGGATACCACACCGGAACATTGCTGTTGCCCGTGGCACCGGCACCAACGCTCGAGCAGCCAGTGCTGCCGAAGGCCGTGGTGTAATTGGCCGCAAGGTTCGAGCACGGGAACGAGGTGTTGCCCTTCCAGCCGACGATGTCCTGGTGGTGACCCAGGATGTGCGAATCCATGTAGTCGCCGTCGACCAGGATGCCGAACTTGTTGTGATCGAACGTATCGCTCCACAACGCGCCGAAGCTCGGCCGGAATCCGCCGTCCATGCTATGGACGTTCTCCGAGATCTGCACCTGAGTGTGCATGCCCGGGTTGTCAAAGGGATTCGGGAACTTGACGTTGATCGTCGCGCCGATCGCGCCACCGGAGAGCGACATGTCCGGGGTCTTGAACACGTCGACTTCGCCGACGTACACCGCACTGAAGTCGCTGAAATTGAAGGTCTGGCCGTTACCCGAGGCGATCTGCCGCCCCTCGACCAGTACCTTGTTGAACGACCCACCGAAGCCGTCGACCGTGATGCCCTGAACCTGACCCGTAGCGGTCGGCGCGCCCGTCGAGCTCGCCTGATTCAGGCTGCCGCGATTGACCGTGACGCCGGGGATGCGCGAGATCGCACCGCCGATGGTCGCATCAGGGAACTGGCCGATCTGCTCGGCGGAGATCGCATCCACCACGCCGATGGAGGCTTTCTTGATCTGCAGCGAGCGCATCAGGGAGCCGCGGATACCGGTCACGACGATCGGCTGCAGCTCCGTGGCGGAATTCGCCGCAGCCTGGATGGTCGTGCTGCCTGCAGCGCTTTGCACCGGACCGGTGTTCATCGCGAGCAGTCCCGCGCCGTTGCGCGTGAATAGTCCCGTCGAGGCCATGGGCGTCGCCGGCAGCCCGCGGCGCTTGACCTTTGCGGCCGTGCCCGGCACCGCCGGTTGATCCGAGCCCTTGCCAGCCGAGGCGGTCGCGGCATGCGCCACGCCCTGCGCGGCGAGGGTCATCGACCCCAGCGCGAGCCCCGACAAACCGATTTTGGCGTAGGCCGAACGGCCCAGCGCACCGAGCCCGCCGTTCTTCTTGAACGTGTGCTTGGATGCGTTACGCAGTGTCTTCCGACTCATTAGTAGCCCCCTCTGTCGCAAACCAGATGTTGTGAATTGGCAACGATATCGACAGCTGCCGCACCGACCCGGCCGGCGACAGCCCTGGGAATCCCGCTCGGCGGTTGGTTTCTGCCCCCTTCGTATTATGGTACCGCTATCTGACGTCGCGCCGAGTATGTTCCTGCTGTCATCCCGATGTCAACAGGACGCCCCGGGGCGCTCCGATCGATGATCGGAGCGGTGTTTTTCCGTCACTTCGAACGCGCGCATCAGACCACACAGGGCGTCCGCCTCCGGCGACAAACCAGGACTCGGCGAACCCGCTTAGCGAGACCTGATTGCGCCACCATACGCTCGTGCCCCGGGGCTCGGCTTAGGGTTGGTACGACGCTCCATTGGCGTGCAGAGGGTCATCGGGAACGTTGGCAGAACACCACATGCGTCGTCGGCGACCTCACCAGCAGATCATTGACACCGCTGTCATTGGGCATTGATTTTCCTTGGAAAATCGCTCAAGCGGTGCCATTCCAAGCGGCGCTATCGACGTACGAGACCTTATGGTGGCGCTATATCCCTGGCCTCGGCATTCATGCCCCTAGGCTGGCCCGGCTCGACCCCATCGCGGTCGAGCTTCGTGATGTTCACGGTCGTTCGGCATGGGTGGCGACGCTCGTGCGTCCTTTCAGCTGCGCCCCGGCCATCGCTCGCTCGCATCTTTCCCGCACCCTGCCCGGCGCTCCCAATGATGAAGAGACTAGACTCGGCTGCTGTTCGGCGCGCATCACTACGGTCCTGAGGCAATCGTTCAGCGGCTCCGTCAACGGTGACGAATCGGCGCACGGGCCGAGGTCGCGTGATTGAGCGGGCCTCACGTCCATGATGGGCACTGCCGGGGCGCTTGTCGCGGTGGCCGCTCGACATGCTCGGTCAACTGGCAGTATCGCAAGAGGGGTGCGCCGCCTCGGCCGACATGCAGGCATGATTTGAGATGAGGTCCCGGCGATCGCTGGCCATGCGCCGAACATCGACTAGCTGAACTTGGCGCATCGGGTGAGTCGTCACCGCGCCGCACCCCCCCTAGGCCAGCAACCGCATCACCCACGCGAGGCGCGCGATGCACTACTGTACGCGCCGCGCGGGAGCGACTTGTGCGCCTGGGTGATCGAGCCCGATCAAACACGACATCGCAGTGGCGGCGCGCATCGCGCCGTCACCTTCAAGATACGGCGACGTGACATCTTGCCGCCTCGGAACTTCGCGTTGCTTGCGTCGGCCGCGTCTCTGCGACGTCCGCACCCAAGCGGGCACTCTCCGTCACTGGCAGCCCGTTCCGTTCTGCGCTGGGGCCAGGGCGGACGGGCCGGAGCACCTACGCGAAGATACCAATCGAGCGGCGGGCACATGCAGTCGACTGAGATTCGGCGGCAGCATGCGGCGCGTGATGCAGTGATGAAACGGACCGAGCCCCGTAGATCCCGCGCTCCGCACATCACGGGGGTCTGTACCGGTTCCGCCGCGATCGCACGGCGCAGCACTGAACACCACCGCCATCGCGCCGTGACTCACATGCCGCTGTGGTCATGGCCGCGTGATCGCCCCGGACGCCATTGACGCCACCACGCTGATACCGCTACCATGCTGCGTAGAGATGATGTACAGATGTACGCGCGCGTGACATCCCTGATTGCTCCGCACCCAGTGGCCGTGCCGCGCGCTCGACCACGGTGCCCAGCCGGCACGCGCCCCCGTTTGCCCTTCCCCGGCCATCTTCACGCTCACGCGTGAGGGGACCGCGGTCCCGAATTCATTGCACGGAGTTGTCCGATGAGCCTTTTTTCCAAGATTGCGCCGGTTCGTTTCGAGGGTCCGGATACCGATAACGAATTCGCCTTCCGCGTCTACGACAAGGACCGAGAGGTCCTCGGCAAGCGGATGGAGGACTGGCTGCGCGGCGCGGTGTGCTACTGGCACTCGTTCAACTGGCCGGGTCAGGACATCTTCGGTGCCGGCACGCTGCCGCGCCCGTGGCTCGGCGCCACGATCAGCCAGGAGATGGCCGACGCGAAGCTCGAGGCGGCCTTCGATTTCTTCAGCCGTCTCGGTCTGCCCTACTTCACGTTCCACGACGTCGACGCCATGGCGACGGCGACGAGCGCCAAGGAACACGACCGCAACCTCAAGACCATCGTGGCGAACATCGAGGCGAAGATGGCGGCCACCGGCGTGAAGCTGCTGTGGGGCACGGCCAACCTGTTCAGCCATCCGCGGTACGCCGGTGGTGCCGCCACCAGTGCGGACCCGGAGGTCTACAGCTGGGCCGCCACTCAGGTGCGCGGGTGCCTCGAGGCGACCCATCGGCTCGGCGGACAGAACTACGTGCTGTGGGGCGGGCGCGAAGGCTACGACTCACTGCTGAACACCGATCTGAAGCGCGAACTCGATCACTACGGGCGCTTCCTCTCCATGGTCGTCGAGCACAAGCACCGCATCGGCTTCAAGGGCGCGATCCTGATCGAGCCGAAGCCGTTCGAGCCGACCAAGCACCAGTACGACCGCGACGTCGCGGCGGTCTATGCGTTCCTGCAGCGCTACGGCCTCGCCAAAGAAGTGCAGGTCAATATCGAGGTCAATCACGCGACGCTCGCCGGGCTGGACTTCGAGCATGAGGTGGCCGCAGCGCTCACCTACGGCATCTTCGGTTCGATCGACATCAACCGCGGCGATGCCCGCAACGGCTGGGACACCGACCAGTTCCCGAACAATGCGCAGGAACTCGTCCCGGCGTTCGTACCACTGCTCGAGAGCGGCGGCTTCACCACCGGCGGATTCAACTTCGACGCCAAGCTGCGCCGTCAATCGGTCGATCCGGCGGATCTGTTCCTCGCGCACATCGGCGGCATCGACACGCTGGCCCGCGCACTGCTCGGTGCTGCCGGGGTCGTCGCCGAGCGCAAGCTCGCCGATCTGAAGAAGACCCGCTACCAGGGGTGGGACGGGCCGCTCGGTCAGCGCATCGAGAGCGGCTCGCTCGATCTGGCGGCGCTCGCGGACCTGGCGATCGCCTCGGACTTCCAGCCGACGGTGCGCTCGGGCAAACAGGAGCTCGCCGAGAGCCTTATCGCGCGGCACTGCAAGTACTAAACTAGGTGGGTGACCAATCAGCCCATTCGCAGCGTGGCCATCGTCGGCGGGGGAACCGCCGGCTGGATGGCCGCGGCGACACTCTCGCAGTCCTTTCCGCATCTTAACGGTAGTATCCGGCTCATCGAGTCCGAGGAGATCGGCACGGTGGGCGTCGGCGAGGCAACCATCCCGCCGATCATCGAGTACCTCCGTACGCACGGAATCGACGAGAACGAGCTGATCCGCAAGACGCAGGCCACCTTCAAACTCGGCATCGAGTTCAAGGACTGGCGGCGGGCCGGTCACAGCTACATCCACCCATTCGGGCCCACGGGCGCCCCGCTTCGCGGGGTGCCCTTTTACACCTACTGGCACAAGTGCGCGCACGCTGGAACGGCGGCGCCGCTCGACGTCTACTCGCTGCAGGCCATGGCGGCCCGGGACGCCCGCTTCGCACGGCCCACGCCCCGACAGCACTCCCCGCTCTCGACCGTGGTTTACGCGCTGCACCTCGATGCGAAGCGCTTTGCCACCTACCTGCGCGGCTATGCCGAAGCACGCGGCGTACGTCGGACCGAGGGCAAGGTGCGCAGCGTTGCTCTGCGCGGCGAGGACGGCTTCATCGAGTCATTGATGCTCGAGAGCGGCGAGCGCATCGGCGCGGATCTGTACATCGACTGCACCGGCTTTCGCGGCCTGCTGATCGAAGGGGCGCTCAAGACCGGATACGACGATTGGACGCACTGGCTGCCGTGCGATCGGGCCATTGCGGTGGCGTGCGAGCGCACCGGCCCGCTCTCCTCGCACACGCTCGCCAAGGCTCGCGATGTGGGCTGGCAATGGCGCATCCCGCTACAGAACCGGGTGGGCAACGGTTACGTCTACAGCAGCCAGTTCATGGCCGATGATGTGGCCGAAGCGGCCCTGCTCGGGAGCCTCGAGGGCCGGCCGCTGCGCGAGCCGCTGCGGCTGCGCTTCACGACCGGCCGGCGCCGCAAGAGCTGGAACCGCAACTGCGTGGCCATCGGGCTTTCGGCAGGGTTTCTCGAGCCGCTCGAGTCCACCGGCATCCACCTCATCCAGCGTGGCCTGTTCGTGCTGCTGAAGCTCTTTCCCGACCGGAACTTTCACCCCCGCGACATCGAGGAGTACAACCGGCAGCTCGCCTTCGACTACGAGCGGGCGCGCGACTTCCTCCTCGCGCACTATCACTTCACCGAGCGGGACGGTCCGTTCTGGGCGCAGTGTCGGGCCACGGAACTGCCCGAGAGCTTGCGCGAGCGCCTCGAGTTGTTTGCCAATTACGGCCGGTTGATGCGCGATGAGAACGAGCTGTTCTCGGTGCAGAGCTGGTTCCACATGCTGATCGGCCAGGGCGCCCAGAGCGCCGGCTACGATCCGTTCGCCGACAGCGTCGGTCCGAACCCGCAGGCGGCGCTCGATGACGTTCGCGCCGTGATCGCCGGCTGCGCTGCCACACTGCCGACGCACGAGGAATTCATCCGCCAGCATTGCCGCGCCGCAGCGGAGTGAGCCGTGCAGCGGCGGCGCGCCGCTGCACGTCCGGCACGCTCAGACCGTGCCGCTGCGCGCACCGACCACATCGAGCGGACGGCCCGGATGCTGACGGCGCACCAGGGTGCTCTTGCCGAACAGCGACTCGAGCAGATCGACGGCGATCTTCGCAGTGCGGTTGTGTTCATCGAGCGCCGGATTGAGCTCCACCACGTCGAGTGAGCCGACGCGGCGGGTATCGGCAATCATTTCCATGCACAGCTGCGCTTCGCGGTACGTCGGACCGCCCGGCACGGTCGTCCCGACGCCCGGGGCGATGTCCGGATCGAGAAAATCCACATCGAAGCTCACGTGCAGATGGGTGTCGGCGTCGATGCCGCTCAACGCCTGCTCCATGGTGGCGCGCATGCCCATCTCATCGATGTAGCGCATGTCGAACACCTCCACGGCGAGCTCGTGCACGAGGCGCCGCTCGCCCTCATCGACGCTGCGAATGCCGATCTGGCGGATCCACTGCGGATGGATGGCCGGGCTCTGCCCGCCGAGGCCGGTGAGCACCCGCGGGCCCAGACCGCACAGGCAGGCGAGCGGCATGCCATGCAGATTGCCGCTCGGGGAGAGCTCCCCGGTGTTGAAATCCGCGTGCGCATCCAGCCACAGCACGCGCAGCTTCTGATGGGTGTCGCGACAGTGCCGCGCCACGGCGCTGATCGAGCCGACCGCGAGCGAGTGATCGCCGCCGAGCATGATCGGCAGGTGCCCCTCGCCGAGCGCGCCGTATACCGCCTCGTGCACCAGCTCGTTCCAAGCCACCACTGCGGCCAGATTGCGGAAGCCGTCGCGTGCCGCCTCGTCGCGGTTACCCGGTCCGGCGAGATTGCCGCGGTCGAGCACGTCCAGCCCACGTGCCTCGAGCGCGGCACGCACGCCGGCCACCCGCATGGCCTCCGGGCCCATCGAGGCGCCGAGCTCCGCGGCGCCCACGTCGGTCGGTGCGCCGATCAGCGCGACGGTGCGCCGCGGCGCACTCATGCGCTCACCGCCTCGGCGAGCTCGGCAACCGTCTCGCGCGCGATGCGCGGCGGGGCGATCATGGCGTAGAGGTCCTTCGGGTCAGCAAGGTCGGGGATCAGATCGATGGTGGCGTGCGTGCCCCGGCGTTCGCGGTGCAGCTGATGCACGTAGCGCAGCGCCGCGAAGTCCTCGAGCGCGAAGCCGACGGAGTCGAAGATCGTCACGTCGCGCTCACCGGTCCGACCGCCGCGGCCCTCGCTCAGCACGGCGGCGAGTTCCGTCACCGGAAAATCCGCCGGCATCTGCTGGATCTCGCCCTCGATGCGCGATTGCGGCTCGAACTCGACCACGACCCGCGCATCGGCGCGCCGCAGAATGTCCGCATGCAGCTCAGTCTTGCCCGGGCAATCCCCGCCCACCGCGTTCAGGTGCATGCCCGGTGCGATCATATCGGGGGTGAGGATCGTCGCGTTGCGCTTGTCGGCGGTGATCGTGGTGACGATGTCCGCCCCGACGCACGCCTCGGCCGCCGAGCGGCAGCGCACCACGCGCAGCCCCGGCAGCCGGGTGCGGCTGAGGTTTGCGACCAGCTTGTCGGTGGCCCGCGAATCGACGTCATAGAGCCGCAGCTCGCGCACGCCGAGCTGGTCGTGAAATGCAATGGCCTGGAATTCCGACTGCGAGCCGTTGCCGATCAGGGCCATGACCCGGCAGTCACTGCGCGCAAGTGCGCGCGCCGCCACGACCGAAGTCGCCGCCGTACGCAGCGCCGTCGTCAGCGTCATCTCCGCGAGCGCCAGCGGGTAACCGGTTTCGACGTCAGCGAGCATGCCGAACGCCATCACGGTCAGCAGGCCCTTGGCCGTGTTCTTGGGGTGGCCGTTGACGTACTTGAATGCGTACTGACGGCCGTCGGATGCGGGCATCAGTTCGATGACCCCGACGTCCGAATGGATCGCGTGCCGTGGGGACTTCTCGAACGCGCTCCAGCGGCGGTAATCCGCCTCGATTTCGCGCGCCATCCCGGCGATGAACGCCGCCGTACCGAGGTCCCGCACGAGCTCTTGGACTCGACGAGTGCCGATGAAATCGACCATGGTCTCTCTCCTGTCAGTGCCCGGCGCGCCAGGGATGCGCAGGCCGGGAGACCATGATCCACGCCTCCGCAGCCAAAGAATAGCCAGAGAACTACCAAAACTGCGGCCTCTGTTAATCAAAATGCCACTCGCGTGATGCATTTTGATAGACTCAGAGACCTGCTTCGCCGCCGGGAGCCTCCGATGGACGATCTCGATCATCGCCTCGTCTCGCTGCTGCGCGCCCACGCGCGCACCTCGATTGCTTCGCTCGCCCAGCAGCTCGGCGTCGCGCGCGGCACGGTGCAGAACCGCATGAACAAGCTGGAAGCCGACGGCACAATCATCGGCTACACGGTGCGGCTGAAGCCGGATGTGCAGGAAGAGCAGATCCGCGCCTTCATGACCATTGCCGCGGAGGGCAACCAGGTCGACGCGGTGGTCAAGACACTGCGCGGCGACCCGGCCGTCGCCAGCCTCTACAGCACGAACGGGCGCTGGGATTTGGTGGCAGAGCTGCGTGCCGACTCGCTCGCCTCCTTCGACCGCGTCCTGGCGCGTGTCAGCCGCACCCCGGGTGTCTCCAGCACCGAGACCAGCCTGCTGCTCTCGACGTTCAAGCTCTGAGCCGCGCCGCACGCCACCGACCCGCGCTTCGGCTATTCTTGGCGTGCAACCTGCGCGTCGCGGTCCCGTGCCGCGACCGCGCCCGTATTACCCCCTATTCGTCACGATCCGCGCATGACCCATCCAGCGAAGCTTCGCGTCGCACTCCTGTTCGGCGGCCAATCCGCCGAGCACGAAATCTCCATTCTGTCGGCTCGCAACGTGCTCGCGGCGCTCGATCCGCAGCGCTTCGAGCCGGTGCTGATCGGCATCGACCGGCAGGGCCGGTGGCTGCGCCAGGATGCCGCGCGACTGCTCGAGAGCGCGCGCGACCCACGCCTGGTGCGCATCGAGAATGGCCCGCTAGTCAGCAAAGAGACGGTCTTCGCCCACGAAACCGCCGCTGCCATCGACGTCATCTTTCCGGTGCTGCACGGCACCATGGGCGAAGACGGCACCGTGCAAGGCCTGTTCGAACTCGCCGGCATCCCCTACGTCGGGGCCGGGGTGCTCGGTTCGGCCATCGGCATGGACAAGGACGTCAGCAAGCGGCTGCTGCGCGATGCGGGCATCCCGATCGCCGCGTTCCACACCCTGCGCCGCGAGCGCTTCGAGGCAGATCCGGCGGCGACGCTGAGCCAGGTTCAGGACCTCGGTCTACCGGTGTTCACCAAACCGGCCAATGCCGGCTCCTCGATCGGGGTGCGCAAAGTGAGCACGCCGGCGGACCTCGAGGCGGCCGTCCGCCACGCGTTCCAGTTCGATGACAAGGTACTCATCGAGGCGGCCGTCACGGCCCGCGAGATCGAACTCGCCGTGCTCGGTGGTACGCCGCCCGCAGTGTCTGTAGCCGGCGAAATCGTCGTCCGGCATGCCGACGGGTTCTATTCCTACGACGCGAAGTATCTCGATGAGAGCGGGGCGCGCCTCGAACTGCCGGCACACCTCGCGCCCGAGGTGCTTAAGCGCGCCCAGGCGCTCGCCGTGCGCACCTTCGAAGTGCTCGAATGCGAGGGCATGGCGCGGGTCGATCTGTTCCTCGAGCCCGACGGAACGCTGCGGGTGAACGAGATCAACACCCTGCCGGGCTTCACCGCCATCTCGATGTACCCGAAACTCTGGGAGCTCTCCGGCATCGCGCCGCGCGCCCTGGTGACGCGGCTGATCGATCTGGCGCTCGCGCGAAGCCGGCGCCGCGCGGCGCTGAGGCGCAGCGCCGGGAGCCCCGAATGATGAAGCTCTATCTGAATCCCGCCTCCCCCTTCGCGCGCAAGGTGCGCATCAGCGCGCTCGAACTCGCTCTCGCCGAGCGCATCGAGCTGATCGAGGTGAGTCTCTCCCCAGTTCAGCCCCACCACGGACTGCGCTCGCACAATCCGCTCGGCAAGATCCCGGCGCTCCTCACCGAGGCGAACGAGGCGCTGTATGACTCTCCGGTGATTTGCGAGTACCTCGATGCGCTCGCCGGCGGGGATCGCCTGTGGCCGGCCGCCGGCGCGGCGCGCTGGCGCGCGCTGCGCCGCCAGGCATTGGCCGACGGCCTCGCCGAGGCCGCCATCCTGATGCGCTACGAACTCGTCATCCGCCCCGAGGCGTTGCGCTGGAGCGAGTGGCTCGACGACCAGCGCCTGAAGGTGCGCACCGCGCTCGATGCGCTCGAGGCCGAGCCGCTCGACGGACCGTTCGACATCGGTGCGATCTCCATCGTGTGCGCGCTCGAGTACCTGGAGTTTCGCTTCCCCGAGGAACGCTGGCGCGAGGGTCGGCCGCAGCTCGCTGCCTGGCACGAGCGGCTCCGCCGCCGCCCCTCCGTCGCCTCGACGCGTCCGGCCTAGGCCGCCGCGCGCGCCGACTCGCCGCCGAGCTCGCGAGTCAGATCGCCGAGCAGGGTCCCGAGCTCTCCGGCCATTACGGTGAAGTCCAGATCGAACTGCTCGAGCGGATCGATCTCACCGCCGTCCTCGCGCTCCGGGGCCATCTCGAGGAACTGCAGCCGTTTGATGCCGAGCTTCTCGGTGAGCACGAAGGCAATCCGGCCGTTCCAGGTCAATCCCAGCTGGGTCGGGCGCTTACCGGCGCTCAGGTGCGTGCGAATGTCCTGGCCGTCGAGCGGATGGTGCCGATAGCGGATGGTCGCCTTCTGCGCATCTGCGGACTGCAGCTCCAGGTCCTGCTCCAGCGAGAACGGGCCGGGCGCACCGCGCTGCAGCCATGCGGCCATCGAACCGCTCACCGAACGCTCCGTATCCCACATCTGCACCGCGAGACTCTCGAGCGTATCGCGCAGCGTCTCGATCAACTCCTCGGCGCGAGTCGCACTGGCACTGTCGACCACCAGCCAGCCCGCATCCGAATCGATCCACGCACGCGTCAAGGTACGGCGCGTCAGCGCGCGGGCACGCAGCTCGTCCGCCACCTGCAGCTTCAGCGCGCGCATCTGCCGGCGGCCGACCGGAAAGCCCTGTGTCTCGGCCTGCTCGGCGGCGCGCCGCTCGGCCTCCTGGCGGATGACGGACGCCGGCAGCAGCTTCTGGTCGATACCGAGCGCCAGCAGGTGCTGCGTGCCGACCGTGTGCAGCAGCCGTCCGGACGGCGACGGCGCCACCCAACCGCGGCTGCGCATCTGCAGCGCGCTGCACGGCTGCAGGGGGGTCCGTCCGAGGGCGGCCTCCAGATCCGCCGCCGTCCACTTCCATTCCGGCGGCAGCCGGTACACAGTGAGATTCTTGAACCACATGATCGCAATGCCGGCGCAAAAGGTCGCGAGTATAGCGACCCGCACCCGATCGCGCCCCCCGGGACGCTCAACCCGCTCGCACGCATTGCGCGGCTTCTGTAGCCTAGGGGCGACGCAGGACCCGAGACCCGGGAGTCACAAAGCGCTCAACGCATGAATGCACGGTCTTGGCTCGTATTCGTGGGCCTCGGCATCGTCTGGGGATTGCCGTATCTGTTCATCAAACTCGCCGTGCGCGAGCTCTCCCCATTCGATGTCGCCTGGGGCCGCATCACGCTCGCGGCGCTGCTGCTCGCACCGCTCGCCTGGCGGCGCGGCACGCTCTCGGCGCTGCGCACGCATGCCGCGGCAGTGAGCGCCTTTGCGGTCCTGGAATTCGTACTGCCCTACTCGCTCATCGCCGCGAGCGAACGCTGGATCCCCTCGTCGGTCGCCGGCATCCTGATCTCGGGCGTCCCGCTCGCCACCGTACCGGCCGCGCGGCTGTTCGGGCTGCACGAGCCACTCGGGACGCGGCGCTGGAGCGGCCTGGTGGGAGGCGTGCTCGGAGTCACGGTACTGGTCGGGTTCGGCAGCGTTACCGGCCTGCGCGGCTGGGTCGGCGTCGCCGGCATGGTGCTCGTCACGCTCTGCTACGCAACCGGGCCGATGGTGGTCCAGCGCCACCTGCACGAAGTCGACTCCCTCGGGGCGCTCGCCGCCAGCCTGATCGTGGCGAGCGGGGTGCTCGCGATTCCGGCGGCGCTGACACTGCCTGCGCGAATGCCAAGCACCCTCGCGCTCGGTTCCGTCGCTTTCTTGGGCGCCATCTGCACGGCGTTGTCGATGCTCGGGATGTTCTACCTGATCAAGCGCGCCGGTGCGGCCCGCACCGTGGTGGTCACCTACATCAACCCGGTCATCGCCGCGGCGCTCGGCGTAGTCGTGCTGCATGAGCGCATCGGCTGGGCCGGTCCGCTCGGGCTGCTCCTGATCCTGCTCAGCGTCTGGATGGCGACGCACCGCGGTCCGCCGGCACGCGCGCCGGCAAATGAACCCGGCTGAACGTACCGCGCCGCCCGAGCCCCAAAACGACAGCGCCCGGTGCCGCTGAGAGGCAGCACCGGGCGCCGTACGCGGATCGGTCGTCTCAGTGCTTTGCGGACCAGACCATGTGATGCATGGCGCCCGGCGTCATGCTGCTGTAGAGATGATGCATGATCCACAGCGACCCGATCATGATGATCCCGACCATCAGCACCGTATACAGCAGCGCCGTCAAATTCCAGCGCTGCTCGGGCGAGTTGTTCACGTGCAGGAAGTACACGACGTGCACCACGATCTGCGCCACCGCGAAGGCCGCGATCAACACGCCCGTGCCGATACCCGAGTGACGCATCACCAAGGCGAACGGCACTGCCGTGAGCAGAATCGCCAGAACGAAACCGATGATGTATTGCTTCTGCGAAGGACCGTGACCCGAACCGTGCGCGCCATGCGCACCGTGCGGCCCGTGTCCGGCCAGTGCTTCGTTTGCGACGTTCATTAGTGGGCCACTCCGAACAGGTAGACCAGGGAGAACACTCCGACCCAGATGATGTCGAGGAAGTGCCAGAACAGGCTCAGGCAGTTCAGCCGCGCACGGTTCGTCTCCGTGAGCCCCTTGCGCAGGACCGCCACCATCATCACGACCATGAAGATCAGGCCGCAGGTCACGTGCAGACCGTGCGTGGCGACGAGCGTGAAGAAGCTCGAGAGGAACGCGCTGTGGCTCGGGCCGGCCCCGATCGCCACCATGTGGGCAAACTCACGCACTTCCATGGTGACGAAGCCCGCGCCGAGCAGGAACGTCACACCGAGCCAGCCGACCGTGGCATTGCGGTTGTTCGCGTTCATCGCGAGCGTCGCAAGCCCACAGGTGAAGCTGCTGAACAGCAGGAACATCGTCTCGGTGAGCACGCTCGGCAGATCGAACAACTGGGCGCCGCTCGGTCCGCCGGCCGTGTGGCCGTGCAGCACCGCGTACGTCGCGAACAGCCCGGAGAAGAGCAAGCAGTCGCTCATCAGGTAGATCCAGAACCCGAGCTGGATCGTCGCGGCAACGTCGTGGTGATGCTCGACCTGGAAATCGACGGCATCGCCGGACTGTCGCAGCCCGCGCAGCGCGTCGGCTGCGTGGTCTGCATAGCCAGGCTTCAGAGCCGCCGAGCCGTTCTGCATGAGAAGAGTTTCGTTGGACATCGATTACACGCTCCCCGCTTTGACGCGGTCGTACAGCGCCTCGGACTTCCTGACCTCATCAGCGCCGATGTGATAGTCCCGATCGTCATCGAAGGCATGGCGAATCAGCGTAGCGACGGTCGCGGCGAAACCGGCGATCACGAGCCACCAAATCTGCCAGACCAGCGCGAAACCCGTCACGAACATGCAGCCGGCCATGATGAAGCCGGTCGCCTTGTTGCGCGGCATGTGAATCGGCACGAACGTGGAGCCCTTCAGGTCCACCCCGCGCTTCTTCATGTCCCAGTACGCGTCGCGCTCACGCACGATCGGGATCCGCGCAAAATTGTAGGCAGGCGCCGGTGAGGGCAGCGACCACTCCAGGGTGCGCCCGTTCCACGGGTCACCCGTGGTGTCGCGCAGCTTCTCGCGCTGCACGAACGTCACCACCAGCTGCAGCACCTGCGTGCCGATGCCGAGCGCGATGATGCCTGCGCCCACGGCCGCGATGATGAACAGCGGATGCCATGCGGCCACGTTGTAATGATCCATGCGGCGGGTCGCGCCCATCAGACCGAGCGCGTAGAGCGGCATGAACGCCACATAGAAGCCCACGAACCAGAACCAGAACGCCAGCTTGCCGAGCCCCTCATGCAGCCGGAAGCCGGTGATCTTCGGAAACCAGTAGGACACGCCGGCAAACACGCCGAACACCACCCCGCCGATGATCACGTTGTGGAAATGCGCGATCAGGAACAGGCTGTTGTGCAGCACGAAGTCGGCCGGCGGCTCGGCGAGCAGCACGCCGCTCATTCCGCCGATCGTGAAGGTGATCAGGAACCCGATCGTCCAGAGCATCGGGGTATCGAAGCGCACCCGGCCGCGGTACATGGTGAAGATCCAGTTGAAGATCTTAACGCCCGTCGGCACAGCGATGATCATGGTCGTGATGCCGTAGAAGGCATTCACGGCGGGTCCTGCGCCCATGGTGAAGAAGTGGTGCAACCACACCAGCATCGAGAGCACGGCGATCGCCATGGTCGCGTACACCATCGAGGCGTAGCCGAACAGCGGCTTGCCGGAGAAGGTCGGCACGATCTCGGAGAACACACCGAACAGCGGCAGGATGAGGATGTAGACCTCCGGGTGACCCCAAATCCAGATGAGGTTGATGTACATCATCGGATCGCCGCCGAGGGAGTTCGTGAAGAAGTGCATCCCCAGGTAGCGGTCCATCGTCAGCAGGCCGAGCGTGACGGTGAGGATCGGGAATGCGACCACGATCAGCACGCTGGCGCAGAGCGAGGCCCACACGAACACCGGCATGCGCGTCATGGTCATGCCCGGGGCGCGCATCTTCAGAATCGTCGCGATGAAGTTCACCCCGGTGAGCGTCGTGCCGATACCGGAGATCTGCAGTGCCCAGATGTAGTAGTCGACCCCGACACCCGGGCTGAAGTGCAGCTCCGAGAGCGGCGGGTAGGCGAGCCACCCGGCGCGCGAGAAATTGCCGATCGCGAGCGACACGTTCACCAGCACCGCGCCGGCGGCCGTCAGCCAGAAGCTGAAATTGTTCAGCAGCGGGAAGGCCACGTCGCGCGCACCGATCTGCAGCGGCAGGATGCAGTTCATCAGACCGATGATGAACGGCATCGCCATGAAGAAAATCATGATCGTGCCGTGCGCACTGAACACCTGGTCGAAGTGCTCCGGCGGCAGATAGCCCATGTTGCTGCCGTAGGACAGCGCCTGCTGGGAGCGCATCATGATGGCATCGGCGAAGCCGCGCAGCAGCATGATGAACGCGAGGATCATGTACATGATCCCGATCTTTTTGTGATCGACCGAGGTCAGCCACTCGGTCCAGAGATACTTCCACTTGCCCAGGTAGGTAATGGCGGCGAGAACCCCGATCACGCACAGCACCATGAACGCGACTGCGCCCATGACGATCGGGACGTTGAAGGGGATGGCACTGAGCGTCAACTTACCAAACATGCTCACTTACTCCCACGGGCCGACGCAGGCGCCGAGGCGCTCGCCAGCAATTGACCGGAGCGGAACTTGCCCGCCAGGATCTGCTCGAACAGATTCGGCATGACCTGCGAGTAGTAGGTCACCGGAACGTTTTCGCTCGGTTTGTCGAGCGCGACGTACTGGGCGGCGTCAAGGTGCTGGCTTGAGGCCGAGGCCTTGGCGACCCACTGCTTGAAGTCCGCCGGGGACATCGAGACCGCCTTGAAGGTCATGCCGGAGAAGCCGTCGCCGCTGAAGTTCGCGGAAATGCCGCGGAAGGTACCGGTGCGGCTCGCCACTAGGTTGTCCGAGGTCTGCATGTTCGCCATGGCATAGATCTGGCTGCCGAGGCGCGGAATGAAGAACGAGTTCATCACCGTGGCGGAGGTGATGTGGAAGACCACCGGCACGCCGACCGGCATGGCCACCTCGTTCACCGAGGCGATGTGCAGGTCCGGGTAGATGAACAGCCACTTCCAGTCCATCGCCACCGCCTCGACATGAATCGGCTGGGCCGGCGAAGCTATGTGGCGGAACGGGTCGAGCTTGTGCGAGCTGCGCCAGGCGATGACGCCGAGGATCGACACGATCACGACCGGGATGCTCCACATCACCACTTCGATGCGCGTCGAGTGCGACCACTCCGGCTCATATCGGGCCTTGGTGTTCGAGGCGCGGTAGTGCCAGGCGACGAGCACGACGAGCACGATCACCGGGGCCACCACCACCAGCATCAGGCCGGTTGCGGTGTAGATGATCGAACGCTCCGCCATGCCGATGGGACCGGCCGGATGCAGCAGTGCGCCGTGGCAGCCGGCCAGCAGCGCTGTTGCCGCCAACGGCAAAAGACGACAGAATCGGGACCAGAAGTTGCGCATGATGTGGGGGCGAATACCAGCCTTGTTTCGAACGGCGAGAGGATGCCCCTCGGCCCCCGCCAAATCCTTAGCGTCCCCTGAATTGCGCTTAATCTTTCTTAATTAATGCCCGCAGGGCTTGCGGCCGGTCTGCGCCGGCGTGTACATAAGCCTGTGACGTGATTTTTGTCACGCTTCCAGGGCGGCCGTCATGGCCTCGTCCTCGCTCCAGCAGGCGCCGCTGTCCATCAGCGCCTCGAGCCGCTGCGGCGCCAGCACCACGCGCAACTGCTGCAGAATCCCCGCTTCGATCATGAGCTTCGCCGGACTGCGGCCGGCGAACTCTTTGGAAAAGAACGCGTGCGCGTAGCCGATGAACTGGGCGGCGCGCTCGAAACGCTCCTGGCGCGCCGCAATCGTCGCCAGGTGCTGCATGCCGCCGGCGATCAGCACCGTATCGAGCTCACTGTGCTCGGCGAGCGGCAGTCCCTCGCGCAGCGCCGCGCTCGCTGCGTCGATTTCGTCGTGCGCGATGAGATAGCCGGCCAGGTTGCACAGCGCATGTCCGAGCAGCCCCGTGCGCCGGGCCGCGCGCGCCAGCGCGATTACTTCGCGCGCGCCGGCGATGGCCGCATCGACGCGCCCTTCGGCGAACTGCACCTCGGCCTTGTAGATGAGCGCCCGCCACGCCCAGAAGTCCGCATGCGAGCGCTCCCCGGCGGCGAGCGCCTCATCGAGCCGCGCGCGCGCCGCCTCGTACTGTCCGGCGACGGTATGCGCGATGCCGAGATTGGTCAGGCAGAGCGCCAAGCTCTTCGGCTGCGCGCCGGCCGAAAGCATCCGGCGGCTCTCCTGCAGCGCCTCGAGGCCCTCCCCGGGCGCCCCGGTGCGGGCCAGGTTCAGGCCGTAGAACGCGAGCGCCCGGGCGAGGTCGAGTGGCTCTCCCGACTCGCGCAGCAGCGCGACCGCGCGCCGCAGCGCCGGCACGGCTCGCCCGCGCGGCTCGCCGGTGGAGAGAAACCCGTAACCGAACCACAGACGCGCCTCGAGCGAGCGCGGCGTCTCGCCGCTCAGCGCCGCGGTGGCGCGCTCGAGGCGCGAGCGCCCCTCGGGCATCAGTGACAGCAGATACCACAGCAGGTACGAGCAGGCCGCCAGTTCGACCCCGATCTGCGCGTCGCCGTCGGCGCCGAACGCCCAGTCGAGTGCGACGCGCACGTTGTCGATTTCCGGGCCAACCTTCTCCAGCCACTCGACCGAGGGCGTCCGTTCCCAGACCAGATGCGCGTTCTGCAGCAGATCGCGGAAGTAGCGCGCGTGCAGACGCGCCAGCGGCCCGAACTCACCGCTATCGGCGAGCTTCTCCATCGCGTAGGCATGCGTGGTCTCGAGCAGCCGATAGCGGCGCTGCGCTGCGGAGGAATCGGCCACCACCAGTGACTTGTCGACCAGTTCGGCGATCCGGCTAACGACCTCCCACTCCGGCAGCGCCGCATCGGCGACCACCTGTCCGGCGGCCTCGAGCGTGAAGCTGCCGGCGAACACGGCCAGCCGGCGCAGCACGGTGCGGTCCGGCTCGGCCAGCAGCCGGTGGCTCCAATCGAGCGTCGCGCGCAGCGTCTGGTGACGCGGCAGCGCCGTGCGCCGCCCGCCGGTGAGCACGTGGAAGCGCAGGTCGAGCCGCTGCGCCAGACCGTCGATGCCGAGCGCCGCGGAACGCGCGGCGGCCAATTCGATCGCGAGCGGGATGCCATCGAGGCGCCGGCAGATCATCGCCACCGTGGCCGCATTGCGCTCGTTGAGCTCGAATTGCGGATCGGCGGCCTGGGCCCGTGCGACGAACAGACGCACCGCACCGTGGCGTTGCGTGCTGGCGAGGCCGGCGATGTGCTCGGCCGGAAACTCCAGCGGCCGCAGCCGCAGCGTGCACTCCCCCTCGATGCCGAGCGGCTCCTGGCTGGTGGCGAGGATTCGCAGCTGGGGCGCCGCGGCGAGCAGCGTCTCGGCCTCACGGGCCGCGGCGCTGATCAGATGTTCACAGTTGTCGAGCACCAACAGCAGCTTGCGCTCGCGCAGCGCCGCGGCGAGGCGCTCGCCGGTCCAGCGTCCGGTACCGCTCTGCAGACCGAGCGCGGCATGCATGCCGCTCGCCACCAGCTCCGGGTCGGTGAGCGGGGCGAGTTCCGCCAGCCACACCCCGTCGGGAAATTCCTCGAGCGCCTCGCGCGCCGCCTCGAGCGCCAGGCGGGTCTTGCCGATGCCGCCCGTGCCGACCAGCGTCACCAGCCGGTTGTGCTGCAGCAGCTCGTGCACCGTGGCGAGTTCGGCCTCGCGGCCGATGAACTCGGACATCGCCGCCGGCAGATTGGTCGGCGGCGAGGGTGCCTCGGCCGCGCTGCGCGCGCTGTCGGTCTCGGACAGCTCGCGCACCTCGCCGGTGAAGCGATACCCGCGCAGCGGCACGGTAACGATGAGATTGCGGTCCTTGCCGAGCGCCTTGCGCAGCGCCGAGATCTGCACCTGGATGTTGCTCTCTTCGACCACGATGCCCGGCCAGGCGCGCGCGAGCAGTTCCTCCTTGGTCACGAGGTCGCCGTGCGCCTCGAGCAGCACCAGCAGCACGTCGAAGGCCCGGGAGCCGAGCGCAATGGGCTTATCGCCGCTGCGCAGCTCGCGCTGGCGGATCAGCAACCGAAAGCGTCCGAACTCGAGGCAGTTCGCGCCTCGCGCAATACCGTGCATGAAATTGGTTGGTCCAAAGGTCTCGGGACGGCGCACCGGCTCGCGGATCCCACCGCGAAAGTGTAACGCAACTGCACCACCTCTCGGGCGCCAAGCGCGCCCTCCCGGGGGCCCGGTCACGCTTTACGGCAGGTGCAGGCCGTGTATCATGGTAGCGCTACCAATTCTACTCGACCGATGAGGGGGCCGTCATGTTCAAGTTCCGGCAGTCTCTTGCCGCCGCGCTGGTGCTGCTGTGCGCCACGAGCGCCTGGGCGGCGCCGGCGCCGTACCATAATTTCAAGGTCACCGTGTACATCCCGGTACGCGTGGTCAAGCGCATGGCGCGCGATCCGGCCTGGATGCGCTCGAGCTGGCGCACCATCGCGAGCCGCTTGCACGTCGATCAGGTCTTCATCGAGAGTTATCGCGCGGGCGACAGCGCCACCGGCGCCGAACTGACCCGCGTGAAGCACTTCTTTCAGGCGCACCACGTCGCAGTGGCCGGCGGAATGGCCATGCTCGGCCCCGGCGGCAACGGCCAGTTCAACACCCTCGATTACGCGCTGCCTGCGGATCGGGCGCTGACGCGGCGCATGGCCGCGCTCACCGCACGACATTTCAACGAGTTCGTGCTCGACGATCTGTACTTCTTCAATACCAAGAGCCCGGCGGACATTGCCGCCAAGGGCTCGCGCACCTGGTCGCAATACCGCATGCAGACTATGGATGAGGTGTCGCGCAACCTGATCTTGAAGCCCGCCGAGGCGGCCAATCCCAAGGTGCGCGTCATCATCAAGTTCCCGAATTTCTACCCCTCGTTCCAGGGCATGGGGTTCGATCTGGTGCACGAGCCGAAGATCTTCCCGGAGATCTGGACGGGGGATGAGACCCGCTACGCACCGAGCACCGACCAGCAGCTGCTGCCCTACGAGAGCTACGAGATCTTCCGCTACTTCGAGAACATCGCCCCCGGACGCAACGGCGGCGGCTGGGTCGATCCCATCGCCATGCATGACCTGGACCGCTACGCCGAGCAGCTCTGGGACACCATTCTCGCCAAGGCGCCGGCGATCAACCTGTTCGAGTACACGAACCTGCTGCGCGCGGCCAACCCGAAAAACCGCGCCGCCTGGCAATACCTGCCGACGACCTTCAACTACTGGCAGATGCTGCGCCAGTGCTGCGGCCTGCCGGGTGCGCCGGGCGCGAAGCGGCCGCGGCTCGCCAATGTGGTCGCCTACTCGCTGCGCAAGGTCGATCGCATCGCCGGGGCGCTCGGCCAGCCGGTCGGTCTCGCCACCTATCGACCGCTCGACTCCAGCGGGGAGGACTTCCTGCCCGAGATGCTCGGCATGATCGGAGTCCCGATCGAGATGTTCCCGCACTGGCCGCAGGCCAAGACCGTGCTGCTCACCGAAGCGGCGCGGAAGGATCCGCACATCGTCGCCAAGATCGAAGCCCACCTGCGCGCCGGCGGGCACGTCATCATCACCTCGGGACTGCTGCGGGCGCTGCAGCACCACGGCTTGCGCCAGATCACCGACATGCACGTCACTCACCTGATCGCCGCCCCCACCCGCTACGTCGGGGGCTTCGGCTTCGGCGGCGGCGTGATGCTAGGCAAGAGCCGCCCCATCCTCTTCCCCCTGATCCACTTCTACACCAACGAGGACTGGGCGGTGGTGCGCGGACTCGATGATCAGGGCGGCGTGCCGCTGCTGCTGATGGATCATTACGGCAAAGGCGAACTGTACGTGCTGAACGTACCCGAGGAGCAGAACGACTTCTACTCGCTGCCACCGCGTGTCCTCGATGCACTGCGGCGATTCCTCACGCCCGGCCTGCCGGTGCGCCTCGAGGGGCCCGCCGACGTCAGTCTGTTCGAGTACGGCAACGGCACGTTCGTCGTGCAATCCTTCCGCAACCATCCGGTCGGGGTCCGGGTGGTCGGGGGCTTCGAGCGAATCGAGCAGCTCACCAACGGAGTCATACTCGGTGGTGAACCGGTCCGCCACGGTGGCCCGTTCGCGGCGCGCGCAGGCGCACCGGCGCGCTACGGGTACGAGCTGCGCATCGAACCGCACAGCCTGGTTGCGTTCCGCGAACTGCACTGAACACGTCGCGGCACAGCCGGCCGGCGCCGCCCCTGCGCGGCGGCGCCGGCGGGGCGGTGCTACAGTAGGTCGATGGCATTATCGCTCGTGATTTTTGATCTCGACGGCACGCTGATCGACAGCGCCGCGGATCTGGCCCATGCCGTGAACGGCATGCTGGCGGACTACGGCGCCGCACCGCTCGCGCTGCGCGAGGTGCGCGCGATGATCGGCGATGGCATGGGCAAGCTGGTCGAGCGGGCCCTGGCGGCGCGCGGACTCGCCGCACGCGACGGTGCGAGCGCCGAGCGCAGCGTGCTCGAACGCTACGGTGCCGAGCCGATGCGCGAGACGATCCTCTATCCCGGCACCCGCGCGGCGCTCGAGCGGCTGCGCGCCGCGGCACTCGATCTGGCGATCTGCACGAACAAGCCCGAGCACCTCACCGCGGTGATCCTTGAGCGGCTCGACCTCGCCGGGTTCTTCAGCCGGGTAGTAGGCGGAGACTCTCTGCCGTACCGAAAGCCCGACGGGCGGGTACTGCAGGCGGTGCTGTCGCATTTTTCGACTGCACCGGCAGACGCGCTGATGGTCGGGGACAGCGAAGTGGATGCGGCCGCCGCAGCGGATGCCGGCGTGCCGCTCGTGCTGATGCGCCACGGCTATCATCGCGGACCGATTGAGCGCATCCCCCACCTCGCCGCGCTCGAAAGCCTGCAGGAACTGCCCGCCCTGATCAGCACGCTCGAGCGCTGAGACGCGCGAACGCTCAGTCGAGCGAGCCGAAAAACACCAGCGTCTTGTAGGGAAACACGACCTGCCCGTCGCGCTGATGGCGCTCGAATATCTCGCGCAGGCCGGCGAGCAGCGGCTCATGGTCCGGATGACCCGGCTCGGGCACGTACGAGGAGGACAGGGCGCGGCCCTTCAGCCCCTCGAAATCGAACACCTGCTGATTGGCGAAGGTGCGGCACTCGGGCTCGCGGCCAAAGAACCGCTGCATGGTCGGCCCGTACGCCCGCAGGCTGCGCACCTGGTCGTACTCCGGCGCGTAGCGGCGCAGCAGCGCCTCGTAATCCGCCAGCAACGGCACCGGATCGTCCGCGCGCTCGTTCCACAGCAGCCCCACCTGCCCGCCCGCGACCAGAACCCGAAGCGCCTCGCGGCGCGTCTTTTCCGGATCGAACCAGTGAAAGGCCTGACCGGCCGTGACCCACTCGACGCTGTGCGGCGCGAGCGTCGTGGCCTCGGCGGTTCCCACCACACTCGTAAAACCCGGCCGGCCGCCGAGTAGCTGCTCGGCGGCCGAGCGCATCTCGTGATTGGGCTCCACGGCCCAGACCCGCAGACCCGCCTCGAGCAGCTGCGCGGTGAGGATCCCGGTACCCGAG
>JAJZSQ010000177.1 GCA_021849615.1 Pseudomonadota bacterium
CGCCCGCATCCGCCTGCCTCGCGGCCCGCACGCCGCGGCGGTGAGCGTGTCGGCCGACTTCCTGCGAACCTACTACCGAGGAGTAGGCGAGGAAGATCTGGCGGCGCGCACGCCCCAGGCGCTGGCGCACGCGGCGCACTGTCACCTCGAACTCGGCCGGCGCCGCGCGCCCGGGGAGTCCCTGGTGCGGGTCTTCAATCCCGATCCCGAGCGCGACGGCTTCGAGTCGCCGCACACCGTGGTGCAGATCGTCACCGACGACCGGCCCTTCCTGATCGATTCGCTTGGACTCGCCTTCAACCGTGCCGGCCTCGCCGTGCACGTCATCGTGCACCCGGTCCTTGAGGTTCGCCGCGACGGGCGCGGACGGATCAGCGGATTCGGCGGCGACGGGGCGCGCGCGGCGCGGACCGAATCCTGGGAGATGTACGAAATCGACCGCCGCACGGATGCCGAAACGCTCGAGCGGCTGCGCCAGGAAATCGAGCGCACGCTGCAGGAAGTGCGCGCGGCGGTCGAGGACTGGGAGCCGATGCGCGAGCGGGCGCACGCGATCGTCACTGAACTGAAAAACAGTCCGCCGTCGCTGCCGAGCGAGGAAATCACCGAAGCGTGCCAGCTGCTGCAGTGGATGGAGGAGCGGCATTTCGTGTTCCTCGGCTACCGGCAGTATCGGCTCGAGCGCGGCGCGCGTCAGGACTCGCTGAAGGCGCAGGCCCGCACCGGACTCGGCATCCTGCGTACGCAAGGTGCCAGCGAGCGGCCCTCGGTCACGGCCCTCAAGGGCGAGATCCGCGAACGGGCTCGCGAGCGCGAGCTGCTCGTGCTGACCAAGGCAAATTCCGTCTCGCGGATTCACCGCGCCGAATATCTCGATTACGTCGGCATCAAGACGTTCAACGCCCGCGGCGAGGTGACCGGCGAGCATCGCTTCCTCGGTCTGTGGACCTCCACGGCCTACCACCGCAGTCCGCGCGACATCCCGGTGCTGCGCCTGAAGGTGGCGCGCGTCATCCAGTACTTCGGCCTCGACCCGCAGAGCCACGACGGCAAATCGGTGCTGAACGTGCTCGAGACGTATCCGCGTGATGAGCTGTTCCAGGCGAACACGCGCGATCTGGTGCGCATCTGCCGCGGCGTGGTCAATCTCTACGAACGGCGCACCGTGCGCCTGCTCACGCGCCGCGATCCGTACCACCGCTTCTTTTCGTGCCTGGTGTACGTCCCGCGCGACCGCTACAACACCGATGTGCGCCAGCGCATCGAGCGCATCGTGCTCGAGGGATTCGGCGGCCATTCCGTCGAGAGCCAGGTGCAGATCTCCAGCTCGAGCCACGCGCGCGTGCACGTCGTGGTGCGCACCAACCCCGGGGAGCATCTGAAGATCGACGTCGCGGCGATCGAGCGACAGATCTCCGATGCGACGCTCTCCTGGAGCGATCACCTGCACGAGGTGCTGGTTGCACGGCGGGGTGAAGCCGACGGCCTCGCGCTCGCCGAGCGCTACCACCACGTCTTCCCCATGGCCTACGAGGAGGATGTGCCGGCGACCGATGCGCTCGCGGACATCGCCGAACTCGAACAGCTGCGAACCGCACCGCACGGGCGGCGCATCAGCCTGCACCGCACGGCGCAGCAAGGCGCGAGCGCCCTGCACCTGAAGATCGTCAAGCTCGGCGAGCCGGTCTCGATCTCGGACCTGCTGCCGATGCTCGAGAACTACGGCCTGCGCGTCATCGCCGAGCGGCCCTATGAGCTCGCCTGGCCCGAGGGCGGCGTCGCCTGGATCCAGGACTTCGAGCTGGAAAACCGTGACGGCACCGCAATCGACCTGGCGCGCATCGCCGAGCGCTTCAAGGAGGCGCTCGCGGCCGGCTGGGAGGGTACGGCCGAGAACGACGGCTTCAACCGGCTGCTGTTCTGCGCCGACCTCTCGGCGCGTCAGATCCTGGTCCTGCGCGCCTACTGCCGCTATCTGCTGCAGACCGGCGTGCCGTTCAGTCAGGCCTACATGGAGCGCACGCTCGCGGCGAATCCGGCCATCGCCGCTGCGATCGTGCAGCTGTTCGAGGCCCGCTTCGACCCGGCCAAGCCGCAGCGCGGCAAGGCCGCCGAGCGCGCCGCGGAGCGGATCGTGGCGCGCATCCGCAGCGGCCTCGACGGGGTGAGCAGCCTCGACGAGGACCGCATCCTGCGCGCCTACCTGACGCTGGTCCAGGCGACGCTACGGACGAATTTCTACCGGCGTGATCGCAGCGGCACGCCCCTTGCGTATCTGTCGTTCAAGTTTAACCCCGCGGCAATCCCGGATCTGCCGCTGCCGCGTCCGAAGTACGAAATCTTCGTCTACAGCCCACGCGTCGAAGGGGTGCATCTGCGCATGGGCGAGGTGGCGCGCGGGGGCATCCGCTGGTCGGACCGGCGCGAAGACTTCCGCACCGAGGTCCTGGGCCTGATGAAGGCGCAGAACGTCAAGAACACGCTGATCGTGCCGGTCGGGGCCAAGGGCGGGTTCGTGCCGAAGAACCTGCCGCAGGGCGGCCGCGAGGAAGTGCAGGCCGAGGTGATCGCCTGCTACCGCACCTTCATTCAGGGACTGCTCGATCTCACCGACAACATCGTGGCGGGCAAGATCGTGCCGCCGCCCGATGTGGTACGGCGCGACGGCGATGACCCGTACCTGGTGGTCGCCGCGGACAAGGGCACCGCGACGTTCTCCGACACCGCCAATGGCATTGCCGCGCAGTACGGGTTCTGGCTCGGCGACGCATTCGCCTCCGGTGGCTCGGCCGGCTACGACCACAAGGGCCTCGGCATCACCGCCCGGGGCGCCTGGGAGTGCGTCAAGCGCCACTTCCGCGAGATCGGGGTCGACATCCAGAAAGAGGAATTCACGGTCGCCGGCATCGGCGACATGTCCGGCGACGTGTTCGGCAACGGCATGCTGCTCTCGAAGCACACGCTGCTGCTGGCGGCGTTCGACCACCGGCATATCTTCCTCGACCCGAAGCCCGACGCGGCCACGAGCTTCGCGGAGCGACAGCGGATGTTCGCGCTGCCGCGCTCGAGCTGGGACGACTACGACCGTAAGTGCATTTCCACCGGCGGCGGCGTCTTTGCGCGCAGCGCGAAGTCGATCCCGCTCTCGGCGCAGGCGCGCACGATGCTCGGGCTGGAGGGCGCCACGGCGACCCCGGTCGAGGTGATTCGCGCCATCCTGAAGATGCCCGTGGACCTGCTCTGGAACGGCGGCATCGGCACCTACGTCAAGTCGAGCCGGGAATCGAACGCCGAGGTCGGTGATCGCGCCAATGACGCGCTGCGCATCAACGGCTGCGAACTGCGCGCCAAGGTCATTGGCGAGGGCGGCAACCTCGGCTGCACGCAGCGCGGACGCATCGAATACGCGCGCGGCGGTGGACGGATCAACACGGACTTCATCGACAACTCCGCGGGGGTGAACACCTCGGACGTCGAGGTGAACCTGAAGATCCTGCTGAGCCCGCTGGTGCACGCCGGCAAGCTCTCCCTCGCCGAGCGCAACCGGCTGCTGGTGCGCATGTCGAGCGAGGTATGCGCCCTGGTGCTGCGCAACAACTACCTGCAGAGTGAGGCGATCAGCACACTCGAGCTTCAGGCCAAGGCTCGCCTCAGCGAGTACCAGCACCTGATCCGACTGCTCGAGCGCTCCGGCGGCCTGAACCGTGCACTCGAGTTCCTGCCGAACGACGAGGAGATCGGCGAACGGCGCAAGAGCGGCGCCGGGCTTACCCGCCCGGAGCTGTCGATCCTGCTCTCGTACAGCAAGATCTGGCTCAACAACCATCTGCTCGACTCGGACGTCCCGGAAGACCCCTATCTCGCCGCAGAACTCGAACGGTACTTCCCTACCGCGGTGCGCAAGCGCTTTGCGCCGGCCATCGAGCGGCACCGGCTGCGTCGCGAGATCATTGCCACGGCCACCACGAACAGCCTCATCAACCGCATGGGACCGACGTTCGTGCTGCGTGCCCAGGAGGACACCGGCGCCGAGCCGGCGCAGATCGCTCGTGCGTTCACCGCGGCTCGCGAAATCTTCCAGATCCGCGACCTGTGGGAGGACATCGAGGCGCTGGACAACCGCGTAGCGGCCAAGATCCAGTATGCGGCGATGTTCGAAACCAGCCGGCTGCTGCGCCATGTGACCTATTGGTTGCTCGCGCGCCGGCCGGGACTGAAGGTCGACGCGGCAGTCAGTGAGTTTCGCGCCGGGGTACACGAAATCGGCGCCCGACTGCAGTCCTTGCTGTGCGGGGCTTGGCGGGAGCATTTCGACAGCGCCCATCAGCAACTCACCGAGTCGGGACTGCCGACGACCGTTGCGGCCCGCGTGGCGAGCCTTGAGGCTCACAACGCCTCGCTCGACATCGTAGAGATCGCCGCCGCACACCGCACGCCGGTCGCGGAGACGGCCCGCGTGTACTTCGAAGTGGGCGCGCGCACCGGCCTCGATTGGCTGCGCGGGCAGATCAATCAGCTCTCGGTCGACGGACCCTGGCAGGCCACTGCGCGGACCGGTGTGCGCG
>JAJZSQ010000178.1 GCA_021849615.1 Pseudomonadota bacterium
TCTGAAACCCACCGTATCGCTCCGACTACGCCTTCTCGCCCGCCGACAACTCCGCGAATTTGAAGGGCACCCCGCATCCCCCCAGCCCGCAATACCCGTCCGGATTTTTCGCCAGGTACTGCTGGTGATAATCCTCTGCGTAATAGAACGTGGGCCAGGGTGCGATTTCGGTGGTGATCGCACCGTGCCCGGCCGCCGTGAGCCGCGCCTGGTAGGCGTGCCGCGAGGCTTCGGCCGCCTCCCGCTGGGCCTCATCGGCGGTGAAGATCATGGAGCGGTACTGCGTTCCTTCGTCGCCGCCTTGACGCATGCCCTGCGTCGGATCGTGGGACTCCCAGAATGCCTTCAGCAGCGCCTCGTAGCTGATGCGGGCCGGGTCGTACACCACGCGCACGACCTCGGCATGGCCGGTGAGTCCGCTGCAGACCTCCCGGTAGGTCGGATTCGGCGTCGTGCCACCGGCATAGCCCGCGGCCGTCGAGTACACCCCGGGCAGCTCCCAGAAGAGCCGCTCGACGCCCCAGAAGCAGCCCATCGCGAACAGCGCCTCGCGCATCCCCTGCGGGAACGGCGGTACGATGCGATGACCGGTCACGAAATGCTCGGGCGGGACCTCGAGCGCGGCGCTGCGCCCCGGCAGCGTCTCGTGGGCCTCGGGCAGGGTCATTTTTTTGTGCAGCAATGACATGGCAAGCTCCTCCGCTGCACATGATAGCGCGTCGCGGGGACGCTCTTGCGCCTGCGGCGCCCGGCACCGTAAGCTTCGCGCGCCATGGGAATCAGCCAGCCACAGAATCTGAACAGCCCCCACACGGATCGGCAGCGGCCCTACGGGGTGCGCGTGAGCCTCAGTCCCGGGGATCCGTTTCGCAAGCTGGTCGGGCCGGAGTGGCACCGACTGCACTGGTACGTCACGGCCGCCGAGCGCGATGCGGCGCTCAGCGAGATGAGCCGCCGTCACCAGTACTCGCGCGCCGGCGACAAGCCCGCACTGGTGTTCGAGAAAGTCGAGAACCTGGTCGAGAGCCGCAGGGTCTGAGCGCCGAGGCGCGACCGCGCCTCAGAACGTGCGGCCGAGGAACAGGTAGTACGACTGGCTGCCGTGATCGTCGAAGCCGCTGCCCAGATACAGCGGCCCGAGGAACGTGTCGAGCCCGAGAAAGACGCTCGCATCCTTGTGCAGCGTATTCCAGCGCACCTGGCTCAGGTTCTGCCACACGTTGCCCGCCTCGAGCGACATGCCGAGGTAGATCGGCACCCCGAGATACCCCGGACCGCCGCGATCGATTTCGCGGTACACCGACACGGTCGCCACCCCGAAATGCGGACCGTACAGCGAGTACGGCTTCAGTCCCGAGAGATTCAAGAACCCCCCGAGCGGGAACTCCATGCGCAGGTTCGTGGCGCGGTTGAGCAGACTGCCGCCGGAGAATGCGAACGCCACGGTATTGCGGTCGTCCCAGGTGTGCGCCGCCAGGTAGTGCAGCGTCACCCGGTTGTAGCTCGAGAGCGCCCCGATGACATTGTGCGCGCTGCTCCACTGCAGCGTCGCCTGCTCCCCGGAGTGCGGAAAATCGATGTTGTCGAGCGTGTCGTAGCTGAAGCGCAGGAAGTAGGTCAGTGAGCCGAAACTCTGCAGCGGCGGGAACGGCAGCGCCGGATCGCTTGGATCGCCGATGTTCAGCCTCGAGTGCCCTTCTTCGCGGTACACCCCGGCGCGGATCTCGCCCCAGTCGCCGAATTGTTTACCGAAGTCCAGTCCGTAGCGGAACGTGTGTTCACGGTACTGCGCACGCACGCGCTGACCGATGAAGAACGGCAGATTGCTGGCGGCGATCGAGACCTTCGGCAGCACGAACCAGCCGGAGAACTTCGAGAACGGCAGGTACACCTCGGTGGCAAGCTGGGAGGTCTGGCCGATCTCCCCATCCGTCACCCACTCCCCGCCGGGACGGGTGATGTCGGACATGACGTAGCGGGCCGCCGCCTCGTAGGTCGCATCGCCGGAGAAATCATCCTGCAGGCTCAGTCCGAAGCGCAGGTAGTTCGGGCCGATCGAGGCGCGACGCGCATCGATCAGCAAACCGTAGCGCCCGCCGCGGCGCACCAGCTGATAATCGAGCGTGTCGAAGCCGCCCTGGCCGTAGAGCGTGGTGATCCGCCGGGAGATCGCATTCGGATTCATCCGCTTGCCGATCATGTCGCTGAAGAGCTTCTCGATGGGCGCGGAGTAGCTGCTCGAGCCGGTGCGCACCTGCACGAACGCAATCCGCGGCGGCTCGCGGCGCAGCCGCACGCGCCGCCGCTGGTAGCGGCGGTAGGCCGCGGGACTCACCGAGAATGCCGCGAGGCGCTTGCGCATCTTCCAGGCGGCTGCCTCGCCGATCGCGAGCAGCCGGTTGACGTTGCCGAAGTCGAACGAGGAGATGCCGTTAAGGTCCGGCTGGATGAGTACATCGTGCCGCCCGAGGGTCGCCAGCTCCCGGTCCGAGCGGCGCCGCATCAGGATCGCCAGTGTCTGGGCGCTGATCCCGGCCACGCCGTTGAGCCGCCGTGGCGACTCCATCGGGTAGCTCACATCGACCACGATCAGCACATCGACGCCCATCGCCCGCGCAACGTCGATCGGCAGGTTGTCCGAGACGCCTCCGTCGATGAGCAGCTGGCCGCCGCGCGCGACCGGCGCGAACAGGCCCGGTACGGACATGCTGGCGCGCATGGCGCTGGTCAGATCCCCGGAACTCATCACCACCTCCGCGCCCGTGGCGAGGTTGGTGGCAATAGCCCGAAACGGCGTCGGCAGATCGTTGAAATTCGTGATGCGCGCCACCGGCAGCGTCAGGCGGCGGAGGATCTCGGTGAGGCTCTGCCCTTCGATCAGCCCTTCGGGCAGCACCAGGTGTCCGTGGCGCACCCCGATGCGGAAGTTGACCAGGAAGTTGTCGTCCTCCTCCTTGCGCCGCAGCGTCAGATCCTGGCGCGGCGGCTGGTCACGGAACGCCTCCTGCCAGTTGAGCGAACGCACCACCGACTCGATCTGCCCGGCATTGAGGCCGCTCGCGTAGAGACCGCCGACCACCGCCCCCATGCTGGTGCCGGCAATGGCGTCGATCGGCACCCGCAGCCTCTGCAGCACCTTCAGCACCCCGATGTGCGCCAGGCCGCGCGCCCCGCCCCCCGAGAGCACCAGACCGATGCGCGGCGGGCGCGCCGCGCCCGAGCGCAACGCCGCCGGGTGAAGCACATACACCCCGGCGCGCAGGCGTGGCGCTGCGGCCGCGGCCCACGGCATGCCGAGCAGCAGTGCGAACACGAACACCGCGCAGCGCATCCCGGGCGCTTTGAGGGATTTCATGCGCGGCAGAATATCAGCATCGCGGGCCGATCTGCCGGCCGGGCGAGGCAGGCACCGGATGCGGTAGGATAGCTCGCCCATGCTGTACCTGATCCTGCCCTACGCGCTGTCACTCGCTCTGATCGTCCATTGCATCAAGACCGGGCGCAATTGGATCTGGGTCTGGGTGATGTTGTTCCTGCCGCTGCTCGGTGCGCTCGCCTACGCGGCGGTGGAGATCCTCCCGGAGCTGTTCGGCAGCCGCACCGCGCAGCGCGCCGGACGAGGCCTGAAGCAGGCCATGGACCCGTACGGGGACCTGCGCCGCTTCGAGCAGGAGGCGGCGGTCACCGGCAACGTGGCGAGCCGGCAGCGCTATGCCGAGGAACTCGTGCGCCACGAGCGCTACGCCGAGGCGATCACGCAGTACCGCCAGACTTTGAGCGGCCTGTACGAGCACGACCCGAATCTCATGCTCGGCCTGGCCCGCGCGCAGTTCGGCAATGGCGAGGCGAGCGCCGCACGCAGCACCCTCGAGGCGCTGATGCAGCACAACCCGCAGTTCAACTCCCCGGAGCGCCATCTGCTCTATGCTCGCGCGCTCGAGCAGGAAGGCCGACTCGAGCAGGCGCTCGCGCAATACCAGGCGCTTGCACCGGCCTATCCCGGCGCCGAGGCGGCGGTGCGCTATGCGCAGTTGCTCGAGCGCCAGGGGGAGCGCGAGGCGGCCCGCAAGGTGGCCCGCGAGCTGCTCGAGCGAGCGCGCATCGCACCGGCGCACTACCGGCGCGCTCAGCGGGCCTGGCTCGACGCGGCGTCCCGGCTGCTCTAGCGCCCGGCGCGGCGCAGCGGTGCGCAGCCGAGAACGGCGCCGAACTCCCGCTCGCCCTCGCCGCGAGCCAACCCCTCGAGCAGCGAGTCGCGCATCAGGCTGGCAAACGGCAACGGGGCATTGACCGCCTCGGCGGCAGCGAGCGCGAGGCGCACGTCCTTCAGGCCGAGCCGGGCTTTGAATCCGGCCGGCTCGTAGCGCGACTCGGCGATCACCCGCCCGTAGCCCTGATAGACCATCCCGGGAAAGAACGTCTGACTGACCAGCTCGAACAGCTTCGCCGGTTCGATGGCGTAGCCACTGGCGAGCGCGGCCGCCTCGCCCATCGACT
>JAJZSQ010000179.1 GCA_021849615.1 Pseudomonadota bacterium
CCCGACGGGGTGGCTGCCGGAGCGGGTTGCCGGCGAGGGCATCCGGATCGCCGTGGCGCACGGCGGCGTCATCAATTTCTCCAGCGACGCCGAAAGCACCGTGCCGAATCTCATCGACGCGGATCGGGTGATTGCGAAGGGCTTTGACTACCTGGCCCTCGGGGACTGGCACGGAACGTTCCGCTACAACGCGCGAGCGTGGTACCCCGGCGCCCCGGAACCGACCCGGTTCAAGGAGATGGAGCCGGGGGCAGTTCTGGTGGTGGACATCGACGCACCGGGCAGCGAACCGCGCGTGCAGCGGCGGCGAGTCGCCCAGACTCATTGGCTGACTTTGGATCGCGAGGTCACCGAGGATGCACAGATCGGCGAGCTGCGCGCCGAACTCGAGGTGCTGCCCGATCGCTCCCAGACCTTGGTGCATTTGCACCTACGGGGCACGGTCTCCATGGCGGCCCGGGACGCACTCGACGCACTCGTTGAGGAATACGGCGAGCGGCTTGCCTACCTCGATGCCGATCTCGATGCCCTGGTCGCCCAGCCCCGCCCACAGGACCTGGCGGCCCTGACGGGCGAAGGATTCATGGCGGCGGGTGTCCAGTGCCTGCAGTCCGGAACGAACGCCGCCGATGCGGACGCTCTGCAGTTGCTCTACCGGCTGCAGCGGGAGGCCTCCGATGCGGCTCCTTGAAGTCGACGTGCGTCACTGGCGAGGTCTCACGCGCGCCCTCGCGCCGCTCTCGCCCCGGCTCAACCTCGTGCTCGGCCCCAACGAAGCGGGCAAGAGCCGGCTGTTCCAGGCCATTCAGTTCGCGCTGTTCGAATCGTACAAGGGTGCGGCTCAGCACAAACAGCGGCTGCAGAGCTGGAGCGCCTCAGAGGCTCCATCGGTGCGGCTCGCGTTCGAGGTCGAGGGCCGTCAGTACGAACTGCACAAGCAGTTCCTCAAGGGCGCGTCGGCGCAGCTCGCCGGCGGCGGCACGACGTTGCGCGCCGAGGAGGCTGAAGATGGGCTGCGCCGCCTCCTGGGCACCCGCGCGAGCGGCTCGCGTGCGCCACACGCAGACGAACTGGGGATCTGGCCGCTGTTGATGGTGGCCCAAGGGGACTCGCGGCGCGGGACGAGTGAGGATCTGAACGAAGACGGTCGGGCCCGGCTCCAGGAGCGGCTGTGCGCAGAAATCGGCGTGGCGGCGATTTCGGCGCAGGGCCAGCAGCTGATGAGTCGCATCCACGAGGTGTACGAGCGCTACTACACCCCGACCGGCCAGGACGGGGCGCTGCTGCGTAATGCCCGCAAGGCGCTCGCGGAAGCGCAGAGCGCGCAGCAGGCCGCGCAAGAGGCGCACGAGGCTCGCGAACAGACCGCCGCCGAACTACACGGTGCGCGAGAGGAATTGGCCTCGCTCTCGAGTCGACTGGAGACCGCAAGGCGCGAGGCGGCCGCGGCGCAAGAGCGCGCCGCGGCCGCGCGCCGTGCCGCCACGCAGTTGGCCGCTGCCGAGGGAGCGCTCAAGGCTGCGGTCGTGACCGCCGCGAGCGCCGAGCACGAGCTGAAATCGCGACAGCAGGCCGATGAGACGCTGCGACGACTGGCCGGGGAATCCGCCGAGCTGGATGCCCGCCTGGAAGCACTGACGTTGCGCCAGCAAGTGCTGGCGGCGGACGCCGAGTCTGCGGTGCGACGCGTGTCAGTCGCGGAACAATCACTCAGAGCAGCCGGTGCCGCCCTGGAGCACGCGCGGCGGGAAGCGCGCCGCGGGGAATTGAGCGAGCGGCGCCGGGAACTGCAGGACAAGGTCTCGGAACTCGATCGCATCGACCAGGCGCTGCGGGAGGCGCAACAGCTGCGCGCCGGCGAGCCCGACATTCGCGAGGAGACGCTCGCACAATTGCAGCGCCTCGAGGCGACGGCGCGCACGGCAGAGGCACATCTGCACGGTGCTGCCGTCAGTGTCGTGGTGACGCTCAAGCTGGTCGCACGCGTCGATGGAACGCCGCATCCGGCAGGGACGAGGCTGGCGTTCGACGTGGTCGAGAACCGGACGATCCAACTCGGCGACCTGGCCGACGTCGAGGTCCAGCCCGGCCGCGGCACGCTCGATGCGCTGCGCGATGCAAAGGTCAAGGCCGATGCCGAACTCGCGGACGCGCTCACGCGTTCGGGTGTCGCAACGGTAGCGCAGGCGCGTGGCGCCTGTGAGCGCATCCAGCGGATCACCCAGAGAATTGAACAGCTGACCGCGCAGGCGCGCGCCACGTGGTCCCGATCACGGGACGCATTGCGGGAAGAGTTGCTGCGCACCGACGCGGAGCTCGAGCGGCTCGGGCCGCAGAAGCCGGTGACGGACAGCGCGGAAGGGCTGGATGCGGCGCTTGCTGCGGCCGACGAGGAGGTTCGATCCGCCCGCGGTGCGCGCGACACGGTGAATGCCGAACTGACCGGCATCCGCGCGCAGATCGCAGCGCAGCATGCAGTCCACCGAGACAAGCAGCTCGAGCGGCAGCGTCTGGCGGAGCTCTGGGCGGCGCGACCGACTGCGCAGGCACTGAACCAGACGCTGCAGGAACACATCGGACATCGCGCGCGCGCGCAGCAGGCCGTGGAGCTCTGTCGAGAGGCGTTCACCGACCTGGGGGGCGAGGAGGCTGAACTCGATGCGCGGCGGCTCGCGCAGGCGCTGCAGAGCCTCCAGGGGCGCGTGCAGGAGATCCGGGACCGCGTGCAGCAGCTCACCGGTGCCCTGCATGCCGCGTCCGGTGTGGGAACATATGACACGCTGCAGGATGCTCAGGCGTGCGCGGATTTGACGCGCGTGCAGCTTGCGCGCCTGGAGCGGCAGGCGGCCGCGGCGAAGCGTCTATGGGAAGTCTTCTCGCAAGAGCGCAACCGCGTGGTGGAGCGTCTCACGACGCCGGTGATGCAGCGGGTCAGGCCGTATCTGGCGAGCCTGTTCCCCGGCTGCGACCTCGATCTGGGCGAAGCGTTGGGGATGGTGGGGTTGCGCGGCGATGCGCTGAGCGAGCCGTTCGAGGAGCTCTCCGGCGGCGCGCAGGAACAGCTGGCACTTCTGACCCGGATCGGGCTCGCCGAGGTGCTGGCCGGGGAGGGAACCTTGCCTCTGATCCTGGATGACTCCCTGGTGAATACCGATCCGCTGCGGATTCGGCAGATTCATCGGGTGCTGTTCCGGGCGGCCGATACTCTGCAGGTGCTCGTGTTCAGCTGCCACGACGTGCTGTTCGACGGGTTGGGCGCCGATCAGGTGTTCCGTCTGAGCGGATCTCGTCGCGCCGCCGGCTAAGGCGCAGGGGCAACGACGCCGCACGGCAGCTCGCCCACCCCTCCCGCAGCGTGAGTTGGCTCAGGAACGGCCGCTGCGCTGCCGCAGGTGCTCGCGAAGGGCCGGGTCCGTGGCGTACACGTAACACCCTTTCATGCCCCGAGTCATGAGTGTCCGGTACGTGTTCTTGATGATGCGATCGATTTTCTCCTGAGCGCCGCGCGGATCGATGGCCAGATCCTTCCTGTACCCCTTGATGGATTTGTCGAAGCGGTCGCGAGCCTCAGGGACCGTCTGCAGGCGACTCTCCTTCATCACCAGATCAGGTCCGATGATGACGCCGATGTAATCGACTTCCAGTCCCTGGCAGGTGTGAATGCAGCCGACTTCGCGGATGGATTCCGGCGCGACGATCCAAAGACTTCCGTCCGTGGTCAGGTTCCAGCGGCGCTCATACTCGCCGATGATGATGTCGAACGCGCCGGGCGTGTTCTTGCTCTTCCACGGCCAACAGTACCCGGCGACGACGCGAGCCTTGTTGCGGGTGTTCCTGGCTTCGATCGCAGCGTGCATTTCACCGGCATCGTCGAAGACGCGAAACTCGAGCGGGCTGCCCGCCAGCGTTCGGTTTGCGGTCGGGCGGATCTCGAGCACGTCATCGATCCACGCGAGATAGCCATCGGATCCGGCGCAACGAAACTGAGACGCCAGCTGAAGCACTTCGAGCTGCGCCCCGCGCTCAGCCGCAAATCGACTGATCACTTCGGTCGAGCCGACGTCCTTTCACGTCACCTGCTGGCGCTCGTCGAGGAAGAAAATCGAGCAGGGCGCGGCGCGGACGAGGTCTTTGACCGAGTGTTCGCCCTTGTTGCCGAAAAAGCCGACCTGTTCGGTGAGCCGGTGCGCCTCGTCCACGATCAGCGTACCGACGGCGTTCACCTCGGTGTCCAGGAAGCGATCGGGGCCGGTGAACAGACTGGCCAATTTGACCTTGTCCTGCCTGAGGCGACCGAGCTGCTCGACGAAGACATTCCGGGGCGCGGCGTTCTTCGACACGTACATCGCGAAGATTTTCTTCGCCAGCAGTGCCGCCAGCAGATGCACGGCGATGACGGATTTGCCCGTGCCCGGCCCGCCCTCGACGATCAGAACACGCGGGGCGCCGGGCGTCGCGTTGCGTGCCGCCTCCAGACAGGCCTCGAA
>JAJZSQ010000180.1 GCA_021849615.1 Pseudomonadota bacterium
GCCGCCCTTGAGCTGCAGCGAGTCGCGGCGCACGAAGGACTCCTCCCCACCCGCGTCGCGCACGAACGTGCCGTTCGTGCTGTGATCAATGAGCGTGAACTTGTGGCGCGAGAATTCGATGCGCGCATGCAGCCGGGACACCAGACTGCCTTTGATGACCAGATCGTTCTCGTCGGCCCGCCCGATGGTGAGAATGGGCCGCTGCTCATCGATCAACAGTTCCCGATCGAGCCACCAGAGGCGCAGGCGCGTGCACTGCCCGCGGTCCGATCCGAGGCCCACGGTGCGCACCATGCTGGTGACGTCATCGGCCTGCCACAGCACCTCGTAGAGCGCCACTTCGTCGCGCTGTCCCTTGATCGGCGCAGTGTCGATGAGCCGGCAGGCCGAACGCCACGACCCGTTCAGCTGCGCGACCGTCGCCTCGGTCGTGATGATCTGTCCGGCCTTGGCCTGGCTCGTCATGCGATTGGCGGTATGCACGGTCGCGCCGAACACGTCGTGGTGCTCGAGCACCACCGCGCCGAAATGACAGCCGACGCGGATGGCAACCGGCTGGCCGTCGACGCGCAGCTGCGCGTGCGCACCGATCTGCTTTTGCATCTGGGCGGCGGCGTTCAGCGCCTCATCGGCACTCGGAAAGGTCGCCATGACCTCATCGCCCATGGTCTTGATGACCGTGCCGCCGAACTGCTCGGTGGCCCCACGCATCACCTCGATGCACATCGATACCATGTCACGGGCGCGCTGATCGCCCATGCGCTCGTAGAGCCGGGTCGATCCGACGACGTCAGCGAACAGGACGGCGAGCTCGACGTCCTTAGCAATTGGCTGTTCGCTCAACCGGCCTCCCCCGGTATTGAATGTCTTTATTGGACATAAGTCCCGGAAATCATTATACGCAAGCGCGAGCGCTTCGCCATGCGCGAAGCGCCTGCGACTCAGGCGGCCGAGGCATCCGGTTCGCCCGGGTGCACCACGGCAGCGGCGACGCGCCGGATCAGCCCCGCATCGGCCCCGCTCTGGCGAGCCCCTTCGCTGAGCACCCGGCGGTACTCCCGAGCCCCGGGCTCGCCCGTGCACAGGCCGAGCATGTGCCGCGTGATGCTCGAGAGCGAGTGTCCCTCGGCGAGTCGCTGCTCAGCGTAGCACGCCATCCGCTCGAGCAGCGCCCGGCGCGGCGCCAACGGCTCCTGCGGATACAGCGCCTCATGCATCTGCCACAGGAGCATCGGGCGGTGGTAGGCCTCGCGCCCGAGCATCACCCCGTCGCACCAGCCGAGCGCCTCGAGGACCGCCTCGGCAGTGCGCAGCCCGCCGTTCAAGATCACCGGCAGAGCGGGGAAGCAGGACTTCAGTCGCCGCACGACCTCGTAGTGCAGCGGCGGGACCTCGCGGTTGTCCTTCGGGGACAACCCGCCGAGCACCGCCTTGCGCGCATGGACGATCGCGGCCCGAGAGCCCGCCTGCTGCGAGAGCCGCACGAATTCGCGCAGGGCCTGGAAGTCCCGCTCGTCGAAGCGCGCGAGCGCCCCGGCCAACTCGCCCCGCGTGCCACTGAGCACACCGATGCGCATCTTCACGGTGACGGGGATGCGCACCGCTGCGCTCATCGCCGCGACGCACTCGGCGACCCGCGCCGGCTCGAGCATCAGACAGGCGCCAAAGGCGCCGCTCGCCACCCGGTCGCTCGGACAGCCGCAATTGAGGTTGATCTCGTCGTAGCCGGCCTGCTCCCCGATGCGTGCCGCCGCGGCCAGTTCCCGCGGATCACTGCCGCCGAGCTGCAGCGCGAGCGGGTGCTCCTCAGGAGCGTAGGCGAGCAGCCGCGACGCATCGCCTCGGGTGATCGCCGCCGCCGTGATCATCTCCGTATACAGCAGCGTATGCGGCGAGAAGCCCCGCAGGAAGAACCGGCAGTGCCGATCCGTCCAATCCATCATGGGAGCCACGGATATTTTTCTGTTTAAATCCATATACTTATGAAATATATCGCAAGTAACCAGTCTGCGCATTTCCGCGCCAAGCACCGCAATTTAGCAGAGTCGACTCGCCAACCGGCGAGTCCACCATGAGGCGGTTCCCGGGCACGCGCGATCAGTGAGCTGAGGAATAAGAAACGATCGCACCCGAATGAGATCCTTCCGGGACATCGTCCATCACGTGGGGGTTCATCGATTGCACCATCGACGCTGCCCCGATGCGGACGTTGGCATGGCACCGAAGAGCGGCTCCTGCCCTGCGATGCGGGTGATGTCGTGTTGAAAAAGCCATCGCCCCGATCAGGCGTGACCCGCGAGTGTCTGGAACACGAGTGAGCCAGCGCATACCGCCGTCACCTGCGTGCAGATGACGGGCTCGCGGCGGGTACCCTGTTTTGTGGCGCTGGCGTGCAGGCTTGCGCACCGTCTCATGGTAACATTCGGCTCAATCGTTCCGTTGCAGCGGACGACACGAAAATTCCAGTGAACAGCGTCACTCCCCAGACCGTTCGTGCCTACCTCGCGGGACTTGAGCAGGCCAGCGCATTTGAGATCGAGGAGCTTCGCCGTACGCCCGCGCAGCTCAAAGTCCGCCAGCTCTAGTCGCTCATGAACTCGGGGGATATCCTCGAGAGCCCTGCCGAGCGGGAAGTCGGTGTCGCCGAAGTTCGCGACCGTTGGCGGCACATCCGTCAGGCATTTCCGTGAGTGAATGCGTTCCCCCACTCTTTATCGGCGCGCTTACCGACCTGACGGAGTGGTTGGACAAAGCCGGATTTCCCGCGATAGATCGTAGGCAGTGTCGCGGCCTCGATTCTGGGTCGACCGCGAGCGACGCGGGACATCGACGCACTCGCGGTCGCGCCCGATGACCAATGGAGCCGCCTCGTCGAGTCCGCCACCGCTCGCGGCATTCTGCCGCGTATCGAGAATCCACTCGAGTTCGCCCGCCGCACCCGCGTATTGCTTCTCCGTCACACCGAGTCTTCCATCGATATCAACGTCATTCTCAGCAGCTTGCCCTTCGAAGCCGAGGCAGTGTCGCGGGCAACTGTGCACGATCTCGGCGGCGTGAGCGTGCGATTGCCACCGGTCGAGGATCTGCTCGTGATGAAGGCGATCGCCCATCGCCCTCAGGACTTGCGCGATATCGAGGGGCTGCTCGATGTCTTTCCGAAGACCAATGTCGAGAGCGTCCGTCAGTTCATCCGGGAATTCGCGGCCGCCGCCGAGATCCCGGACCTGCCGGAGGAATTCGAGAAACTCCCGGCCCAGCGCAAGTCGCGCTCGGTGCTGAAGCCCGATGGATCGACGTCCACCGACGTAGGAGTGCCCGCAAGGCGGCGGGACCCGAAGCGCTGATCGCCCTGTTTCATGCAGGTTGCGCTCGCCGGCGGGCGCGCACGATTCGCCAATGTGTACCGGCAACGTGCCCACTCGGTGCCACGGCATCGACGGCCCGCGTGCCAGCACGTGCTGGCTCGCGGGCAGGCACGGCCGCTCGCTAGCGTGAGGAGTAGTGGTAGCTGAACGTCAGCTCCACGACCCGCGGGCGCATCGGCGTCTGGGTGAGGATGAACTGCCGGCGAGAGGTGAACAGACTCTTGTTCTCGTTCGTCAGGTTCGTGCCCACCACGGAGACCGTCCACGGCCCCTTCGACACACCGATCGATGCGTCGTACGTCGTCCAGGACGGCTGGATGTCCGTCTCGATCTCACCGGTCGGGGAATACGAATGCGCCCGGTGCTGGAAGCCGATCTGCACGAACGGCAGATACGCCCCCATCGCCCATTCGTAGCGCACCCGCATGTTCACCGAGAACGGTGGGGAGTCCGCGAGCGGCGTCCCGATCGCACCGAACACGTTCGGGACCGGGATCGCCTGCCCGCCGGAGTAGTACACCGTGATCGGCTTGCCATAGTTCGCACTGCCCTTGACGTTGTCCGTCAGTCGCGGTGCGTTGATCTGCTGGCCGCTGTTCCAGGACGCCGCCGCATGCACCGACAATCCACGCATCGGCAGTGCGTCGATCGCGAGTTCCACGCCCCGTACCCGGTAGTCCGCCCCGTTGGTCACGAAGCTGAGGTTGCCGAATCCGCACTGCGGGCAGAAGACATCCACCTGCGTGTGACTCCAGTTCTCCTGATACAGCGAGCCGTCCACCTGGACGCGATTGTTCCACCAGCGCGTCTTCCAGCCGATCTCGTTATTGGTGAGATTGTCCGACAGGTAAGTCGCCGGCCGCCGCCACTGCGGATTTCCGTTCTGGTCCGGCAGGTACAGCCCGGTCCCGCGGTTGAACCCGCCCGGTCTGAACCCTTGCGAATAGGTGTAGTACGCCATGATCTGCGGCGTGATATGCCAGGTGAGATTGGCCCGCCCGCGCATGCCAGTCTCGCGCAGATGATTGGTGGACGTGTACACCAGATTCGGGTCGTTCGCCAACGCTCCGAGGTTGTGGTCATTCGGATTGAAGTCCGTGACG
>JAJZSQ010000037.1 GCA_021849615.1 Pseudomonadota bacterium
CGGCGTGATGTGCCAGGTGAGATTGGCCCGCCCGCGCATGCCAGTCTCGCGCAGATGATTGGTGGACGTGTACACCAGATTCGGGTCGTTCGCCAACGCTCCGAGGTTGCGGTCGTTCGGATTGAAGTCCGTGACGTTCGAGGTCAGACACTGTCCGTAGTAACTCGACGCGGTGTATTTCTCGCAATAGAAGCTGCCCTCAGAGCCGCCCTGCTCGGAATTGGACATCTGGAAGTAGCGCACCCCGCCAGTGATCGTGAGCTTGTGCGGCACGATGTCGAAACTCGCCGACAGGTAGGCCGCGCGCTGGATGAAAGTCCGCACGCTGTCATCGAAGAACGCCGGCTGGGTCGCGAAGCCGTTCGGTCCGGACTGATACGGCATGCTCGGGAACGTCACCTTCGGCAGCAGGCACCCTGTCGTCGCTCCGCTCGGTGAGCAATTCGGCAGCGTATTGTAGTTCCACTGCGTGAGTCCGTAGAGCTTGTAATCCTCGTAATACAGCCCGGCGACGCCGCGCAGCCGCCAGTTGTCCGGGGTACTCAGACGGATCTCCTGCGAGAAATGCGTGTTGTGCGTCGTATCGTGCCAGGCCGAACGTGGGGAGTAGCACGTCGCTCCCGCGTTGCCCGTCGCTGCACTGAACGAGACGCCCGTGCACTGGTAATAGTAGCCGTAGCGACCGCGTGCGTAGTTCGTATAGTCGCCCGCCTGCTCCGTATGCCGATCGAGGTACACGCCGGCATACACCAGGCTCAGCGGCCCGACCTTGCCCTTGACGCGGACTTCCGTGTTCTCCCATCGATCCTTGTTGTACGACGGGTTGAACAGGTTTACCGACAGCGGCGGCAGCGGCGAACCGTGATACGGCCCGACCACGACGCCGGAAGGATGCTGCGAGGAGATACTCCCGGGCACGACGTAGGCCTGCGCTGAGCCGACATCCGGGCCATAAGACGCGTAGGGCATCTCGTAGAACACCCCCTGCGCATTCATGTCCTGATACATCTCACTGACGAGTACGTTCCAGTCGTCGTTGATCTTGTACTTGACCTCGGCGCGCACACCGCCGTAATCGAGCGGATTGATCGCATTACCCGCGATCTGGTCATTGTTGATCGTGACGCTGTTGGTCGGCACGACGCCGCCGTTCTTGTACACGAGACCGACGTCTCTCGGGCTGCGAGTGAATGTCGCCGGGAGATTGTTGATGTACCCGCCCCGATGGTCAGTGAACCAGACGACGCGAGCCGCGAGCTTGCCCGGAATGATCGGCCAGTTGAACACCGCATTGAGGTTGTGGTTGGGGTCCCCGTGCGCCGTGACTCCGTAGCCGGCGTTGACGTTGACCTCCGTAGCATAGAGGTTCGGCTTGTTCGTGATGAAGCGCACCACGCCCGCTTCGGCGCCCGCACCGAACAGCGTGCCTTGCGGCCCCTCGAGGACTTCCACTCGCTTCAGGTCGACCGCGTAGATGTCCAAATCACGCCCCGGCTGCAGGGCCGAGGAATCATCGAGGTAGACCGCAACGTTCGGAAAATTGCCGATGGTCCCCTGACCCTGGGTCGCCACGACGCCATCAGAAAGACCGCGCATGAAGATCAGGCCATTGCCCGGACCGGCCGATCCGGTCGTCACGTTCGGCAGATACTTCACGTAGTCCGAGAAGGTCTCGACGTGCAACGCCTGAAGCGTCTTACCGGTGATCGCCTCCATGGTGATCGGCACGTTCTGGATATTCTGCGACCTGCGCTGCGCCGTCACGACCACTTCTTTTAGTTGCGCAGATCCCGCCGCCGGCATCGCAATGGTGGGTGTGGGCGCCACGGCCGCACAGGCGGCATGGACACCCGAGGCAGCGAGAATGGCTGCAACGGTCTTCGAGACCTTCTGACTGGATTTCATGAACTACCTCTGCAGGCGAACCATCTTGTGTTGTTGCTCCTCCCCGCAGCAGCTCCGCTCCCATCGCGAGCTGCAGCCGGCAGATGAACCCGGCATGGCCGGCGCGCGGGCGCGCCGGCCGATGGCCATGACTAGTGAACATGGCCGCCGGGTACGTCACTGTTTTGTCCGTCGGGCAATGGATCCTGCAATCCCGCACTCTGCGTGCCACGACGGTTATTTCTAGCTCACGCGCCGGGCGAGAGCTGAATGTGCAGGAATCTCAGCGTATTTCAGCTGAAATGACGGTCGCGTCCTCTGTTCGAGACTGCTGCGATGAACAACAGCCGCGACGGCACGATCCGTCCAACTGCGCGCATTTTAGCAAGCGGATCCTCAAAATAAAACCCGCACTCCCCCTCTAATTTCACGCCATGACATGCAGTTGATGCGCAAAAGCCTTGAATTACCGGTTAAAATGCCCTTTGGAATTTCATATTTAGGCAAATATTTCGCCCTATTTAATGTCCACAGACATCCAATCCGGCGATTCCGCCGTCTCACGGGCCCGCCACTGCCTCGAGCGCGGCGAGTTTGCGCAGGCCGAGCACGCCGCGCGCACCCTCCTCGCCGATCAGCCTCACGAGCGCGACGGGCTGTATCTTCTGGCGGTCGCCGAGCGGCTGCAGGGACAGCTCGAGGCGGCACTGGAGACACTCGATTCACTCGAGGTACATCACCCGCAGTATCCGCGGCTGTACCAGGAGCGAGGACATTGCCATGTCCTGAAGCGACAGGCTGCCGCGGCCATCGACGCGTTCGAACGTGCGGTGCATCTGAACCCGGCGCTGCCGGCGAGCTGGCGGGCACTCGCGTCGCTCTACCGGATGTGCGGGCGCAGCGCGGATGCGGCGAACGCGGCGGCGCACGTCGCCAAGCTGGCAGCGCTGCCCGCGGACATCGTGGCGGCACGCAGCATGTTTGCGGATGGGGAGATCGAGGCGGCCGAACAGCGGGTGCGCCAGTACCTGCGCATGCATGGGGACCACATCGAGGGCATGCGCTTGCTGGCACAGATCGGCCTGAAGCTCGACGTGCTCGATGATGCCGAAGTGCTGCTCGAGAGCGTGCTCGCCCTGGAGCCCGGCTACGCGGCCGCACGGTTCGACTACCTCCAGGTGCTGATGCAGCGGCACAAGCACCGGTTGGCACGAGAGCAGCTGGCGATTCTGCTTAAGGAGGAGCCGGACAACCGCGCCTATCGGACCGCGCAGGCCACTCTGTCCACTGAGCTCGGCGAGTGCGAGCAGGCGCTGCGTCTGTATGGGGCGCTCCTTCAAGAGATGCCCGAACATCCCGAGCTGCACCTGTCCGTGGGCCACACGCTGAAGACCCTGGGCCGGCAAGGCGAGGCCATCGAGGCGTATCGGCGCGCCGCCACCTGTCGCAGCGGCTACGGGGATGCGTACTGGAGCCTGGCGAACCTAAAGACCTACCGATTCTCCGCAGCGGAGATCGCCGAGATGCGCCGAGCCGAAGCGGCCGCCGGGGTCTCGGTCGTCGATCGGTTCCACCTGTGCTTCGCACTCGGCAAAGCGCTGGAGGACCGGGGCGAATATGCCGATTCGTTCGCCTGCTACGCGCGCGGCAATGCGCTGAAGCGGCGTGAAGTCCGCTATCGGCCCGAGTTCATCGAGGGCAATACGCAGCGGCAGATCGAGGTGTGCACGCGGGAATTCTTCGCCGAGCGCCTCGGCTGGGGCTCCCCGAGCGAGGCGCCCATCTTCATCGTCGGACTGCCGCGGGCCGGCTCGACGCTCATCGAGCAGATCCTCGCCTCACACTCCCAGGTCGAAGGGACGATGGAGCTGTCGGACCTCCCGCGTCTCGTGCAGCAGTTGCAAGGCCGCGGCGCGGACCCCGAGCCGCGCTACCCGGCGGTGATGCGCGAGCTGATTGGCGGGGATTTCAGACGCTTCGCCGAACAGTATCTGCAGGACACCTCGCTGTACCGTCACGGCGCGCCGCGCTTCATCGACAAGATGCCGAACAATTTCCGCCACCTCGGGCTGATTCACCTGATGTTCCCCAAGGCGCGGATCATCGACGCGCGCCGCGAACCGATGGCCTGCTGCTTCAGCAACTTCAAGCAGCTGTTCGCCTCCGGTCAGCCATTCACCTATTCCTTCGAGGACATTGCACGCTACTACCGCACCTACGTCGAACTGATGACGCATTGGGATGCCGTGCTGCCCGGCAGGGTGCTGCGGGTTCAGCATGAGACGCTGGCGAGGGACTTCGAAGCGCAGGTGCGCCGCCTGCTCGAGTTCTGCGGCCTGCCCTTCGAGTCGTCCTGCCTGGAGTTCTACAAGACGGCGCGCCGGGTGCACACCGCGAGCTCAGAGCAGGTCCGCCGTCCCATCGACACCCGGGGGCTGGACCAGTGGCGCCACTTCGCGCCCTGGCTCGGGCCGCTCGCGGCGGCACTCGGGGACCTGGCGCCGCGCTGAGGGCATCGCTCAGAAGTGCAGCTCGCGCAGCAGCGCTGCGAATGCACGGGCCTCCGGGGTCATGCTGTCCGCTGGACCGCCGGCGGCCTGCGAATCCGGAAACATCCGGAAACTCTCGCCCATGACGGCCCGGGTCACCTGCGGGGCCAGAAAATCGACGATCTGCGCAAACCGACCGAGACCGGTCGAGAGCCGCTCGGGCTTGCGCACCACGGCGTCGCAGACCAGATCGGCGGCCTGCTCCGGGCTGAGCAGGACAAAGGCGTCGTACATCTTGGTTGGTGCCACCATCGGGGTGCGCACCAGCGGCAGATTCACCACCGTGAAGCGCACTCCGCGGGCGGAGAACTCGCCCGACGCACAGCGGGTGAAGGCCTCCAGTGCCGCCTTGGAGGCATTGTAGGCGGCGAAGCGACTGGCATGCGTGAGCACCCCGATGGAGGAGATGCTGATGACGTGACCGCTGGCGCGCGCCGTCATCGACGGCAATACCCCGAGCGTGAGCCGCACGGCCGCCAGATAGTTCACCTGCATCAGACGCTCGAAGTCGTGCAGCCGGCCGTACGAGGCATCGATGCCGCGACGGATCGAATGCCCTGCGTTGTTGATCAGAATGTCGAGCGGATGCTCGCGGGCGGCGAGCCAGCGGATGAGATCTTCCGTCGCGGACGGTTCGGTCAGATCACAGGCGAACACGCTGACCTCAGCGCCCGCGGCGGCGAGTTCCGCGCGCACCTGCTCGAGTCGCTCGGCATCGCGTGCAACGAGAATGATGCGTGCCCCGGCCGCACCGAGCTTGCGGGCACACGCGAGGCCGATGCCGGAGGACCCGCCGGTCACCAACACGGTCTTGCCGTGCACCGCGCGGCGCAGCCGCTGCTCGCGCGAGAGGTCCGGATCGAGCTGCCGCTCCCAGAAATCCCACAACCGCCAGGCGTACCGGGCGAGTGGCGGCACCTGGATGGCCGCCGGCGCGAGCAGCTGCCGGGCATGGCGGCAATCGAAGGTGGTCGGATGATCGATCAGCCTCACGAGCGCACTCGGGACCCCGGCGTCACTCAGCAGCTCATCGATGACGCGCCCGATCGGCTCGAGCGCCTCGCGTGGCACGCGCGCGCCGAGCGCGAGCGCATCGATCACCCTAGGGTCGAGCTGCAGGCGCATCCGCGGCGCATGGGCGGCCTCGGCAAAGAGGTTCAGGACCTCGCCCAGCCGGTAATCGTGCGGGTCGGTGAGGTGGAAGCAGCGTCCATGCAGGCCCTCCACGTGCGCCAGCCGATCGAGCGCCGCGGCGACGAAGTCGACTGGCACCAGATTGACGTGGCCGCCGGCGATGCCGACGAGCGGCATCCAGCGCGGCAGCGCCGCGCGCAGCTGTTGTATCAGCTTGAACAGGTAATACGGCCCGTCGATCTTGTCCATCTCGCCGGTCATCGAATGACCGACGACCATGCCGGGTCGGTAGATCTGCCAGGGAATCCGACAGGTCGTGCGCACCAGCGCTTCGGCTTCATGCTTGGTCCGAAAGTACGGATGATCGAGCGGCCCGGCCTCGGCGAACATCTCCTCGGTGAACGTGCCGCGATAGCGGCCGGCGGCCGCGATCGAGCTCACGAAGTGAAAGCAGCCGGCGTTGATGTCCTGAGCGAACGCCACCGCATGTTCCGTGCCGGCAACATTGCTGTGCACGAGTTGCGCATCCGCGGCGAGCAGATCGTAGAGTGCGCCGAGGTGAAAGACATGCGAGATGCGGCCGAACAGCGCGGCGCGCTGCTGATCTGCAATCCCCAGACCGGGCGCACCGAGATCCCCTTCGACCGCCGAAACCAGGTGACCGCGGTCAGCGCACTGGCGCACGACGCGCTCGAACTTCGCGTGCGAGCCGGCGCGTACGAGCAGATGAACCGGCTCGCCGCGCGCGGTGAGTTTCTCGACGAGGTGCCGGCCGATGAAGCCCGTGCCCCCGGTAACGAAATACGTCATGGACCCGATTCCGGCGAAGGCGCCTGAGTCCGCACGCTACTCAGGCCCCGGCGGGGGCGCATCGTGACAAACCGAAGGGGCGCTGCGCATGCGTCTGCGCCACACTGCGCGCATGCGCCAGGAGTCTCAGCCGGACACGAGGTCGCTCCCGAGAACGCCCGAGCGCCTCTCGAGCGTCGACCGGGCGTTCCTCAACATGGAGCGCGCCACGAACCCCATGGTCATCGTCGCGCTGATCGTGCTCGGTGCGCCGCTGAAACGCGCACAGGTGCGCGACCGACTGGCCGCACGCTTGCTCGCGCATCGGCGCTTCTGCTGCGTCCCCCGCGAGGGGCTCGCGCAGGCGCGGTGGGAACCGTTCGAGGGATTCGACATCGACGATCACGTGCTCGCCACGGCCTTGCCTGCGCCGGGACACCAGCAGGCCCTGGAACAGCGGGTGGGCGAGCTGGCAAGCGAGCCGCTGCCGCAAGGCCGACCGCTGTGGAGCTTCCACGTGGTCGAGCGGTACGGGCGCGGCAGCGCGATCATCGCTCGCATCCATCACTGCTATGCCGATGGCATCGCGCTGGTGCGGATTCTGCTCAGCCTGAGCGAGGGCCCGGCACCGCCGGAACGCCGGGGTCATCGTCAGACCGCCGGAGCCCCCGCCCGGCGCACGATGGCGTGGATGGGCGGGATCTCGCAGGTGCTGCAGGACCCGCGCCGGCTCGCCGAGGCGGGGCTGCACTGGGCGCTGCACCCGCAGGACGGGGCCGCAGCGGCCCGTGAGGCCGCCGGCCTCCTGGAGGAACTCGCCCGCCTCGCCGTGCTGCCGGACGATCCTCCCTCGCGCCTGAAGCGGCCGCTGTCGGGAATCCGGCGCGTCGCGTGGGGGGCACCGCTGCTGCTCGAGGAGGTCAGGACGATCGGCAAAGTGCTCGGCTGCACCGTGAACGACGTGCTGATCTCGACACTCGCCGGCGCACTCGGGCAGCACCTGGCCGCGCAGGGCGATGACACCCACGGCGTGACGCTGCGGGCCACGGTTCCGGTCGATCTGCGCTCGAGTCAGGACGCGCCGCCCGAACTCGGCAACCAATTCGGGCTGGTCTTCGTCGAACTGCCGATCGGCGTGCGTCATCCGCTCGAGCGGCTCTATCAGGTTCGCTCAGGCATGCGCGCGCTGAAGGGATCGGAGCAGGCGATGCTCACCTACGGGCTGCTCGCCACGGTCGGCAGTCTGCCTCGACCGCTCGAGGATCTCGCCATGGGGATCTTCAGCGCGAAAGCGAGTCTGGTCGCCTCGAATCTGCGCGGTCCCGAGGCCGCCCTGCAGATCGCAGGGGTCAGTGTCCGTGAGCTGCTCTTCTGGGTCCCGCAGTCCGGCAGCATCGGCACCGGCATCAGCATCTTGAGCTATCACGGCCACGTTCAATTCGGCGTGATCGCCGACCGCGCGCTCATCCCCGAGCCCACCGATCTGATTGCCCGGATTCAGAAGGCGTTCGAGCAGCTGGTCCTGCTGGTGCTCCTCGGCGGCGCTGCGCTGAGCTGAGCGCTGCGCGCCTACTGCGGCAATCCCCGCTTGGCCCGCTCAACATCGAGCGCCTCCATCGCATCGAGCGGCTCGGTGGCCGCGGCGGTCTTGTACAGCGCCTCGGCCTCCTCCCGGTACCGCTCGCCGTTGAGCAGCAGCAGTCCGTACGCATATTCCATGTGCACGATCGGCGAATGGGGCGCCAACTTGACCGCGTGCTTGAAATGCTGGATCGACTCCTTGCTCGATGCACCATAGGTCAGCGACGCCACGACGTTGCCGAGCTTGTTCACGATCTCAGCGTTGTAGAGCCCGAGCGCGACGTGCGCCTCGGCATGCTGTGGTTCGAGCTCGAGCGTGCGTTCCAGCTCGGCGCGCACCCGGCCGGCCAGGCCGTCCGTAATGGCCTTGAGAATCGAGATGCGCTGACTGTATCGACCGAGCACCAGCGCCAGCGTGTAGTGGGCATTGGCGTGCGCCGCCAGGATCTCGACGGCCTCTTCGCCACGCGCCACGGCCGCGAGCAGCAACTCCATGACTTCGGCATTGCCGGCATGGGTATAGAGCGACTCCACGGCCGCGGCCCGATTCGCCACGCACGCCCCGAGCGCCCCGAGCGGGGCGCCCTGTTCGATGGCTGCGCTGAATTCACCGGCGTGAAAGGCCCCCCAGGCCGCCTGCAGCGCCGCGGCGAGCTTGCGGCCACTGCCATAGTGACGCAGCCACTCGGCGAACGCCGGCGCCGCAGCGGCCTCGCGTGCAATCAGCGCCTCGTCCGGCCAGGGTTCGCGGTCGGTTCGATGCAGCCGCTCCCAGCGCGCCTTCAACTCGTTCGCCCCGCGCGTTCCGCTCGACCCGTGTGCGGCCCGAGACTTCACGTTCTTCACAGTCATGATGTGCGCCTTCGGCAAGTACGCATCCAGCGATGAAAACCTGGTGATTAGAGTACTCGGGCAGATGCCGACACCCAGTAGGGCAAATACGCACGTCCGAACCGGCGCAAGCCGTCACCCGAGGGAAACGTCATGGCCGCGAAGAGAAAGTCCCGCAAACCCGCTCGTGCCAAAGCGAGCGCCGCTCCGCCCCGCATGCCCGAAGCCGTTCACCAGATCTGGCTCGCCGGTCTCGGCGCCGTTGCCCGCGCGCAGAACGGCGCACCGAAGCTGCTCGATGAGCTGATCAACGAGGGCACTCAGCTCACGGAGAAGATGCGCGGTACCGCCACTCGTGCCGTACGCGGTGTCGTGGAGAACCTGCAGGAGAATGTCAGCGCCGGCGTGAACGCCGCGCGCGGTCAGGCCTCTGATGCGATGGACAATCTGGAGAAAATGTTCCGCACCCGCGTGCGGCGGGCACTGACCCAGCTCGGCGTGCCGAGCGGCCAGGAGATCGAAGCGCTCAGCAAGCGCGTCGATACGCTGAACGCGAACATCGGCAAACTCTCGCAACCCCGCCGGACGACGGCGCGACGGCGCGCGAGCACCAGAGGTGCCGGTAGGAAAGGCGCCCCGCCCTCGATGCACGCGCCCTGAGCGATGCTCACGCTCGAGCCCGCACTGCGCCGGCGTTCGAGCCGAGGGAAATTCGGGATCGCCCTGGCGGGCGGAGGCCCGCTCGGTGCGTTCTATGAACTCGGCGCGCTGCACGCCATCCAGGAGTCGATCACCGGACGCAACCTGACGGACTTCGACATGTACGTCGGAGTGAGCTCCGGGTCGCTGCTCGCCGCCAGCCTCGCCAACGGATTCGATACGACCCGGATGGGCGCGGTGCTGATCGAGGGTGAGTCGGCGCTGGTGCCGTTCTCGCCGCGACTGCTGTTGCAGCCGGCGGTCGGCACCTACATGCGGCGGGTCGCGCGTCTGCCCGGCGCGGTGCTGAGCGGTGCGAAACAGTGGATGGACGAGCCGGCGCGCGGTGTCTGGCCGGCGACGCTCGGGACGCTGACCAAGCTCATCCCACTGGCCGCCCTCGACAATCGGCCGCTCGAGGAATACCTGCGTGCGCTGTTCGCCACCGCACATCACACGGATGACTTTCGCCAGCTGCGCGCCGAATTGCGGGTCGTCGCCACGGACCTCGACACCGGCCAATCCGTGGTGTTCGGCGATCCGCGGCATGCCGGGGTTCCGATTTCCCGCGCGGTCATCGCCAGCGCCGCGTTGCCGGGCCTATACGCGCCGGTGGAGATTGCCGGACGACACTATGTCGACGGGGCGCTGGTGCGCACCATGTATGCCTCGCTCGCGCTCGACGCCGGCTGTGATTTCGTCCTGTGCATCAACCCGCTCGTGCCCTTCGATGCCTCGCGCGGCAAACCGCGACGTCGCCTCGCGGAGGAAGGGCTCGACATGCTGCTCGGCCAGACGTTCCGTACGCTCATTCACTCGCGCATGCAGGTCGGCATGGCGAGCTTTCGCAAACGCTTCCCGCATGCCGACACCGTCCTGTTCGAGCCGGACGCCACCGACGAGACGATGTTCTTCACCAACGTGTTTCGCTACAGCGGTCGGCACACCCTGGCAGAGCATGCCTACCAACGCACGCGGCGCGACCTGCGCACGCATGCCGATGCGTTTACCGCGCTCCTGCGTCGCCATGGGCTCGATCTCGACCGTCGATGTCTGAACGATCGTTCACGCACGTTCTCGAGCGCGTTCCACGAACGCACGGCACTGGCGCGGGCAACGACGCGTCACCTGAACGAGGCGCTCACCCGGCTCGAGCGGGTCCTGGCACGTCGAGCCCAGCGGCCCTGAACCGCCATGGCGGCGCTCCTCTGGCGAGTGGTCCTGCTGTGCGAACTGCTCTGTTCGGGCGCCGTTGCCGTCGGGCTCTTGAGGACCTGGGCAGCGTCGGCGGCGCTACACACGGTTGGCGCAACCGCTGCTGCCCTGTGCGTCTTTGTGCTGCTGCAAGGGCTGCCGGTCGTGGTGTCCTACGGGCGAGCCCGATGGGTCTCACGGGCGGGCGCTGTGCGGCCGGGAGCACTCACCATCATGCGCGAAAGCGTCGCGTGGCTGCGAGCAATGCTCGCCATGAGCGCGCTTGGCCCCCGACGGAAGGGCGTTGCCCGGGTGCCCAACGCGCCGGTCAGACCCGTGATCCTGGTACACGGACTCCTCTGCAATGGCCGCATCTGGGCCGCTCTTGAGCGCAAACTGGCCGCCGCGGGGTTTGCGCCGGTCCTCGCCGTCTCACTCGAGCCGCTGCTGAGCGATCTCGACGTGCATGCCGGCGCGCTGGCGCGTGCGATCGAAACGCTCTATGCGCAAACGGGCGAGCGCGTCACGCTCGTGGCCCATAGCATGGGCGGCCTGATCGCACGGGCCGCGCTGCGCACGGTTCGACCAGCCCTGCTCCACCAGATCGTGACGCTCGGCACTCCCCACTACGGCACACGGCTCGCGCGCGATCTGCCGCTCCCCCCGGTGCGCCAGATGCGCCCTGACTCCCCATGGCTCGAGGCACTGAATTTTGCTCAGGCCGGCGGCCTCGGGGTTCCTCTGTCCTGTCTTTACAGCACGGATGACAACCTGATCGTTCCGGCGGTGAGCGGGACGGTTGCGCAGGCCACGACGATCCGGTTGGACGGCCTGGGGCATCTGAGTCTGCTGTTCTGCGACCGTGCCCTCGAGGCGGTGATCATGCAACTGCGCACGGCGGCGTGACGTGAGCACCTCAGCGGCATCTCCCAGCCCGTTGGGCCGTCTCATCGAGCGCATGCGCGTACTGCAGAACCTCGAAGCCCAGGATGCGGCCCTCACCTCGCGGCTGCACGAGTTGCGCACCTGGCAGTCCGAGCGCCTCGCCCACACCTACGCAGACCTGGCCTCGGATCCGGCTCAGGCGCCGGCGCTGCACTTCTTCCTCGCCGACCTCTACGGCCCGCAGGATTTCCGTCGGCGCGACCAGGATCTGGCGCGCGCCGGGGCCATCCTCGAGCGCACGCTGCCGCAGAGCGCGCTCGGCGTCCTGCTCGATGCCCTCGAATTGAACGTCTTGTCCGCCGAACTGGATCACGATCTGGCGCATGCGCTCGAGCCCGGTCCGATTTCTCCTGCGACATACGCAGACGCTTACCGGCGCACCGGACGTTTCCCGGACCGCCGTCGCCAGATCGACCTCATCGTGCGCGTCGGCGAGCAGCTCGCCCGGACGGTCCGCCAGCCCCTGGTCGGATTTGCGTTGCGCGCCGCCCGCGCACCGGCGTACCTCGCCGGCTTCGGCACGCTGCAGGAGTTCCTGGAGCGAGGCTTCCAGGCGTTCAGCCGCCTCGGCAGTGAGTTGTCGTTCCTCGACACGATCCGCGCGCGCGAAACCGCGCTCAGCGGAGCACTCGCGCGCGGCGATGTGTGTCTGCTCAGCTGATTCTGGCGAGCGCCACCGAAGCACTCTGCGGAGTTTGACGGATTAAACCGTCAGCCCGATTGACTGGACGGGTCGCGCACGAGGTTCGCCGACCCGCGTCCCGACAGCGCCGGTCACGGAACCAGCGTACACTACACACCATGACCGATGTGGAACGGGAAAACCTCCTCGCCATCGCCGGCAACGAGCTTGCGACCGCCCTGCCCCAGGCCTGGGCGGTCTATGTTTATGGCAGCTTCGCACGGGGCGATGAGTGGCCGAACAGCGATCTCGATATTGCGGTCCTGATGCCGCCCGGACAAGAGATACCCGACCGACTCGAAGTGATGAGCACGGTCGCCCGGCGGATTGGCCGCGATGTGGACTTGGCCGATCTGCGGCGCACCGGCCTTGATCTTGCCATAGAAGTCATCAGAGACGGCCGTCCCCTATGGGTGCGCCAGCGCGATGCAACCCTGCAGTGGGAAATACAACAGATGTCTGACTATGCGGATTTTCAACCGCGTCGCGCAGCCATCATGCGCGCCTTCCTCCACGAGCCTTTGCGGGAACGTTGATGGACGTTGCGGCATCCAAAATTGCCTCGATCGCCCGTTCCGTATCACGGGCTCGCGCAGAATTTGCTGACGGCGGCGAGACCTTCCGGCAGAACTTCACGCGACAGGACGCGGCGATTCTGAACGTCATGCGCGCCTGCGAAGCTGCGGTGGACCTGGCGAACATCCCGGTACGCACGCGCAAGCTCGGGGTCCCGAAGGAAATGAGAGGCAGTTTTGCGCTGCTCGAAGCGGGCCAACTCATCCCCCATGAGATGAGCTCCCGACTGCAGAAGATGATCGGCTTTCGCAATGTCGCGGTCCACCAATACCAGGATCTCGACCTCGACATCGTCGATGCGGTGATCCGTGACGGACTCGAGGATCTACTCGAGTTTGCCGAAGTGATAAGGCAGTATCTGCCCGCCGCGGGCTGACGGGTGCGGAGCGCTCAGCGCTGACGCCGCTCGAACGTTCCGCCGCATCGAGCATCGTGCAAATCGATGCGCCGGATCGACCTCATCGTGCGCGTCGGCGAGCAACTCGCCCGGACCGTCCGCCAGCCCCTGATCGGATTTGCCGTGCGCGCCGCCCGGGCACCGGCGTACCTCGCCGGCTTCGGCACCCTGCAGGAGTTCCTGGAACGACGCTTCCAGGCGTTCAGCCGCCTCGGCCGTGAGTTGTCGTGCCTCGACACGATCCGCGCGCGCGAAACCGCGCTCAGCGAAGCACTCGCGCCCGGCGATGCGTGCCCGCTCGAGTGACTCGCGACTCTTAGCGATACCGCTGAGCGACTCGACGTCGCCAGATTACCGGACGGCGACCTCGACGATCCTCACACGGTCTTGCAGATCGACTCCGACCAGCCACACCGACGAGTGACGCACTTGCTGCACGGCATACACCTCCCAGCGACGGCCCTGACGCGCAAAGCGCATGCCGCCGCCGCGCAGTCCCGTCCGGTCGTGGGCGATGCCGTGACGCAGCACACCGAGGAACCGGATCGATTTCACCGGCCCCTGAGCCGCCAACTGCGCGGCAATGGACTCTCCTGTCGGCACCGAGCCTGTCGGCACCGAGCCCGCCGGCGTGTTCCCGGTTGCCCTCTTGGAGAAGACCGCCAGCACCCCGCGCAGCATCCTGCGGAGCGCCGCTGCGGCTCGCGGGACCCGCAATTCCCGATCGGCAGGCCCGAGCAGCCCGACGCGCCGGGCAACGGCCGCGTAGGGCACGATGAGGATGGGCACGCCGAGCAGCCGCTGTGGCGGGGCAAATTCGATGCGCACCACCACCCAGAGCGGCTTGCCGGGCACCCGGTGTGCCTTGGGTTCAAACCGCCATTGCCGCGCCGCATGTTCTGCCGCGCGGTCTAGGCGCTTCGAGCCGGTGCCCCGCAGCACCTTCAGATCGCCTACGCCCCACGCGGCATTGACCCGCAGCGCCATCACGACGGTGCCGTGCACACCGGCGCGCGCCGCGGCCGCCGGGAAGTTGGGCGCGACGTAGTGTGATACCACCAACATCATTGGCGCTCCCGTCTGCGCGCTCGCGCCGCGGCGCGGCGCTCCCATGGGGTGGCGGAGCGTTCCCAGGCTCGGATGGGGCATCGGTGGCGCCGGCAGATGGATTCTCGGCACCGGCGCATGCAGAGCGAGCCGGACCTGCGCCATCCTGGGCGGCAGCGGCCATTCCGCCGGCCGAGTCAGGATCGGCCGGCGGGGCTCGCGGATGAACGTGATGCGCAGCGGCGGCAGTGGCGAGTGCCTCACCTGCGGGCGAATACCCACCGCGCCGGTGAATTCCAGCAACATTCCCAACATCCCGAGATGCAGCGCCACCGCCAGTGCGACCGCAACGGCCCGGGAGCGAAACCGCCCCACCGCCGGTCGTTGCGGGCGACGCCCGTGTTCCGGATCGCTGCGCGGGCCCGCATGCTCCCCAAGGTGCTCGCTCACCGCCACGACTGCACGTCGTGAGTCTCGCGCCTGCCATCCTGGGTCGAATTCATTGCCCACACCGGGGATCAGACCGGCCGAACGTCAGACCCGCAGCGCCAGGGGCAAAACGCGCCGGGGTCGTTTGGCGCGGCCCCTCGCTGAGGCGCAGCACTCGCCGATCCGACGATCATGACAGGGCTTCCACCACGCGTGTCCAGGCACGCGCCAAATTGCGGCGGTTGTATCCCCCGCCGCCCGTCGCGAGCAGTCGCCCGCCGCAGTGGCGTTCCGCCAGCCCGCGCAGTCGCACCGTCGCATGGGCATGCGCCTCTTCCGTATAGGCCAGATGCGTGATCGGATCTCCGCCGAGCGAGTCCGCCCCGCATTGCAGCACGATCAATTCCGGACGGCGCGCATCGAGGTAGCGCTCGACTTCCTCGAAGGCCTTGCGGAATTGGACATCCGTGGCGCCGGGCGGCATCGGGATATTGAGCTTCGTGCCGGCCGCGCGACCCCGACCCGTCTCGCTGCGATCCCCGGTGCCCGGATACAGGAACCGGCCGTCCTCGTGCAGATCGGCGAACGCAATGTCCGGATCCTCCTCGAACGCGTAGAACACGCCGTCGCCGTGGTGCGCATCGATATCGACATAGGCGATGCGGGAGAGGCCATGCCGGCGCCTCGCCGCCTCGATCGCGACACCGCAATCGTTGAAGACGCAGAACCCGGCCGCGTGATCCCGCCCCGCATGGTGCAAACCGGCGATGGGTACGAACGCCCGCCGCACCGGACCCGCCATGATCTGCTCGAGCGCCTCGAGCACGGCACCGACCACGTTGGCCGCCACTTCGTACACCCCCGGAAACGCCGGGGTGTCGCCGTCGTCGAGGAACCCCTGCCCGCCACGGGACGCTTCGGCCACCCGCTCGAGATATTCCGCCGTGTGGAAATACTCCAGCTCCGCGCGGGTCGCGGCACGCGGGGCGGCGCGAGTCAGCCCGGGCCAACAGGCCGAGCGTTCCAGCGCGCGCAGGAATGCATCGTGCCGATCCACCCCGAAGGGGTGGTTGCCGGGAAATCCGTATGCAGCGATCGCAGGTCCCGATATCAGGATCGTCATGGAGGGGCTCTCGCACTGCGCGAGGCCGCAGTTGACCGCCCGGCCCCTGACCTGTCAATCGGGTGCGCAGTCCGGTCGATCTGATAGCGCTCTCTGTTTGTCTGCCTCAGGGTGCCAACACCCGTGCCGGATTGCGGCGGCGTCGCGCACCTGCCGCAGTGCACAAGAATCAGAGCGTAAGCCATTATTTATAATGGCTTACTCACTATTCTCAGAGCGGAATCCGTGCACCGATCGCAAGCCAGGTCACCGCACCATCGACACTGATCACCGCGTCTCAGTCGGTCCGATCTTGCGACTGATACCGCTATCATCGTATGGTGACGCCCCAGCTCGTGAGCATGAAGCGCCGAGCGCCATCCGTACACCACTGGAGCCGCGCCATGCATCGCCGATTGCGAACCCTTCTGGCAGCCACCGTGCTCGCCGCCCCGTTGTGCGCCCTCGCCGCCTCTGCGCACCCGCTGGCCCTCAAAGTGACCCGCAGCGGCTACCTGCGCGCCCCGGGCGTGAGCTTCATGCTGTACGACGACAATTACAGCCCGATCTTCTTCGACCAGAAGGACGCCGCCCTGCAGATCATCCTGCACGGTCACCGCATCGCCACCAACGGCAGCGTGCGCCTGTTGCCCACGCCCCAGCAGTGGGATGCGATTCCGCATTTGATTCGCAGGCACGCCGACCGCGCGCAGGAGCGGCTGAGCGCGCACCTGGACTACCCCGCCTATCACCTGCACTACAAGGTCGTGGTGTCGGCCGAACCGGGCGGCGTGCGCGTCAGCGTCGACCTCGACAAGCCGCTGCCGAAGGCGCTGATCGGGCGCGCCGGGTTCAATCTGGAGTTTCTCCCCTCGATCTACATGGACAAGGCCTATGCCATCGACGGCAAGGTCTTCGGGGTGCTGCCGCGCTACCCCGAGGACCGCATGATCAGCGCGCCCGGGAAGCTCGGCGTTCCCGGCGAGCCCTGGTACGTACGCCAATGGCACCACGCGCTCGGCTGGACCGAGCCGCTGCCGTTCGCGCAGGGCCGACACCTGACGCTGGCCGTGAACGATGCGCTCGATCGGCTCAGCATCCGCTCCGAGAGCGGTCCGCTGATGCTCTATGACGGGCGCGACGAAGCGCAGAACGGCTGGTTCGTGGTGCGCACACTGATTCCCGCGGGCAAGACCCACGATGCGCTCGTGTGGCACATCCACCCGAGCAATCTGCCGCACTGGATCCGCCCGCCGATGATCGCGCACAGCCAGGCCGGCTACGCCGCGGCGCTGCGCAAAGTGGCCGTCATCGAGCTCGACCGCCGGTTCAAGGGGCCGAAGCGCGCCGAGCTGCTGCGCCTCGGTGCCGACGGCGCATATCACCTCGCCTACCGTGGCCGGCTGTCTCATCCGGTGCGCTGGCTGCGCTACCGCTACGCGAAGTTCAATTTCTCCTCGGTCACGCGGCCCGGCCTGTACGTCATCCGCTACGCCGGTGTGCGCAGTGATGTCTTCCCGATCGCGAAAAACGTGTACGCCAACACCTGGCAGACTTCACTCGATGGTTTCCTCGCCGAGCAGATGGATCACGTTTCGGTGCGCGACGCCTACCACATGTGGCACGGCGTGGCCCACCTCGACGATGCGCGTCAGGCGCCGCCGAACCTGACCCATTTCGACGGCTACTGGATGGGCCCGAACATCGAATCGCCCTACAAGCCGGGCGAGCACATTGCGGGGCTGAACGTCGGCGGCTGGTTCGACGCGGGCGATTTCGACAATGACGCCTTCGGTCAGTACGGCACCATCATCAACCTCGCCACCACGTACAGCACATTCCACCCCCGCTGGGACGAGCTGACGGTGAACGAGCAGACCCGCTCGGTCGTCATGCATCGGCCCGATGGCGTGCCGGACATCCTCGAGCAGATCGAGCACGGCGTGCTGCAGACCCTCGCCCAGATTCATGCGGTGGGTCACCCGTTTACCGGCATTCAATCCCCGTACCTGCTCGGCTACACCTTCGTCGGTGATGCCGCCTCGCAGACCGATGGGCGACTGTACGATCCGAAGCTCGCCCCGGGTCAGATCAAAGGCGACCGGTCGGGTACCCCGGATGACCGCTGGGCCTGGACCATGACCTCCCCGGACATGGAATACGGCGCCTCAGCCGCCCTCGCGGCCGCCTCTCGCGCCCTGCACGGCTGGAACGACCCGTTGGCCAAGCGCTGTCTCACCGCCGCGAAGCGGATGTGGTCGCTGGCGCGATCTCAAACCGATCAGGCGCATTTGCGCCCCGACCACGAGGGTTCGGGCGGCTTTCGAGAGCGAGCCATGGGATCGCCCCAATGGACCGCCACTCTGGAGTTGACCCTCGCCACCCATGGCGCAGCGCCTTACGAAGCCAGGCTCAGGGCCATGCTGCCGGCGATGCTCAGCCACATCGGGGCGGGCGGCTGGGAAGCCGTCCAGGCGCGCCAGTACCTGAACCGCGCCGAGCGCCGGCAGCTGCGCACCGCCGTTGAGGCATACCTGCCGCAGATGAATCGCAGACTCGCCGCGACGCCCTTCGGCGTTCCGCCCTCGCTCGGGGCCTGGGGGGACTCCTCGCAGGTCGCGGAATTCGGGGTCGCGATGTACTTCCTGCACGAGGCCTACCCACACCTGGTCGGCCCCGAGTACACGCTGCGGGCCGCCAACTACCTGCTCGGCACCCACCCGGCCTCCAGCGTCTCGTACATCTCGGCGATCGGAACGGCCTCGAAACTCAAGGCCTACGGCAACAACCGCGCCGACAACACGTTCATCCCGGGCGGCATGATCCCCGGTTACGTCATCATCAAGCCGGATTTCCCCGAGTGCATCACGAACTTCGGCTTTCTCTGGTACGAGGATGAGTACACGGTCGATGCCGCGGCCACGTGGATCCTGGAGGCGAACGCGGCCAGCGCCCTGGTGCAGCAGCAGGCGCGTGCGCCCGGCCACCGCAGCTGAGATTCACCGTGATGCCCGGGCCGGCGCAGACTCCCCGGGAGAGCCTCTGCGCCGGCCCCGGCGGCATCCCTCAGGGCCGCGGGGCATTCTCCAGCCGGTAGCGCAGCCAGACGGCGCCCCCGTCAAGCACCTCGCAGCTCGAGAGCTGCATCCCCGTGAGCGGGGCACGACGCCCGGATTCGTCCGCGACTGAATCGAACACGCTCGGGGCCCCCTGGGCCCCGTCGACCGCGGGGCACACCGCGAGGCTGATCTCATCGATCAACCCGGCGCGCAGGAATGCGCCGTTGACGTGCCCGCCGCCCTCGATCAGCAGCCGCCGGATCCCGAGCTCTTGAAACAGGAACTGAAGCACTGCGGACAGATCGAGCGTGCGCTCTCCACCGAAGAAATACGACACCCCGTCGCGTCGCAGCCCTTCGAGGTGCGCATCGGACACTGCAGAGCCGAGCACCACCACGATCGGATCGCCACCGATGTTGGCCCGTCCCCAGGCGATCTTACCGTGCACGTCGAGCACGACTCCAAACGCCGGCGCCTGCCGCCGGGGCAGCCAGGGCTCGCGCGCATAGACCTGTTCGCTGCGCGCCGGGTACGCGCCCGCCTTGGCGAACTCCTGTCCGGTCACCCGTCCGATGAGCCACGCGTCCCCCGCCAGGCGCTCGTGCAGGCGCTCGAACAACGTCCCGCCATCGCGGGTTTCGGGGCGCCAGCGGCTGTGCAGAATGCGCCCATCGAGGCTCGCGACCATGTGACAGATGACATAAGGTTTCATGGGGGATCTCCGCCGGCCCGGACTGCGCTGCAGTGCGCTCTGGCCTTTTAAACCAGGCCGCCGCGCCCGCGCAACGCTCCTCAGAGAGCGGGAAAATGTTAGCGCGCGCACAGTTCGGGCCGGCAACGCTGGCAAATCCGGCGCGCACGCCGTAAGACTGGCCGGACATCGGGCTAGGCAACCAAGGGCTGCCCCGGGTTCGACCCATGATCGACATCACCGTCTTCGCCACCATGGCACTGCTGCTCGTCGGATACGCCGCCGTGCTCTACAGCGGTCTGCGGCGCGCGCGGCGACGGCTGGCCCGCGTCTGGTTGCATCTGGATTTTGCCTGGGACCGGCGCGACGGAGATCTGCTGAAGCTCCTCGAGCTGTGCCGGCAGGACGGCGCATGTGACGGGGACTTGATCGAGCGGGTGCTGCGCGCACGAGAAGCCCTGCAGGATGCACGTCAACGGCGCGACGTGTCTGCCGTGAACGACACCGAAGAGGCGCTGCGCCGCGCGCTTGCGCCCGTGTACCCGGCCGCCGCCCGCCAGCGTCACGGGCATGCCGAGGCCGTGGTGCGCGCCCTGCGGTTTCGCATCCAGGCGCACGAGCAGGCGATCGCGGCCGCCCACACCCGCTACAACGAGGCGGCGAGCGCGCTGAACTCCCGAATCGAGATGCTCCCCGAGACGCTGATCGCGAGCCTGTGCGGCATGACGCCGGTGGCGCTCCTGCAGTGCGAAGCGACCGCGCAGGCAGACATCGGTCTCGGTCTGGCCTTCGGCAAATGACTGGTGCGCAGGACGACCCCTCAAGCATTCGATCACCGCGGCCGATAACCTCGATAGATCCGTCCCGCAGGATGCCTGCATGTCTTTGAGTCCCCGCACATCCGTCGGTTGCCGCGCCTGCCGCGAACCGGGCATTGCGCCCGAGTTCACCATGGCTTTCCAGCCCATTCTCGACAGCGACTCCGGCGCCATCTATGCGCACGAAGCGCTAGTGCGTCCTGTCGGCGGCGGCTCCGCATACGACGTACTCGGCCAGATCACCGACGAGAACCGCTATGCGTTCGATCAGGCCTGCCGTGTCAAGGCCATCAGCCTCGCCGCCGAACTCGGCATGCGCAGCCTGCTCAACATCAACTTCCTGCCCAATGCCGTTTACCAGCCGGCCGCCTGCATCCGCGCCACGCTCGAGGCCGCCGCCCGCACCGGCTTCCCAGTGACGCAGATCGTGTTCGAGGTGACCGAGGACGAGCGCTCGCGGGATGCGAAGCATCTCATGGCCATTTTCAATGAGTACAAGCGCCACGGCATGCGCACCGCGATCGATGATTTCGGCGCCGGCCATTCCGGCTTGAACCTGCTGGCGCAGTTTCAGCCCGACATCGTCAAGATCGACATGGCGTTGACGCGCGAGATCCACACTGACCGGGTGCGCAGGACCATCACCCGTTCCATCGCGCAGATGTGCGCACAGCTCGGCATCACGGTGATTGCCGAGGGCATCGAGTCGCGCGATGAGGCGCTGTGTCTGCGCGATCTGGGCATTCATCTGCTGCAGGGCTTTTATTTCGCCCGCCCGCAACTCGAAGCGCTGCCCCCGGTTGCGGCCGGAGCGCTCGAGGGGCTGCGCAGCGCATTCCCATTGCGAACGCCGCTGGCGCTCGGCGCCCACTGAAGCGGCACGCCCCCGCTCCTGCCGCAGTCGCCGCGGCGCTGCGCCCCACACCCGTTCTCCAAAGCGCTCGCGGGCAGGGCCGCAAGGACCCCGCCCGCGAGAAGTCATCATCACCCGCCGTGCGAGCTCGCCTCAGGACTCAGCCGAAGACGCGCTCGTCAGGTGACCGGGAAGTACGGCTCAGCCGTTGCCCCAGCCGTCCCCACCGCTGGGATACGTAGTGCAGGCATGCGCGGCGTTGTTGTACTCCGGCTGGATCCAGTACGCATGACCGTTCAGATTGACCCGACTCGGGTCGAAGTACACGGTCGACGTCGGACCCGGCACCGCCGGCGGCGGGGGATTGATGGCGAGGAAGCTGCACTCGTCACCGATCTCCTGGCCGAACAGGCCGTTGGACTCCTCGTTCCACCAGCCGGTCGGCCAGTAACCCGGGGGATTGCCGACGGTATTCGGGTCGGTGATGGTCTCGAACGTCTCGTGCGAGAGCACGGAGTCCGTGGAGTCCACCAGCTGACCATTACCGGTGTTCGGCCGCACCGAGCAGCCGCTCACGTCCTGGTAGGGCTCGACCGTGTAGATCGCCAGCGCCGAGTTCGGAAACTGCGATGCATTGTGGTACGCGCAGTATTTGAATTCGGCCGGAACATCGGGCGAGTAGCACGTCCCGGCGACCTGGCACTCATCCTGGCCCGGCGGCAGGAAGACATTATAGATGGCGTGAAAGCCGGTCGGCAGTCCGAATCCAGTCGTCACCTCGTAGACGATTTCCTGGATCTGGGAGTCCATCAGCGCCGTGCCGGGCTTCAGACCGGTCAGGGTCAGCATGATGGGCTTCGGATACACGCGGTACCGGTCGCCGTCATAGGCGTGAACATATTGGTCGGTGATGTGGATCATCCGGCTACGACCGAGATCGTGCAGGAAGCCGGCCGGATCGCCCCAGCACGAGGCAATGGAGTTGCATGACCCGTTGGTGGTCGTATTGATGTAGATCATGTACTCGGTGGCCGACTGAACCGTGTGCCCACCGTGGTACTCGAGAGTCCCGGGGTAGCGGGTGCTCTTGTTGTCGTTCCAGTCGCCGAACGAATCCCCCGCGCCGCCCCCGCGCATCTCGAACCGCTGTGCGATCTGCGAGATCTGACCCGCCGTCGTGTTGGCGTACAACAAATGCGGAACGCCCTGATGCGCCTGTGCAACCACGATGGGCACAGCGCCTGACAGATCGACCGTCAGATGCAGCGCCTGCTCGGCGGCCTGGACCGGTGAGCAGGCGAGCACTGTCGCAATCGTTCCGGCCGCCGCGGCCAGCGCGAAAGACCATAAACGCGACCTTTGCATGGAGTGACTCCTCGTTTGTTATTTCCGTTCGAACAGGACGAGCATCATTGTTGTTGTTCAACACTCAGCCCGTGTTTATTGCAAACACCCAGAGAACGCCTGATGCGCAGATTCACGAGTGATGATCAGATCGACATTGAAAGCACTGGTTTTTCTGA
>JAJZSQ010000038.1 GCA_021849615.1 Pseudomonadota bacterium
ACGCTTGGCGAGGATGGTCCGCCAGCTCAAGCCCGCCTGGAATCCTTCGAGACTGAGCTTCTCGAACAGCCGCCGATCCTCGAGCACCGGGAAGCCCCACTCGGTATCGTGGTAGGCGGTGTACTCGGGGGTCACGGCGCACCAGCCGCAGCGCCGCCGGCCATCGGCGCCGATCCGGGTCTGGCCCGTCATCGCCATCCCCCGGTCACCTGCCCCGCCCCGCCGCGCCGGCACGAGACTCGATCGCCGCTTGGAGAAGTCGCAAAATGTTTATAAGTCATTGATTTTTAAAATTTTAAGGCAAGACTCGGCACCTAGATTCCCGCGTCGTCATACCCTACCGCCGAGTAGGGTATCATCGCGCCCCGCACTCGCCTCGCCGGCGGATGCGCCGCAGACCCGCATGGTTTTACCGGGAGTGGATTGCTTTGCCAAACCCCAGCCTCGACCCCCTTGATCTGTTCGCGCTGCGCAGCACGCTCACCGAAGAGGAGCGCATGGTGCAGGATTCGGTGCGGCGGCTCGTCGATGAGCGCGTCCTGCCGATCATCCGCGAGTGCTTCGAGGAGCATCGCTTCCCGCGCGAACTCGTCCCGGAACTCGCCGCCCTGGGCCTGCTCGGCTCCTCCCTCGAGGGCTACGGCTGCGCCGGCCTCAACGCCCGCTGCTACGGCCTGATCTGCCAGGAACTCGAGCGCGGCGACTCCGGCATCCGCAGCTTCGTCTCCGTGCAGTCCTCCCTGTGCATGTTCCCCATCCACGCCTACGGCTCCGAGGCCCAAAAGCTCAAATACCTCCCCCCCATGGCCCGCGGGGAGCTCATCGGCTGCTTCGGCCTCACCGAACCGCACGGCGGCTCAGACCCCGCCAATATGAAGACCCACGCCCGCCAGCGCGGCCGCGACTGGGTCCTCAACGGCTCGAAAATGTGGATCACCAACGGCTCGATCGCCGACCTCGCCCTCGTCTGGGCTCAGACCGATGACGGCATCCGCGGCTTCCTCATCGACAAAGGCACCCGCGGCTTCTCCGCTCAGCTCATCGAGCGCAAATTCTCCCTGCGCGCCTCCATCACCTCCGCGCTGTTCCTCGATGACGTCCTGGTCCCCGAGGAGAACGTCCTGCCGGGCGTCATCGGCCTCAAAGGACCCCTCTCCTGCCTCACCCAGGCCCGCTACGGCATCGCCTGGGGCGTCATCGGCGCCGCTCAGGCCTGCCTCGCCCAGCTGCTCGAGTACTGCGCCTCCCGAACCCTCTTCGGCCGCTCCCTCGCGCTCAATCAGGCCGTCCAGGTCCGCCTCGCAGAAATGGCCCGCAAAATCACCACCGCGCAAATGCTCGCCCTGCAGCTCGCGCACCTCAAAGAACTCGGCACCCTCGAGCCCGTCCAGGTCTCCCTCGCCAAGTGGAACAACTGCCGCGCCGCACTGGACATCGCCCGCGACTGCAGAGACCTCCTCGGCGGCGCCGGCATCAGCGCCGAGTACGCCCCCATCCGCCACATGCTCAACCTCGAGAGCGTCATCACCTACGAGGGCACCGAAACCATCCACCAGCTCTCCGTCGGACGCGCGCTCACCGGGCGCAACGCCTTCTGAGGCGGCGGCCCAGCTCAGCGGCGCGAGGTGCGCGCGGTGCTTGAGCGGCCGCGCCGGGCTCCCGGCGCCACCCGCTTGACCTTACCGGGCTTGTCGTACGGGTTCTGGTCGGTGCGGTATTCGATGGCCACGGGCGTGGCGTAGAGATCGAACTGCTTGCGAAAGACGTTGGTGAGGTAGCGCGTGTACGCGTTCGGCACCGATGCGGTCTGATTGCCGTGAATGACCACGCGCGGAGGGTTGCGCCCGCCCTGATGGGCATAGCGCAGCTTGATGCGCCGGCCGTGCACCAGCGGCGGCTGGTGAGCCGTCATGGCGCGCTCCAGCGTACGGGTCAGCTCACGAGTCGGCATCTCGCGCATGGCCGCGTCGTACGCTCGCACGGTCGAGTGCACCAGTTCGCCAACGCCCGTGCCGTGACGCGCCGAGATGAAATGCATCGGAGCAAACGGCACGAAGTCGAGTTTCAGGGCGAGCTGCCGGTGAATCTCTTCGCGCTGCTCCGGTTCGATGCCATCCCACTTGTTGACCGCCAGGAGCAGCGCCCGACCGCGCTCAAGCGCGATGCCGAGCACGCTTGCATCCTGCTCCGCCACGGTATCGTGGGCATCGAGCACGAGGATCACCACATTCGCCTCGTCTATCGCCTGCAGCGTCTTGGCGACGCTGGCGCGCTCGATGGCGTCCTCCACCCGCGCCCGTCGCCGCACGCCTGCCGTATCGATCAGCAGGAAACGCCGCCCGTCACGCTCGAACGGCACGAGAATGCTGTCGCGGGTGGTGCCGGGCTGATCGCTCGCAATGACACGCTCCTCGCCGATCAACCGGTTGACCAGGGTGGACTTGCCGACATTGGGTCGGCCGATGACCGCGATTCGCACCGCATCGCGGTCTTCGGGCTCGACATCCGCGCTCGGCTCCAGGCCCTCCAGGGCCGCCGCCATCAGCGCCTCGCACCCCTGGCTGTGGCTCGCGGAAATGCCGAGCGGCTCGCCGAAGCCGAGCGCATGGAACTCCGCGCCCGCGATCTGCGCATCGAGGCCCTCGGCCTTGTTCAGCGCCAGCGTCACCGGCTTGCCGCAGCGGCGCAGCTCTCGCGCCACGAAATAATCCTGGGGCGTCAAACCGCTGCGCGCGTCGAGTACGAACACCAGCCGATCCGCCTCGGCCACGGCGCGTTCGGTCTGCTCGCGCATCTGCGTCTCGAGGCCGCTCGGGTTCTCCACCAGCCCACCGGTGTCGACCACCACACAGGGCATGGGCCCGACGCGACCGAAGCCGTACTGGCGGTCCCGGGTAAGCCCCGGGACGTCCGCGACAATGGCATCGCGCGTGCCGGTGAGCACGTTGAACAGGGTGGACTTGCCGACGTTCGGCCGACCGACCAGTGCGACGATGGGCAGCATGCTGCTGCGTCCGTTCGATCAGTGCCGCGGCGAGACGCGGAACGCGGTGATGTGGCCGACGTCGTTGATCACCACGACCTCGTTGCCGATCACCACGGGCGGGTTCGAGACTCGGATCCCGCCCGTCTCAGCGCGCGCCTCGAAAGCCCCCGTGCGCTTGTTCAACCAATGCACGTAACCCTGATAGTCTGCGACGACCACCCCATCCGGGCTCACTGCTGGCTGCGTCACGGCACGATAGCGCAGCGCCGGCTGACGCCAGATCACCGCGCCATTCTTGCGGTTCAGTGCCACGACCGCGCCGTCAGCGTCCGACACGTACACCGCATGCGCACCGAGCGCCAGACCGCGGAAGCTCGAGGCCTTGTGGCTCCACCAGGGCTGCCCGCTCGCCAGCGCCAGCATGTCGACCGTTCCGTGGTAACCCACGGTGTACACGTCCTTGCCGGACACGATCACCGCCCCATGCACGTCGGCGAGCCGCTCGATGGCGGTGCGCCCGGTGGGCTGAGACACCGTCGCGAGCCAGACCTGCGAACCGTCGGTGGTGTTCACGGCCAGCACCTTGCCGTTGGCGAAACCGCTGATCACCATGTGGTGGGCGATCACCGGAATGGCCGCACCGCGCAGGGCGAGTGAGGGCATGTGCTGCTGGGTCTCCCACAGCTCATGGCCGTCGCGGGTCGACAGCGCATGCAGCGCCCCGTCGATGGTGCGTACCGCGACCAGAGTGGGCGAGAGCCCCGGGGAGGAGATCACCGCATCGGGCAGCCGCACTTTCCACAGCGTCTTGCCGTTGTCGGCATTCAGGGCGATGACCTGACCGTCGGTGGCACCGACCACCAGCAGCTTGCCGAGCACCGCTGGCCCGCCGCCGAGCGGCAGATGGGTATCGGTGTGCCAGAGCTCATGGCCGTTGCGCGGGTCGAACGCAGCCACCTCCCCGTCATGACCGGAGGCAAACAGCCGGTTGTCCTGCACGACCAGACGCAGGCCGAGCAGCAGCGCGCGGGTCTTGGAGTTGCCGAATCCCCAGAAATTGATCAGATGGAAGCCGCCGACCGAGGCGCTCCAGATCTCGCGCACGCGCAGCGTCGATTTGATGGGGGCGAGTTTGGCGGGCTGATCGACCTGTTTGTGCGAGCAGGCGGCCAGCAGCCAGGTCGCGGCGAGTGCCGCGGCCCAGAAGCGCATCGAACGGGGGGTATGGTTTTGCAAACGTCTCATCCTGCTCGACATCGTTTCGGCCGGCATCACTTGCGGGCGCCCGCGGCGGCCGCGGGCGCAGCGCTCTGCCCGGCCGACGGGGCGGGCAGGTTCGCGGCGAGTTCAGAAATCTCCAGCGCCAGGAGCTGATGGTTGGTCTCTCCGCCTGGATCGCTGGCGCGGGCCAGCCGGTACTGGGCGAGCGCGGCGCTCTTGTCGCCCAGGGCCTGATACGCATCCCCGCGCACGACCGCATAGCGGGGCGCGAACGCGCCCGGATCGACGCCGCCGAGCGTGGTGAGCGCCAGCTGCGGCTGGTGCAGCGCGATCTGCACTCGCGCCAGACGCAGCCGCGCGATCAGCCCGAGGAGCGCATCGTGCGGGTGACTGATCACCGCCGAGAGTTCCCCGGCCGCACGGCTCAGGTGGCCGGTGTCGACGAACGCCCCGGCGGAGGCGAGCCGCGCCTGATCAGCATACGGAGTCGCACCGTAGTGACGCTCCAGGCGTCCGGCCGCGGCGAACGCGGCTGCCTGCTGTCCGGTGGCGAAGTCGCTCTCCATCTGCGCGTAGAGCGCACTGGCGCTCAGATCGCGCCCGTTCACCCGGCCCTGCCACCAGCGGTAGCCGCCGAGCGCCAGCGCAGCGATCGCCACACCGGTGAGCATCGCCGGACCGTTGGCCCGCAGCCAAGCGAGCAGCGCTTCCCACTTCTCACGTTCATCAAGATAGCTGTCCACGACCCCTCCTCGAATTCAGGTCTGCTCTGCGGCAGCGGCCAGAGCCGTTTCGATCGCCGCGGCCAGATCGGGCAGCGGACTGTCGCTCTGACCGGCTTCCCGGCGCAAAGGTTTCAACGCGGCGACGCCGCGCGCCAGCTCGTCATCGCCCAGGATCAGCGCGAGCGCCGCCCCACTGCGGTCGGCGCGGCGGAACTGCGCCTTGAAGTTGCCGCCCCCGAGATTCAGCTCGAAGCGCCGGCCGGGCAGCGCATCGCGCAGCCGCTCGGCCAGTTCCAGGCCGAAGGCAGCAGCCCGCTCGCCGTTGACGACGATGTAGACATCGGCGCTCGGCAGCGGCGCTGGCGCACCCTCCAGGTTCATCAGCGCAACCAGCCGCTCGATGCCCATGGCAAAACCGATGCCCGGTGTGGCCTCACCGCCGAGCTGGCCGATCAGGCCGTCGTAGCGCCCCCCCGAGCATACGGCATCCTGGGCCCCGAGGGCGTCGGTAATCCACTCGAAGACCGTGCGGCTGTAGTAATCCAGACCGCGCACCAGGCGCGGATTGATCCGAAAGGGAATGCCGAGCGCCTCGAGTCCGGCGCAGAGCGCCTGGAAGTGCGCCTGGGACTGCGGGTCGAGGTGGTCGGTCAGCACCGGCGCGGCTTCGATCAGCGCACGCATCTCGGGATTCTTGCTATCGAGCACCCGCAGCGGATTGCCCTGCAGCCGACGCCGGCTGTCCTCATCGAGCTGCGCGTAATGGGCCTGCAGGTACTCGACCAGCTTCTCACGGTAGGCACGCCGCGACTCCGGCGTACCGAGCGAATTGATCTCGAGGCGCACACGCGAGATGCCGAGGCGGCGCCACAAGCGCGCCGCGAGCGCAATCAGCTCCACGTCCACGTCTGGCCCGTTGAAGCCGACGGCCTCGACGCTCACCTGGTGAAATTGGCGGTAGCGGCCCTTCTGCGGCCGCTCGTGCCGGAACATCGCGCCGGCGCACCAGAGCTTGTGCCGCTGGCCGCGCAGCAGGCCGTTGGAGATGAGCGCGCGCATCACGCCGGCGGTACCCTCGGGACGCAGCGTCAGGCTCTCACCGCCTTGATCGACGAAGGTGTACATCTCCTTCTCGACCACATCCGTGTACTCGCCAATGGCTCGCTTGAACAGCTCGGTCCGCTCCACGAGCGGCACGCGGATTTCCTGGAAGCCGTACGCTCCGAGCACCTCCCGCGCCGCCGTCTCGATGGTCTGCCATGAGCCGAGTTCGGCCGGCAGCACATCGTTCATTCCACGGACCGGTTGTATCTGATCGCTCAACTCATCCTCCAGCATGACCGGCGTGCCGCGGCACGGGCGAGACCTCACCGTCAGCGGCCACGGCAACCGACACCGCGTGATCCCGGCCGACGTAGGGCGCCAGCGGCACGGCACGACCGTTGACCTTCAAAGCGACACCATTGGCGTAGCCGAGCACCACGTGCAGCGGCCCCGGGCCGCTGAATGACTCCAGCGTTCCGGGCAGCACCAACCCGCGGTACAGGCTGTGGCCCGTCGCATCGGTGACGCTCACCCAGCTGGCCGCCGAAAACTGCAGCGAAATTCGCATCCCCGAGGCACTCCTCGGAGCACTCGATGCCGCCGACGCGGCTGCCGGCGCCGACGCCGGAGCACTTGCCGCCGCCGAGACGCTCGACGCGGCGGTGCCCGGCAGCCGCGGTCGTGCCGCTGCCGGCGCGGTTGCGGGTGGCGCTGCGGCCCCGCCGGCGTGGCCCACCACGGCCACAGCGTGCCGAGAAAGGTGCGTCCAGCCCCACCAGGAAAGGCCCACCGCAAGGACCACCGCAACGCCGATACCAGCGGCGGCCAGTAGCGCACTTGCCCGGCCGCTCGCCGGGGCTGCGCGCGGGATGCGCGTCAGGTCCGGCTCGGCCATGGCCGAGCCGGCCAGTTGCGCCTGCAAAGCCTCGGCGGACTCCCCGAGCAGTTCGGCGTAGCGCCCGAGGTAGCTCTTGACGTAGATCGGTGCGCCGAGCCGTTCGAATTGCTCATCCTCGAGGGCTTCGAGCACATCGGCGGACACGTGCAGGCGGTGCGCCGCTTGCGCCAGGCTCATCGCGGAGCGCTCCCGCGCGGCGCGCAGTCGCGCGCCGATGCCGCTGCCGCCCTCGCGGCGCGGCTCGCCGCCTGGTGCTTCGGCCATCGTGATCAGCCCGGGTTCTGTCCAAGAGCGGCCAGCGCGCGCGCCTCGGCCGAGTTCGGAAAATCCAGCTGCAGGCGGCGGGCGTAGAGCTGCGCACCGAGTGCGTCACCCTGTGCACGCGCCACCTTGACCGCCAGCAGCAGCATGTCCGGCGTTTCGCCGTTGGCCGCCAGAAACTGTTTGATGAGCGCGTGCGCCTGCGGATAGCGGCCGCGCTTGTACTCGAGATCGGCAAGCTGCCAGGCGGCCTGCTCGAAGCCCGGACTGACCGCAAGGGCTGCACGGAACATCTTGGCGGCCTGCTGATCGTGGTGTGCAACGCGCAGACACACTCCGGCGTTGTTGTAGGCGTCTGCCGGTGTCAGGTAAAGCGGATTGCGGGCCGCATCGAGGAAATACTTGACCCCCGCCTCGGTGCGCCCGGCATTGCACAGGTAGACCGCGTAGTCGTTCTCGTAGTCCGGGTTGTGCGGCGCCAGTGCGAGCGCGGCACGATATTCGCGGTCGGCCCGCGCCGGCTCACCGAGACGCTCGAACAGCAGCGCCCGGGCGCTGTGCACATTCGGATCGTTCGGATTCTCGCGCAGCGCCCGATCGAGCTTGCGCTGAGCGATGGCGAGCTGCCCGCGCTGCATGTAGGCCACGCCGAGCTCGGTGTTGAACACGGCCGCCTGGTGCTGGTTGCGGACCTGCTGCGGATTGGCGCAGCCGCCAAGCAGCGCCACGACCAGCGATCCGGCGAGCGCGCCGATCCAGCGCCTGGTGCGCACGCCGCTCATGCCTGCACCGCCAGCGCGAACGTGCGGCTGCCGAGGCGCACGGTGGTCCGGTCGATGACGCGGCCGGCGAGCTGGCCGCAGGCCGCATCGATATCATCGCCGCGCGTGCGCCGTACGGTGGCCAGCACTCCGCGGCGCAGCAACTCGTCCCGAAACGCGTGCACCGCCTCGGGCGAGGAGCGCCGAAACTGCGTCCCCGGGAAGGGATTGAACGGAATGAGATTGACCTTGGCCGGATGGCCGACGAGCAGCGCGGCCAGCGCGCGCGCCTGCGCGCGCGAGTCGTTCACGCCAGCGAGCAGCACGTACTCGAAGGTCACGCTGCGCCCGTTGCGCTCATCGATGTAGTGCCAGCAGGCCTCAAGCAGCTCCGCGATCGGATGCTTGCGGTTGATCGGCACCAGTTCGTTGCGCAGCGCATCATCGGGCGCATGCAGCGAAACGGCGAGCGCAACGTTGCTGTGCTCGGCCAGTTTGTAGATCTGCGGCACGAGCCCGGACGTCGAGAGCGTCACCCGTCGGCGCGACAGGTCGAAGCCGAAGTCATCGAGCAGGATATCGAGGGCCGGCACCACGTTGCGGAAGTTGGCGAGCGGTTCGCCCATACCCATCAGCACCACGTTGGTGACGGCGCGCTCGCGGGCCAAGTCCGCCACGGTCCCGGCCAGCTCCCGGTTCGCCAGCCAGACCTGCCCGACGATCTCCGCGGTGGTCAGATTGCGGTTGAACCCTTGCTGCGCGGTCGAGCAGAACGCACAGTCGAGCACGCAGCCGACCTGCGAGGAGATGCACAGCGTCGCCCGATCGGGCTCCGGGATGTACACCATCTCGAAGGCTTGGCTGCCGTCGGCCCGCAGCAGCCACTTGCGCGTACCGTCCGAGGAGCGCTGCTCGGTGAGGATCTCGGGCGGCTGCACGCAGGCGCGCGCAGCGAGCTCGGCACGGAACGACTTGGCGAGGTCCGTCATGCGCTCGAACGACGGTTCGGCGCGCTTGTAGACCCATTGCATCAGCTGGCGCGCCCGGAACGGCTTGCTGCCGAGTTCCGCCACGAACTGCTCAAGTTCGCTGCGGGGCAATCCCAGCAGGTTCGTGGTCGTGGCGGACTCGCTCATGGCCGGCAGGGCGGCATCAGCCGCGCGGATGCAGCTCCGTGCTGCTGAAAAAATAGCCGATCTCGCGCGCAGCGGTGTCGGCGGCATCCGAGCCGTGCACGACGTTGCGCTCAATGCTCTCGGCGAGGTCGGCGCGGATCGTGCCCGGTGCGGCCTTCTTCGGATCGGTGGCACCCATGATCTCACGATGGCGCGCGATGGCGTTCTCGCCCTCGAGCACCTGGACCATCACCGGACCGGAGGTCATGTAGCGCACCAGATCCTTGAAGAAGGGCCGCTCGCGGTGCACGGCGTAGAAGCCTTCCGCCTCGCGCTCGGAGAGCTGCCGCATGCGGGCGGCGACGATGGACAGGCCGGCCGTCTCGAAGCGGCGATACACCTCGCCGATGAGATTGCGGGCGACGCCGTCGGGCTTGACGATGGACAAAGTGCGCTCGAGCGCCATGCGGATTGACCTTTCGGGAACTGTGAATGCTGAACGGGAGACGGCCCCGACCTGCGCCCCGCGCGGGGAGCGGCCGGCAGGCCGTCATCGAGCGCGACAGTCTACCCGGTGATACCGGCAGGAGGCAATTTAGCCCTGCCGCCGAAGTGGCGGATTACAAAAGATTTTTACGATATCGGTCGGCGGCCGTCGCCGCGGATCAGACCGAAAAGCTCTCGCCGCAGCCGCATTCGCCCCGCACGTTCGGATTGCGGAAGCGGAACGCCTCATTCAGACCCTGCTTGACGAAGTCCACCGTAGTCCCATCGATCAGCGGCAGACTCTGCGGATCGACGTAGACCTTCACGCCGCGATCCTCGAAGACCACGTCATCGGGCTGCTGCTCCTCGGCATAATTGACGACGTAAGCGAAGCCCGAGCAGCCGGTCTTGCGCACGCCGAGCCGCAGCCCAATGCCGTGCCCGCGGGTGGCAAGAAAGCTCTGGATACGGTGGGCGGCGGATTCGGTGAGCGAGATGGCCATGGCAGTTACGATCTCCCGTGCGCCTTCATTCTACACTGCCGCGCCGCGCCGCTGGCATTCCCGAAGCGCATCCTCGAGCGTGAGCAGGCGCCCGAGCTTCTCCACGGGTGTGCCCAGGGCCGCGGCCCACTCCTGCGGCGTGCCCGGCACCACGTCCGCCACCGCCCGTCCCGGCAGCTGCTCGGCCAGCCATGCTGCGGCCGCCATCGTGTGCGGGCAGCCGTACACACGGTACGCCGCCTCGCTCACGCGGCCGGCCTCGACCCTCAGGCGGAAGCGAATCCAGACCTCGCGGCCCGGACCGCCCGCCTCCCCCACGAGCTGCGCCGCTGACACGGGCGGCTGCGGTTCCTGAGCCGGGGACAGCGCACGCAGGCGCGTCACTTCGCGCCGGACGGCGGCGGCCGCCGCTTCGACGTCCGCCAGCTGCGAGAAGCGCCCCAGACTGAAGCGCAACGAGCTCTGCGCCAGCTCCGTGTCCCGGCCCAGGGCGCGCAGCACGTAGGAGGGCTCCGCGGAGGCTGAATTGCACGCCGACCCAGTGGACACCGCCAGTTCGGGCAGACCCGTGACCAGGCTCTCGCCCTCCACGCCTTCAATGGACACATTGAGGAGCCCGGCCACCCGGGGCGCGCCGGCTCCGTTGAGGTGCACACCGCCCAGGGACTGAAGCTGCGCCCACAGCCGATCACGCAATGCGGCCACCCGCTGCGGTTCGTGCGCGAGCGCCGCGCGGGCCCGCGTGCAGGCGGCACCGAAGCCGATGATCTGGTGCGTCGCCAGCGTGCCCGGACGCAGCCCGCGCTCCTGTCCCCCGCCATAGAGCAGCGGCTGCAGCCGGGCACGCACGCCGGCACGCACGTACAGCGCACCGATCCCTTTCGGACCGTAGAACTTGTGCGCGGTAAAGGACATCAGGTCAATCGGCAGCTCGCGCACCGCCATCGGCACCTTGCCGACCGCCTGCGCCGCATCCGTGTGAAAGAGAATGCCGCGTTCGCGGCACAGCGCGCCGATTGCCTCGACGTCCTGGATCACGCCCGTCTCATTGTTGACCCACATCACCGAAACGAGGACCGTCTCGGGGCGCAGTGCCGCGGCGAGCGCCTGCGGATCGATCCGCCCGGTGCGATCGGGCGCCAGCAGCGTCACCGCAAACCCTTCCTTCTGCAGGCGTCTGCACGGATCCAGTGCCGCCTTGTGCTCGATGCGCGTGCTCACCAGGTGACGCCCGCGGTCGGCCGCAGCGCGCGCCGCGCCCAGCACCGCCAGGTTGTCCGACTCGGTCGCCCCGGAGGTGAACACGATGTCCTCAGCGGCCGCCCCGATCAGCGCCGCGACCTCGGCACGTGCGGACTCGATGCGCGCCGAAGCGCGCCGTCCCCAACCGTGCAGCGAGGCAGGGTTGCCCCGCCCGCCGTCAGTCGCGAGGCATTGCGTCATGGCCGCGATGACGGCGGGATCGAGCGGGGTCGTGGCGGCGTAGTCGAGGTAGATCGGTGCAGCGGTATCCATAGGGATCATCAGGGCCGCAGATTCAGTACGACCCTGCGGATGTGCGCATGATGCACGCGAGACCGTCGCAGGTCATTTCCACCGGGGGCGGCGCGTGGGGCACGGCCTGCATATGCAGTATTTGTATCGCTAAATATATATTGATGCATTTGAGATATATGTATGGACGTGCCATCCTGATCCCATTCGCAGTGCACCTCCCCCTGCACAGCACACTCCCATGACCTCACGCTCCGTGCTGTTCTGCACTGCTGTATCCGCCCTGGTCGCAAGGCGCGAACGATCCGGCGCTGCACCAGGGTCTGCGCTTCACCGTACCGGAAATCGACGACATGCCGGACTTCCACGGCAACCTCGATCACCCGCCGCTCGTGATTTTCGTCGGTGGCAACTACTACGTCGCAATGGCCCCGCTGGTGCGGGCGTTCTCGGCACGGCACCCGCGGCTGCGCGGACGCATCTTCTACGTCACGCTGCCGCCCGGCCTGCTGATCAAGGCCATGGCGAACGGCGGGACGTTCACCTCCGGCAACCTGACCTTCACGGTCGCTCCCGATGTGTATGCGGCGGGACTGAAGAAAGTTCAGGAGCAGATCGCCACCCGGCGGGTCGTGTCACCAGCCGTCCCGTACGCGACTAATACCCTGACCATCATGGTGCCGGCCGGCAACCCGGCGCACATCGCAGGCCTCGCCGACCTCGGCCGGGCGTGCAACTCGTGATGCCGAGCCCGGCCTGGGAGGGCGTGGCGCGCCAGATCCGCAGAGCGCTCGAGCGCGCCGGCGGCCCGGCGCTCGCCCGCACGGTGTACGTCAGCAAAGTTGCCGACGGACAGACGCTCCTCACGCACATCCACCATCGCCAGATTCCGCTGTTCCTGATGCAGGGCATCGCCGATGCCGGCGTCACGTGGAAATCCGAGGCAATCTTCCAGGAGCAGATCGGACACCCGCTGAGTCACGTCGACATCGCAGCGGCCGATAACGTGACGGCGACCTACGCCGCCGCCACAGTGCGTGGTGCGCCGCATCCGCGGGCCGCACGTGCCTGGCTTGAGTTCCTGCGCTCGGACACCGCGCAGCGCATCTTCGCCCGATACGGCTTCAAGCCGGCGCCGCCGAGCGCCGCTGAAGCGGCCCCGCGAGCATCCCATGAGCACACCGACCGCGCCGCGCGCCATCGCTGACGATTCCGCTGGCCTCTGGCGACAACTCGGCCTTGCACTGCTCGCCGTGCGCTTCGTCCAGGGCTGGATCTACTGGGGCGGTGGCAGCCGGCGCTTCATCTACGAGCCCGGCAAGCTCGACCCGCACGCGACGAGCTGGATGGCCAACAAATTCCAGGCGGCGATGCCCAGCGCACTGCTCGGCACCGGGCACGTCGTGGATTATTTGCTGCACCACTTCGTACTGCTCTATGCCGGCGTCATTCTCTTCAGCGCCGCCGAGCTGGTGTTCGGGCTGTTTCTGCTGCTCGGCTTCATGACCCGGCTATCCGCTATCGTAACGATGGGCCTGAGCGCCGTGCTGATGCTGCTGTTCGGCTGGCAGGGCGCCACGTGCATCGATGAGTGGACCATGGCGTCGGCGAATTTCGGCATGGGGGTGGCGCTGCTGCTCGCCGGCGGCGGCGCCTGGTCGCTCGATGCCTGGCTGCTGAAGCGCCGACCGAACCTCGCGGCCGCCGGCTGGTTCCAATGGTTCGGCAGCGGCCCGTGGCCGCTCGAGCGGCCGAAGCGCTGGAGCATTTTCGGCGTCACGGTGACCGCACTGTTCGTCGTGCTCACCTACAACTACTACCGCGGTTCGGTGCTGACACCGTTTCACGGCGGCCCGGTGAGTCCCGCTGCGCACCGCATCAGCCTCTCCTCGGGCCGGCTCAGCGCCGCGGGCAGCGTGCGCTTCAGCGCCTATCTCGATGCCGGCACACCGGCGCAGCCCGCCAACGTGGTGCGCGCGGACCTGCTCGGCCCGGGCGGACGGATCGTGGCGCACTGGGACAGTCGCGCGCTCGCCGGACTGCCACCGAGCGCGTTCGTCAACGATTACCCCTACAACCGCTTCGGCGCCGGGTATGCGGGTATCACCGCCAAAGTCGGCACCCGCGCCACCATCACGCTGCCGCCATCCATCCCCGGGTTGCAACTGCCGGCCGGCCGCTACCGCCTGATGCTGCATTCGGTCAATGGACGGGTATTCGCACTCGCGCTGTCGTGCGAAACTTGACCGCACCGCGAGGGAGACTAGTTCTCCCCCGCGCGCCGCCTGCGGCGCTGCACCGCGGTGAGGAAGCCGCGCAGAATGTTCACCTCGTTGCGATCCAGCTCGGCACGCTGCAGAAAGCGGCGAATCCTTGCCATGAGGTGCGTGCCGCTTTGGGTGCGGTCACGGAAATCCACTTCTTCGAGCACCTCGGCGAAATGCGCGTACAGCCGTTGCAGATCCGCCGGTTCGGCGAGCGGACCGGCCGCCGGCGCCGGGTCGATGGTGACGCCGCGCGTGCGGAACAGCTCGTAGACCACGATCTGCACCGCCATGGCGAGATTGAGCGACGGGTACGCCTGACTCGCCGGGATGCTCACCAGCAGATGCGCCGCTTCGAGCTGCTCATTGGTGAGCCCCGCCCGCTCGGACCCGAACACCACCGCCACCGGTCCGCGAACGGATTCGAGCGCGAGCCGTGCCGCCGCATCACGCACATCGGCGATGCGGAAATGCTGATCCCGTTCGCGCGAGGTCGTGGCAGCGACGAACCCGCAGCCCGCCAGTGCCTCGGCCAGAGTCGCCACGACGCGTGCCTGCTCGAGCACGTCATCGGCACCCGAGGCCCGAGCGCTCGCCTCCGGATCGGGAAACTGCCGAGGGCTCACCAGCACCAGTTGCGCGAGCCCCATGTTCTTCATCGCGCGCGCCACCGCGCCGATGTTGCCCGGGTGGGACGGCTCGACCAACACAATGCGGATGTGCGCGCTATCCATCGTCAATGACCTGACGTGCCGTGCCCGCTGCGGGCTCGGAGCGCCCGCTCCCCGCAGGCGCCCCGCATGCCGGATGGCTCAGCGCGCGGGCTCGGCCACCCGCGTGCGCAGCTTGCTGTGCCGATACCCGTAGAACGCATACACCAGCGCCCCGATCACCGTCCACACGATCAGACGCACCCAGGTACTACCGGGCAGCTTGTAGATCATGAATCCGCAGACTAGCGCCCCGGCCGTGCACGTCAACCACGGCATCGGCACGCGGAACGGGCGTTCCAGATCAGGGCGCGTGTAGCGCAGCACCAGCACACCGATGCACACCGTGACGAACGCCATCAGTGTGCCGATCGATACGAGCTCGCCGAGCAGATCGACCGGGAACAGCCCGCCGATCACCGCAGCGGTCACACCCGTGACGACGGTGCCGACCGAGGGGGTGCGGAACTTGGCGTGGATCTTCCCGAACACCGGCGGCAACAGCCCGTCCTGCGCCATGGAATAGAAGATGCGCGCCTGCGCGATGGTCATCACCAGCATCACCGAGGTCATGCCTAGAATGGCGCCGATGTCGACCGGCACGCTGAACCAGCGCAGCTGCGGGTATGTATCAAGCGCCAGCGCGATCGGCGCGGCGACGTTGAGCTTGGTGTAGTGCACCATGCCGGTGAGCACCGCCGAGACCGCCACGTAAAGCAACGTGCAGACGACCAAGCTGGACAGAATGCCGATCGGCATGTCCCGCTGCGGGTTCTTCGCCTCCTGGGCGGTCGTCGAGATCGCATCGAAGCCGATGTACGCGAAGAAAATGACGCCCGAGGCGGTGAACACTCCGCCCCAGCCATACTGATCCGGCCGTCCGGTCGGCGCCGGAATGAACGGATGCCAGTTGCCGTGCTGGATGAAGCCCATGCCGAGCACAATGAACAGTACCACCACCGCAACTTTCAGCGTGACGATGACGGTATTGAACTCCGCGGACTGCTTGATGCCGATGTAACACACGGTCGCCAGTGCCAGCACGATCAGCACCGCGGGCACGTTGAGAATGGCGCCCGAGGCCATCACCGAAAAACTGTTCGGCGCGGCCTGCATGAACGGGGCGTGCGATAGCGCATCGGGCAGGTGCACCCCGAAAGTCCCCAACAGGCGCGCCACGTAGCCGGACCAGCCGACCGAGACCGTCGCCACTGCAAACAGGTACTCGAGCACCAGATTCCAGCCGATGAACCAGGCGATGCCCTCGCCGAGCGTGGCGTAGGTGTAGGAGTAGGCGCTGCCGGAGACCGGGATCATCGCCGCGAATTCCGCGTAACACAGTCCGGCGAACGCACAGCCGAGACCGGCGATGATGAACGACAGCACCAGCGCCGGTCCCGCATACTGCGCGGCCGCCACCCCGGTGAGCACGAATATCCCGGTACCGATGATCCCCCCGATACCGAGCATGGTGAGCGCCGTGGCCGAGAGGGTCCGTTTGAGCTGGTGCCCCTCGGCGTCCGAAGCGTCCGCTGCCTCGATTTCGGCGACCGATTTGGTTGCAAAAATCTGTCTTATCATTCCGGGACTGTACACAAGGACATCCCGGATTGCGAGTCCGCCCGCCGACCCGAACAGGCGGTTCAGCGCGCGCGCATTTCCTCGGGAATGTAAGGCGCAAACAGCTCAAGAAGCGCCGCATACACCTTCGGGTTCCCCGCCACGACATGCCCGCCCTGCTGGTACGGTTCCCCGCCCGGAGTGCCGATGTGGCCGCCGGCTTCCTGCACCAGCAACGTGCCGGCCGCCGTGTCCCAGGGGGCGAGTCCGAACTCCCAGAACCCATCGATGCGCCCGGCCGCCACATACGCCAAGTCGAGCGCTGCGGCGCCCGGCCGGCGGATGCCGGCGGCGACCTGCGTGGCCGCCTTGAGCATCGAGAAATAGGCATCGAGGTAGCGGTCATTGGCGCGGAACGGGAAGCCCGTGCCGAGCAGCGCGCCCTCGAGCGTACGCTGCTTGCTGACGCGGATGCGCCGGTTGTCCAGGTGCGCCCCACCGCCGCGCGAGGCGGTGAACAGCTCCTGGCGCATCGGATCGTAGACGACCGCGTGCTCGAGCCGCCCGCTTTGCTCGCACGCGATCGACACGGCGAACACCGGAAAGCCATGCAGGAAGTTCGTCGTACCGTCGAGCGGATCGATGATCCAGCGGACCTCGTGATCGCCGTGCGCACCGCTCTCCTCCGCGAGGATGGCGTGGTGCGGATAATGCCGGCGAATGACCTCGACGATCTGCGCCTCGGCGGCCCGATCGACCTCGGACACGAAGTCGTTGCGCGCCTTCGCCGTGACGGTCAGCGACTCGAGGTTGTTCATGCTGCGCACGATCACCTCGCCGGCGCGGCGCGCGGCGCGGACCGCGATGTTCAACAGTGCATGTGCGGCCAAAACTCCGTCCTCAGGGCAGCTCGTCCGCGGCCGCCTTGCGGGCGGACGGGAAGATGTGCTCGGCGGTCAGGCCGCACTCGAGCGCGATGGCGCTGGAGATGTAGATCGAGGAGTACGTGCCGGCGAGGATACCGATCAGCAGTGCGGCCGAGAAGCCGCGCAGCACCGGGCCGCCGAGTACCAGCAGCGCCACCACGACGATCGAGGTCACCACCTTGGTCATGATGGTACGGGAGAGCGTCTGGTTGATGGCCTGATCGAGCACGACGTTCGGCGCGAGCCGCCGGTTGCCCTCGAAGCGCTCGCGGATACGGTCGAACACCACCACGGTGTCGTTCAGCGAATAGCCGATCACCGCCAGCACCGCCGCGACCACGTTCAGATCGAAAGAGATCTGCGTGAGGGCGAAGAACCCGAGCACCAGGATCGGGTCGTGCAGCACCGCGAGAATGGCGCCGAGCGAGAGTCTCCAGGTGTGGAAGCGCCAGGCGATGTACAGGAAGATGAACAGCAGCGTGAACGCAAGCGCCCAGCCCGCGCTCTTCTCCAACTGCGAGCCGACCTGCGGCCCGACCACCGAGAGCGACTGCACGGCAGCCCCGGCGTTGACTTGCTTCAGCGCGTTCTCCATGCGGGTCCGCAGCTGCGTTGAGGTCTGGTGCGGCTCCGGCGGCAAGCGCACGGCGATGGTCCGTGACGTTCCGACGTATTCGACCACCGCGTCCTTGAAACCGGCTGCGGCGACCTTCTGCCGCACTGCCGAGAGGTCCGCCGAGGTCGGGAACGTCGCCTGCACGGTGACGCCGCCAGTGAAATCGATGGCCAGGTTCAGGCCGCGCGTGAACAGCAGCACGAACGAGGCAATCATCAGCACGATGGACAGTCCAAACCACACCTTGCGTGTGGCCATGAACTGGAAGTTGGTTTGATGGCTGAAAAATTCCACGTGCAATCCCCTAGATGTGCAGCCGGGCGATCTTGCGCCGCCCGCCGTACATGAGCGTCACCAGCGCGCGGCTGCCCATCAGCGAGGTGAACATCGAAGTGGCGATGCCGAGCGTAAGCACCACGGCAAAGCCGCGGATCGCGCCGGTACCGAAGATCCACAGCACCAGGCCGGCGATCGCGGTGGTGACGTTCGAATCGGCGATCGCCGAAAATGCCTTTTCGAATCCGGCACGGATCGCCGCCTGCGGCGTGACGCCCTTGCGCAGCTCCTCGCGGACGCGCTCGTAAATCAGCACGTTCGCATCGACCGCGATGCCGACGGTGAGGATGATGCCGGCGATGCCCGGCAGCGACAGCGAGGCGTGCATCATCGACAGCAATGCCGTCAGCAGCACGACGTTCGCCACCAGGACCGCATCGGCCACCAGTCCGAAGATCTTGTAATAGAGCGCCATGAACAGCAGCACGCCGGCCATGCCGATGATCAGCGCCATCATGCCCATGCGGATATTGGCCGCACCGAGGCTCGGGCCGATGATGTTTTCCGACACCAAACTGATGGGCGTGACGAACGATCCGGACCTGAGCAGGATGGCCAGATCCTGCGCCTCCCCGAGCGTCAGACCGGTGATCTGGAAGCGATCGGCGAACACTCCGTCGATGGTGGCGTCATTGATCACCTTCTCGGTGGTCACCTGCCGCGTCACCTGCTTGCCGTCGACCTCGCGGGTCTCGGTGTGCTTGGTGATCAGCACCACGCCCATCTGCTTGCCGACGTTCTGCTTGGTGGTGCGCAGCATGCTCTCGCCGGCCCGGCTGTCGAGTGTGATATTGACGGCCGGTCCTTGCTGGCTCTGGCCCACCGTGGCATTGGTGAGCTGATCGCCGGTGGCAATCACCTCGCGTTTCAGCAGCACCGGAATGCCCATCGAGGTGTTCGTGTACAGCTTGTCGCCGAGCGGCACGTTGCCGCTCTGCTGCGCCTCGAACGCGTTGTTCTCCATGTCGTTGAGGTGGAATTCCAGGGTCGCGGTCTGACCGAGCAGGTGCTTGACCTCGGCCATGTTCTGCACGCCCGGCAGCTGCACGTCGATCCGGTCGTTGCCCTGGCGTTCGACCTTCGGCTCGGAAACGCCCAGCTGGTTGGCGCGGTTGCGCAGAATCGAGATGTTCTGCTCGATCGCGTAGTTCTCGCGCGCGAGAATCTTCGCCGCTGGCATCGTCGCCTGAATGACCGCACCGCCGGAGCCGGTGCTCGTGGTAATGGTCAGACCGCGCAGCGGATCGGTCAGCGCGCGCTGCGCGGCAGCGAGGTTCGCGTTCGGTCCGAGCGTGATCTGGATCGTGTTCGGCAACGTGCTGCCGTCGAGCGCGACATCCGCGATGCTGGCCACCGGCACCTTCGCATCCGCCAGCGCCCGCGAGGCATCCTGGGTGTAGGTCTGCAGGATCTGGCGCACCGCACTCTTGATGTCGACCTGATACAGCAGGTCGAGACCGCCGCTCAAATCCAGGCCGAGCGGCATCGGCTTCAGCCCCAGGGCGCGCAGCCACCCCGGAGTGCGCGGCACGAGCGTCTTGGCGGAGATGTACTGCTTCTTGAACTGGCCGTCGATGGCATCACTGCCGCGCAGCTGATCCGGTACGTTCGCGAACCGTACGATCAGGCGTCCATTTTGAATATACGCCCGCCGGAACGGGATTTTCTGCTGCTGCAGGAACGAGGTCACGACGTGCGTCTCGGTGCTCGTCACCGGCGAGTGGTCCGAGTGGGCCAGCTGCAGCGCGGGGTCCTGACCGAACACGTTCGGCAGCGCGAACAGCAGACCGAGGGCCAGGACGGCCGCGATCAGGATGTACTTCCAACGGGCGTATTCGAGCATGGCTTACGCGCTTTTCAGGGTGCCCTTGGGCATCAGGGCGTTGACTTGGTGCTTCTGCACCTTCACCTGCACGCCTTCGGCGATCTCCAGGGTGACGAAATGCTCGCCGACCTCGACGATGCGCCCGAGGAGCCCTCCGCTGGTGACCACCTCGTCACCCGCCGAGAGCTTGGAGACCAGCGTCTGGTGCTCCTTCATCTTCTTCTGCTGCGGCCGGATCAGCAGGAAATACATCCCGACGATCACCGCGCCCATCAGCAGCAGCGAGGGCAACGGACTCGGACCAGCTGCCGGGGCGGCCGGAGCGGCCCAGGCCGTAGGAATCAATGCATTCATTTAAAAGATCCTCGAGACCACCTCCGGTGCCTCTAGCGCGGGCCTCGGAGCGAAGGGGCGGCATTATGCCACAGCGTCGGGTCGGGTCCGCCGGGCGAGAAATTCGGTGCAGAAGGCGGCCAGCCGGCCCGCCTCGATGGCCCCGCGCAGACGGCGCATCAGCCCCAGGTAGAACGCCAGGTTGTGGATGGTGTTCAGCCGGCTGCCCAGGATCTCCTTGCAGCGGTCCAGGTGGCGCAGGTAGGCACGGGAGTAATTGCGGCAGGTGTAGCAACCGCACTCGGGATCCACCGGGCCGGTATCGCGTTCGTGCACGGCATTGCGGATGTTGATCACACCCCCGGAGGTGAACAGGTGGCCATTGCGGGCATGCCGGGTGGGCATGACGCAATCGAACATATCCACGCCTCGCAGCACCGCCGCGATGATGTCCTCCGGTCGCCCGACCCCCATCAGGTAGCGCGGCCGATCCGCAGGCATGTGCGGCACGAGCGCCTCGAGAATGCGCAATCGCTCGGCCTCCGGCTCCCCGACCGCGAGCCCCCCGATCGCGAGGCCCGGCCAATCGAGACGCGAGAGCGCCTCGAGCGAGGCGAGGCGCAGGGCCGGATACATGCCGCCCTGCACGATGCCGAAGAGTCCGCCCGGTGGCTCGTCGCGGTAGTAGCGCCGATGGCCGCGTTCGGCCCAGCGCATCGAGCGTTCCATGGACTGGCGTGCCTCGGACTCGCTCGCCGGATACGGGGTACACTCGTCGAAGGCCATCGCGATGTCCGAGCGCAACCCGAGCTGCACCTGCATCGCATCCTCGGGCCGCAGGCGTACTTCGCTGCCGTCGATCGGCGAGCGGAACTTGACGCCTTCCTCGGTGATCTTGCGCAGACTCTTCAAGCTGAACACCTGAAAGCCGCCGGAATCGGTGAGGATCGGCCGCCGCCAGTGCATGAAGCCGTGCAGTCCGCCGTGCGCGGCGACGTTTTCGACGCCTGGGCGCAGCATGAGGTGGAAAGTATTGCCGAGGATGATTTCGGCACCGAGCCCCTCGAGTTCCTCCGGCGTCATGGCCTTGACCGTGCCGTAGGTTCCGACCGGCATGAAGGCCGGCGTCTCGACCGTACCATGGGCCAGGGTCAGCCGCCCGCGGCGCGCAGCGCCGTCCGTGGCAAGCAATTCGAACATAGGTCTCACAAGATCACCATTTGGATGGGGTGCGATCGTCAGATTCAGCGCGGCTTCGCGCCGTCCAGACCACGCGCGAGGAACATCGCGTCCCCGTAGCTGAAAAATCGGTAGCCCGCCTCGACCGCATGCCGGTAGGCACCGAGCACCGCGTCGCGGCCGGCGAAGGCACAGACGAGCATCAGCAGGGTCGATTCGGGCAGGTGGAAGTTCGTCAGCAACGCCTCTACCACCCGGAACTGGAACCCCGGACGGATGAACAGGCGCGTCTCCCCGGACCAGGGCTCGATCAGCGCCCCGCCGTGGCCGGCGCTTTGCTGGGCAGCGGATTCCAGCGCCCGCACGACCGTGGTCCCGACCGCCACGATCCGCCCCCCGCGGGCACGGGCCCCGACCACCGCCTCGCAAGTCCGTGCCCCGACACTCACCCGCTCGGAGTGCATGACGTGTGCCTCGACCTGCTCGGTGCGCACGGGCTTGAAGGTACCGGCGCCGACGTGCAGCGTCACGAACGCGGTTTCGACCCCTCGGGCCGCGATGGCCTCGAGCAAGGGAGTATCAAAGTGCAGGCTGGCGGTGGGCGCAGCGACGGCCCCGGGTTCCCGGGCAAAGACGCTCTGGTAGCGCAGCCGGTCCGACGCATCGGCCGTTCGCGCAATGTACGGGGGCAGTGGCACCTCGCCCCAGCGATCGAAGAATTCGAGGACTGGCCCCGGCACACGCACACGCCACAGGTCGTCCTGCCGCTCGAGTACCTCGATCGCGCCGCCGGCTGTACTGATCATAAGTCCAGGCCGCACGGGCTTGCTGGCACATAGCTGGACCAGTGCTTCGCACTCCGCGCAGGCCCGCTCGAGCAGCATCTCGACGTGCCCTCCCGTCGGCTTCACACCGTGCAGGCGAGCCGCCACCACACGGGTATCGTTAAGCACAATGAGGTCCCCGGGCTGGAGCCGCTCGGGAAGATCGCGCACCGATCCGTCCACCCAGGCACCGCTGTCCCGGTCGAGCGCCAGCATGCGGCTGGCGGAGCGATCCGGGAGCGGAGTTTGGGCGATCTGCTCGGGCGGCAGGTCGTAGGAGAAGTCGCTGAGATTCACCCGCGAATGGTACACGGTGGCACGACGCACCGGCTCACCGCCAGTATCCAGCGCGCGCGCGGCCCCGTATACTCCCGCCCTCGTGCCCGAGTGGCGGAATTGGTAGACGCAGCGGACTCAGACCATTCAACTTGAGCCCTCGCGGAGAAATCCGCGAGGTGAAGCCCGTCAAACTCGGTAGAGGCCCTGAGAGCTTCGAGCTAATGCCGAGCCAAGCCCCGCAGCCTGCGGGGAAGGTGTAGAGAGCAGACGGCGGGCGCCTAAGGCCGCAAGGCTATGGTGAAGGCGTGCTCCAGCCCACGAACTCCGACGGTCCATGCCCCGGAGGCGACGAAAGTCGAAGTGGGATGAAAATCCGCCGCCCTTAAAAGCGTGTCGGTTCGACTCCGACCTCGGGCAGACCCAGTACAGCCGGCGG
>JAJZSQ010000181.1 GCA_021849615.1 Pseudomonadota bacterium
GCGCCGCTCGGCCGCGCTGCTCTGGGAGCAGGCCGTGATCTACCGCATGCTCGGTGAGCCGGCGCGTGAGCGCGCGACGTTGCAACGCTACCGAACACACTTCGGTGCCGGCCCGAAGGTCATGCTCGCCCTCGCGACGCTCGATTACGTCCAGAACCGTCTGCCGCAAGCCCTCGCCGCGCTCCTTTCGGCCGAGCCTCACGCTCAGCCGGCCGACACGGCCTACTGGCAGACGCTGAGCGGACTGGCCTGGCAGCTCGGCCGCTACCGGCTGGCCGCCCGGGCCGCGCGCGTGCTGATCGGCACGGGCCATGCCGACGTGTCAGCCTATCTGCGCGTCGTCTACGCCGAGCAGTATCGGCATCCGGGACGAGCGTTCGCGCTCGCCGCACGAGGCTGGCAGCAGACGCACGAGCCGACGCTGTTTCTCTCGCTGCTCGGCATCGCCGCCGCCCGTCATCCGTCCACGCCCTGGCTGGCGCGTGCGTTCGCGCTGCTCGGCGCAGGGCAGCGGGCAGCCTTCGCCGACACTCCGTTCTACTGGACGAGTCTGGCGGCACTGCGCGCCGGCGAGGGCCGCTCCCAAGCCGCGCTCGCCGCGTACCAGCAAGCGCTCGAAGAGCGTCCCGGAGACAATCGGCTGCTCGCCGGCTACCTGTGGCTGCTCATCGATACCCACGCACTGGCGCCGATCGCACCGACACTGCACCGTCTGGACCGCCGGGCCCGAACCGCACCGCAGTTGTGGGCACCGCTCGCAGCGGCGTACGCCGCGGTGCACCAGCCCGAACAGGCGCTGCCGTGGTTGCAAGCACAGTGGCCTGCGCGCAAGCACGATCCGCAGTGGTTGCTCGAATATGCCGACACGCTGCAGCAATCGGCGCGTCCCGAGGCCGCCTGGGCACTGCGCCGGCGTGCGTACGATGCCCTTGCGCAGCGGCGCGCACCGCGAACGGCGCACGGGCGCGAACGGCGGCAGATCGCCGTCGCGCGGCTCGCCGGGGTGCTCGCCCCCGGAGATCCGGCACAGCGGGCCCTCCTGCGGCTCGCCCGCCATCCGACCCATCGACAGGCGCGACTGACGGTGCTGGCGGCGCTGCAGAACGAGCGCGCCTACGCGCTGGCGCGCTGGTGGGGTTTGCGGGCCTTCCGCCGCCGCCCACCGCCGCCCTGGGCGCGACTTGCGCAAGCCCTGAGCACGCACGACCGCCCGGCACTCGGGACGCTTCTGCAACGGCATCGCGCGCAGCTCGCTCCCCCTGACCGGGAGGCGGCCGCGCGGGCTCTCGGCTGGGATTCGCAGGCCCTCACGCTCACCTACCAGGAACTTGAGCGCAGCCCGGACGACCGTGGCCTGCAGCGGCAATTCGACACGCTCGCGCTCGACCGGGCCGACAGCATCGGCGTCGACACTCAGGCACTCGAGGAGAGCGGTCTGCTCGAGGAAGGCCTCGACGTGAAGGCCCGCCACGCACTGACTTCGCACGAGCGGCTCGAGATCCGCCTCGAGAGCGCGCATCAGCGCAGCATCGAGCGCACGCAGTTCGGCACCCCGCCCTCGCTGAGCCGCACCGCACTGCTCACCTGGCGCAAAGCCGGCCGGTCCGCCCGTCTCATCCTCGAGCTCGGCGCCGGCAGGAACCTCGCAGGATGGCTGCGCGGCGGCATCACCTGGCAGCAGCGCTGGAGCGACTCGATGCACACGACGCTCGCGGCGATTGCCGGCGCCCGCCCCCTCGATACCGCCGCGCTCAGCGTCGGCGCACTGGAAGACCGACTCAGCGCGCTCGTGAGCAAACAATTGACGCCGCGCACGGCGCTCGCGCTGCAGGTGCAAGCCGGCGAGCTGCGCGCCCAGGGCGGTGGAGCGCTCGGCACGGTGCAACGCTTCTCGCTCGGCGCCGACTACCGCCTGTGGTTTGCACCGCCGGACTTCACGCTGCAGGCCTCGGTGAGCGGCGCGCACTATGCCCCTGCGGCCCATCTGCCCGCCCAGCTGCGCACCCTGGTGCCGACCGATCTTCGCCCCACCGTGGGCTTCTTCGTGCCGCAGAGCTTCGTGCAGGCCTGTGCCGGCGGTCATTTCAACCTGCGCGACCGGCACGCCTTCGTCGCACGGCTGCGGCCATTTGCCAGCGCCGATCTCTGCGCCAACAGCGTCAGCGGTCCGGGTTACGACCTCGACGCCGGGATCGCCACACCCGTGTTCGGCGCCGATCACCTCTCGCTGAGCCTGACTTTGCAGAACAACGTGGGCACGCACAGCGGGCGCACGGCAGGGGTCATGCTGCGCTATCGACATTACTTCTCATCCACACCATAAACGAGTCTGACCATGAGAGCCTCATCGAAGACCCTCCCCTGGATCCTGCTGCTGTGCGCCGCAGCCGGCCTCGCCGGCTGCGCCACCGTTCAGCTCGCGGCCTCCGCCTCACCCCATCCGGATCGCCAGGCAGTGTGGTGCGTGTTGACACCCGTCAACAACACCTCCACACCCTATGCCGGCGGTCGCGTCCAACAGCAGCTGGCGGCGCTGCTCGGCGTGCACGGACTGACGCACGTGCTGCTCGCACCTTCTCCGGGCGACAGCGGCCCGCTGCCGGTCGGCGAAGGGGGCAAGGACCAGCGCGAACAGCTCGCCTGGGCCCACCGCCACGGCGCCCGCTACGCGCTCCTCGGCAGCGTCGACGAGTGGCACTACAAGATCGGCCTCGACGGTCAGCCTGCCGTCGGCGTCACGCTGCGCCTGATGGACCTGCGCACCGGCACGACGCTCTGGAACGGCGTCGCCGCGGCGAGTGGCAGCAGTCGTGAGGGATTGGCCGTCCTGTCGGCGCGGACGCTGGCCGGGCTCCTCAAGCGCCTGCTGCCCTGAACGCGGGGCGGAACCGGCATGGACAGGAATACCGATCAGCGCTACGGCCTCCTCGTCTGGACGGAGGTGCTCCTGCTGCCGCTCGCCGGACTCGCCGTGGCGCTGTGGCTGTTTCACACCACGCCGTTCACCGCCTCGCCCTATCCCTGGCTGTGGCTGATTCCGTTGCTGCTCGGGCTGCGCTACGGTCTCGCGCCGGCCGCGCTCGCCAGCCTCGTGTTGGCCCTCGCCGGCATCGCCTTGCACCGGCTTGGGCTCAGCGCCGAGGCACCGCCGCTGATCCAAATGGTCGGGGGTGCGCTCGCGGCGTTGAGCGGCGGACAATACCGCTCACGCTGGCGCGAGCAGCTCAGAGCCGGCCAGGCACGCACCGATTACACCGAGCAGCGCCTGGAGTCGCTGACCCGCGCGTTCTTCGTCACGCGCCTTTCGCACGACCGTCTCGAGGAGGCGCTGATCGCGCAACCGGTCACGCTGCGCGGGGCGCTCGAGGCGCTGCGTGAACTCAGCGCCGAGGAGCACTCCGGCGTCTCCGCCACCGGCGCCAACGCGCTGCTGCAGCTGCTGGCGCAGTACTGCCGGTTCGAGAGCGCCGGGTTGCACCTGTACCGCGCCGGGCGGCTCGCCGATCAGCCGCTCGCCGCACTCGGCACCTCTGCGCCCCTCGTGCGCACCGATCCTCTGCTGCGCTATGCGCTCGAGCACGAGCAGACCGCCTATCACAGCATCGATCAGTTGGTCGAACTCGAACAGGGCGGCAATTACCGCGCGGTGTTTCCGCTGATCGACTCCGCGGGCGAGAAGCTCGGCGTGCTCGTGGTGCGCGACCTGCCGCTGCTCGCCCTCGTCGAGGAGAACCTGACCGCCGCCGCAGCGATGCTGCAGTATTTCGCCGACGAGAGCTGGGCGGCAGCTCAGACCGCGGATTTGCGCCACATACTGCCCTACTGCCCGGCCGTGTTCGCTCACGAGCTGATCAAGCTGCAGCGCCTGCATGAGCGCAGCGGCGTGCGCTCGACGTTGGTGGTGGTGCGTGCTCACACCGATGCTGCGCAAATCTCAACGCTCGACGCATTGTACTCCGCGCGTCGTGGCCTGGATCTCTACTGGCGCGAGCCGTTCGGACCGCTCGCCGCAGGTCTGCTGATCCTGCTGCCGCTCGCCGGTCCCGCCACCGCGCGCGGGTTCCTCGAGCGCATCGAGGGCATCCTGCGCGCCCATCGCATGGAAGGCGGGCTCGAGGCGGCCGGCTTCGGCGTCACGCAGGTCCCGATCGACCATCGAGCGCCGCTCGCGCTGCTGCGCGAGTGCGGCATCGAGGTCGACCACCGCTCGCCGCTCGCGCTGCTGCGCGATCGCGGCATTGGACTCACACCATGATCGCCGCAGTCACTGCGCACCTGGCCGACTGGCTGCAACCGGCATCGATGTCCGCTGCCGCCACCCGGGTGCTGGCGCTGCTGCTCCTGAACGCGCT
>JAJZSQ010000182.1 GCA_021849615.1 Pseudomonadota bacterium
GCTGCGGCGCAAGGCAGTGCTGATCGCCAAGGTGCAGGACGAGGGCGGGCACGGGATGTATCTCTACAGCGCGGCGGAGACCCTCGGGGTGTCGCGCGGAGCGCTCGTCGAGCAGCTGCTCGAGGGGCGGGCCAAATACTCGAGCATCTTCAACTACCCGACGCTCACCTGGGCGGACATCGGGGCGATCGGCTGGCTGGTCGACGGCGCGGCGATCATGAATCAGGTGCCGCTGTGCCGCTGCTCGTACGGGCCGTACGCGCGCGCCATGGTGCGCATCTGCAAGGAGGAGAGCTTCCACCAGCGCCAGGGCTACGAGCTGATGCTGACGCTCGCGCGCGGCAGCGAGGCGCAGCACGCGATGGCGCAGGATGCGCTGAACCGCTGGTGGTGGCCGTCGCTGATGATGTTCGGGCCCAGTGACGCGAACTCGGTGCACACCGCGCAGTCGATGCGCTGGAAGATCAAGCGTTTCACCAACGATGAGCTGCGCCAGAAGTTCATCGACGTGACCGTGCCGCAGGCCGAATACCTCGGGCTCACCGTGCCCGATCCCGATCTACGCTGGGACGAGGCGAGTCAGCATTATCGGTTCGGTCAGATCGACTGGAGCGAGTTCCATGCGGTCCTGAAGGGCGCGGGCCCGTGCAACCGCGAGCGCCTCGAGGCGCGCCGTGCCGCGCACGAGAACGGCCGCTGGGTGCGCGAGGCGGCCGCCGCCTACGCCGCGAAACATCATGCGCCGGCGCACGCCGCGCAGGCCGGTTGAGAACACTGCCATGAACGAAGACTGGATGCTGTACGAGGTGTTCATCCGCTCGCGCTCGGGGCTCGAGCACAAGCACGTCGGGAGTCTGCACGCCGCCGATGCGCGCATGGCGATCGAACATGCGCGCGACGCCTACACGCGCCGCCAGGAGGGCGTGAGCATCTGGGTCGTGCCCTCGAGCGAGATCGTCGCCTCCGACCCGGGCGAAGCCGACGCACTGTTCGAGCCGGCGCGCGACAAGGTGTACCGCCACCCGACCTTCTATGCCATCCCCGATGAGGTGAAGAACATATGAGCGCGCCAGCCGAGGCGGGCGTCGCTCAGGCGAGCACCGCCGAGCGCGTGGAGTACCTGCTGCGCCTCGCCGACACCAGCCTCATCGCTGGGCAGCGCCTGGGGGAGCTGCTCGGTCACGGTCCGGCGCTGGAGGAGGATCTGGCGCTCGGCAATATTTCGCTCGATCTGATCGGGCAGGCGCGGCTGCTGCTCGCGCTCGCCGGGCGCATCGAGGGCAACGGCCGCGACGAGGACGCGCTCGCGTTTTTGCGCGACGCGCCGCAGTTTCGCAACATGTCCCTCGCCGAGCAGCCGAACGGGGACTTTGCCGAAACCATCGTGCGCCAGTGTCTGCTCGATGCCTGGCAACTCGAGACCTACGAGAGTCTCACCGGCTCGCGCGAGGAAGCGCTCGCCGATATCGCCCACAAGGCCGTCAAGGAGTGCCGCTACCATTGGCGTTTCAGCGCCGGCTGGCTGGTGCGGCTCGGTGACGGCACCGACGAGAGCCACGCCCGCCTCGCAGCGGCGCTCGGGACGCTGTGGCGGTTCACCGATGAGCTGCTGACACCCGATGCGCTCGATGCGCGCATGGCGGTGTGCGGGATCGGACCTGCGCCCGGGCTGATCCGCGAGCGCTGGGAGATGCGAGTCAGTGCAGCGCTCGCCGAGGCGAAGCTGCAGAAACCGCCGCATCAGCACTATCCCTGGCACGGCAAGCGCGGCGTGCACTCCGAGCACCTCGGTCACCTGCTCACCGAGATGCAGTTCGTGCCGCGCGCCTATCCGGGGGCGACATGGTAGAGAGCGCTGGCCTCGAGGGTGCCAAAGGGCGTGAGCGACGCATCTGGCGCACGCTCGAGTCGGTGGCCGATCCGGAGATCCCGGTGGTGAACATCGTCGAGCTCGGCATCGTGCGCCGGGTGCGTACCGGGACGGACGGGCGGCTGAGCGTCGGGATCACGCCGACCTATTCGGGGTGCCCGGCCACGGAAGTCATTACGCGCTCGATCCGCGACACGCTCGATCAGAACGGCTTTGCGGACGTCATGCTCGAGACGGTGCTCTGGCCGCCCTGGTCGAGCGAGTGGTTGAGTGAGTCCGGGCGGCGCAAGCTCGAGGCGTTCGGCATCGCCGTCGAGCGCCCCGCAGGGGCGCAGGTGGCCTGTCCGCGCTGTGCCAGTCATCAGGTCGAGCGCATCAGCGAATTCGGCTCCACGCCCTGCAAGGCCCATTACCGCTGTCGCGAGTGCCTCGAACCCTTCGATACCTTCAAGTGTCTCTGATATGTTGAAGTTTCATTCACTGCGCGTCGCCGAGGTGCGGCCCGAGGCCGAGGAGGCCATTGCCCTGACGCTCGAGGTGCCGACGGAACTCGCCGCCGAGTACCGCGGCAGTGCCGGGCAGCACCTCGTGCTGCGCCTCGAGGCCGACGGCGAAGCGCTGCGCCGGACCTACTCGTTCACGAATGCGCCCGGCGAGGGTGCTCTGCGCCTGATGGTGCGTCTGCAGCCGCAAGGGCGGGTCTCTGCGCTGCTCGGGCGGCTTCAGTCCGGTGCGCGGATCGAGGTGCTGCCGCCGAACGGCAGCTTCACTCCCCATGCGGCGGCGATCGGTGCAGGCCTGCGGGTGGCGTTCGCCGCCGGCAGTGGCATCACGCCCGTGCTTTCGGTGACCCGCGCGGTGCTCGCCGCCGGCGGCGCCATGATGGTGTTCTACGGCAACCGCAGTGCGGCCCGCACGATGGGGCTCGAGGCGCTGCAGGCCCTGAAGGACCAGTATCCCGAGCGGCTCGCGCTGCACTTCGTCATGAGCCGCGAGCCGCAGGAGGTGGCCCTCTACAACGGGCGGCTCGATGGCGCGAAGGTGCGCGAACTCGCCCGAGCGTTCTTCGATCCTCCCTCGGTCACGGAGTACTTCGTGTGCGGGCCCGGCGACATGGACGAGGAGGTTTGCGCAACGCTTGCGCAACTCGGCGTTGCGCGCGAGCGGATTCGCGTCGAGCGCTTCACTGCCGCGACCGACGGCGCCGAGGCCGCGTCGCCTGCCGCTGCTCCGGAACCTGCGCCGCCATCGGTGCAGAGCGCAGCGGCTGCCGAGGGAATGGCCGACGTCACGGTGCTCATCGACGGGCGGCGACGCACGTTCCGCATGGCCATCGACGGCGAGTCGGTGCTCGATGCCGCCGAGCGCGCCGGTCTCGATCTGCCGTTCTCCTGCCGCTCCGGCGTGTGCTCGACGTGTCGGACCAAAGTCGTGCGCGGCAAGGTGCGCATGGCGGAGAACTATGCGCTCGAGGACTGGGAGCTCGAGCAGGGCTACGTGCTCGCCTGCCAGTCGAAGTGCCTCACGAGCGAGTTGGAACTCGATTACGACGAGAAGTGAGCCGGGCGGGCCGTCACCGCTGAGGATGTCATGCACTACCAGACCATTGCGTACAACGTAACCGACGGCGTGGCGCGCTTGACGCTGAACCGTCCGGAGCGACTGAATAGCTTCAACGCGCAGATGCACGAGGACGTGCGCCATGCGCTCGCGGCGCTGCAGTCCGACGAGGCGGCGCGCGTGCTGGTGCTCACCGGTGCGGGGCGCGGGTTTTGCGCCGGGCAGGATCTGTCCGATCGCACCGTCGCGCCGGGAACCGAGCGGGCAGATCTCGGCGCCTCGATCGAGCGGCATTACAAACCTCTGATCCTCGCGCTGCGTCGCCTGCCGATTCCGGTGCTGGCGGCGGTGAACGGGGTCGCGGCCGGTGCCGGTGCCAACCTCGCGCTCGCCTGCGACCTGGTGGTCGCGACACGCTCGGCGAGTTTCGTGCAGGCCTTTGCGCGCATCGGACTGCTGCCGGACTCCGGCGGCACCTGGTTCCTGCCGCGCCTGGTGGGCCCGGCGCGCGCGCTCGGACTGGCGCTGCTCGGGGAGAAGCTGCCGGCGACCCAGGCGGCCGAGTGGGGACTGATCTGGCGCTGCGTCGATGATGAGGATTTCACCGCCGAGATCGACTCGCTGGCGGCCGGACTCGCCGCAGCGCCGACGCTCGCCCTGCGGCGCATCAAGCAGGCCGTCCACGCGGCCTGGCACAACACCCTCGAGCAGCAGCTCGATCTGGAGCGCGATGCGCAGCGCGAGCTCGGATACAGCGCCGATTACGCCGAGGGCGTCGCGGCATTCATGGCCAAACGCGAACCGCGCTTCACGGGCCGATAACGCTTACGGGTGAGAGGTCAGATGCAACTGCAAAGCTACTGTGCGGGCCGCTGGGT
>JAJZSQ010000039.1 GCA_021849615.1 Pseudomonadota bacterium
GGCGCGTGCGACGCGCAGCTTCATGGCGCCCTCGAGCCGGTATTCGCGCGGCGCCTGCTGCATCAGCTTCACCAGTGTCTGCGGCTGCACGGCGGTGTTCTCCTCGAACTGCACCATGCCGCCCTGCGGCCCGAGGTCGAGGCGACGGATCCCGAGGGCGCGGGCGGTGAGTTTCAGCTTGGTGATGCGGATCAGCCGCTGGGCGGCCTGCGGCAGCGGGCCGAAGCGGTCGTAGATCTCCGCCAGCAGGCCATCGAGCGCATCGGCGTTCTCGGCCGCCGCGATCCGCTTGTAGAGCCCGAGGCGCACCTGCACGTCGGAGATGTAGGCCTCGGGCAGGAAGGCCGGCAGGCGCAGCTCGACCTCGGTGGCGGCCGCCAGCGGCTTCTCCAGCATCGGTTCACGGCCCGATTTCAATGCATTCACCGCTTCCTCGAGCAGCTCGAGGTACAGCGCGAGGCCGATCTCGGACATCTGGCCGCTCTGCGACTCCCCGAGCAGTTCCCCGGCGCCGCGGATCTCCAGGTCGTGCGTGGCGAGGGCGAACCCGGCGCCGAGTTCCTCCATCGACTCGATCGCATCGAGCCGCTTGGCGGCATCGCCCGAGAGCGCCCGGCGCGGCGGAGCGACCAGATAGGCGTACGCACGGTGATGCGAGCGCCCAACGCGACCGCGCAGCTGGTGCAGCTGCGCGAGGCCCATGTGGTCGGCACGGTTGATGATGATGGTGTTGGCGGTCGGCACGTCGATGCCGCTCTCGATGATGGTGGTGCACAGCAGCATGTCAAAGCGCCGGTGGTAGAAATCCACCATCAGCTGCTCGAGTTCGCGCTCGCGCATCTGGCCGTGTCCGATGCGCACGCTCGCCTCGGGCACGAGCTTGTGCACTTCGGCGGCGATCTTCTCGATGGTGCGGATCTCGTTGTGCACGAAGTAGATCTGCCCGCCGCGGCGCAGCTCGCGCAGTACCGCCTCGCGCAGCGTCGGACCATGCCATTCGATCACGAACGTCTTGATCGCCAGCCGCTCCGCCGGCGGCGTGGTGATCAGCGACAGATCGCGCAGACCGCCGAGCGCCATGTTGAGCGTCCGTGGGATCGGCGTGGCGGTGAGGGTCAGCACGTGCACGTTGGCGCGCAGCGCCTGCAGCCGCTCCTTGTCGCGTACGCCGAAGCGCTGCTCTTCATCGACGATGAGCAGTCCGAGGTCCTTGAACTGCGCGTGCGCATGCAGCAGCCGGTGGGTGGCGACCACGATGTCGACCGTGCCGCGCTCGATGCCCTCGAGGATCGCGCGCGTCTCTTTGGCATTGCCGAAGCGTGAGAGGCCCTCGATGCGCACCGGCCAGTCGGCGAAGCGGTCGCGGAAGTTCGTCAGGTGCTGTTGAGCAAGGAGTGTGGTCGGCGCGAGGATGGCCACTTGTTTGCCCGCCTGGACGGCCGCGAACGCGGCACGCATGGCGACTTCGGTCTTACCGAAGCCGACATCGCCGCACACGATGCGGTCCATGGGGCGGTCGCTCTTGAGGTCCTCGAGTACCCGGGTGATGGCCTCGGCCTGATCCTCGGTTTCGTCGAAGGGGAAGGTGGCTGCGAAGGCGCGGTATTCGGCTTCGTTCGGCGCGAGCTGCAGGCCGCGCTGGGCTTTGCGCCGTGCGTACAGGTCGAGCAGCTCGGCGGCGACGTCACGGATCTGTTCCGCGGCGCGCCGGCGCGCCTTGCTCCACTGATCGGTGCCGAGCTTGTGCAGCGGTGCGCTCTCGCTCGCCGCGCCGGTATAGCGGTTCACCAGGTGCAGCGACTGCACCGGGACGTAGATCCGGTCCCCGCCGAGGTACTCCAGCACCAGGAATTCCCCGGCCTCGCCGGCGACCTCCATCGGCTGCAGTCCGACGTAGCGGCCGACGCCGTACTGTTCGTGCACCACCGGGGCGCCCGGGGTGAGGTCCTGCAGGTCGCGCAGAATGGTCTGTGGATCGGACGCGGCGCGGGTGCGGCGGCGCTCCTGCGGGGCACGTGCGCCGAACAGCTGCGCCTCGGCGATGATCGCCAGCGGCGGGGCGGACAGGCTGAGTCCGGCCAGATCCGCCGCCACGGTGAGACAGAGCGGGGCCTGCCCGGCGAGGAATTCGTCCCAGCCACCGACCAGGGCGACGGGACGGCGCTCGCTGCGCAGCAACTCGTGGAGCACCTCGCGCCGACCCGGGGAGTCCGCCGCGATCAGCGCGCGGCCCGGGAACGAGTCGAGGAAGGCATCCAGCCGCGCCAGCGGCCGTTCGGCGCGCGTATCGATGCGCAGCTGCGGCGGCTCGAGCGTGGCGAAGTCGCGCGTCGCGGCCGGTTCGGTCGGTTCGGCCGCGGCCCCGAGGGTCACCGAGGCGAAGCGCTCCAGGGCCGCGCCGAGCGCCTCGGGCTCGAGGAACAGTTCCGCCGGGGCGAGCACGGGACGCTCGATGTCGTGCCGGCGCTCCTCGTAGCGCGATTCGATGTCGCGCCAGGCCCGTGCGAGCGCCTCGGGCAGAGCCGCATCGCGCACGATCACGGCGTTCGCCGGCAGGTGATCGAACAGCGTTGCGGTGGTCTCGAAGAACAGCGGCAGGTAGAACTCCACCCCCGCCGGCGCCAGTCCCTCGCTGACGCTGCGATAAATGTTCGAGCGGGTCGGGTCCCCTTCGAAGCGGGTCCGGAAGCGGCGGCGAAATTCTTTGACCGCGTCGGCATCGAGCGGCAGTTCGCGCGCCGGCAGCAGCCGCACGTGCTCGATCGGCTCGAGCGAGCGCTGCGAGTCAGGATCGAAGCGGCGGATGGCCTCGATTTCGTCGTCGAACAGGTCGATGCGCAGCGGCTCGGCGGCGCCCATCGGGAACACGTCGAACAGCGAGCCGCGCACCGCGAATTCCCCGGGGCTGCGCACCTGGCTGACGCTGGCATAGCCGGCATCGATGAGCCGGGCCCGGAACGGCTCGAGGTCGAGCTGCTCGCCACGCGAGAGCTGGAACGAGCGGGCCTGGACGTACTGACGCGGCGCCAGCCGCTGCATCAGCGTGTCGGCGGTGACGATCAGGCAGCCGTGCGTCAGGCGCGGCAGCTCATACAGAGTTCGCAGCCGGGCTGAGATGATGTCCGGATGCGGAGAGAACAGGTCATAGGGCAGCACCTCCCAGTCGGGGAAGGTGAGCAGCGGCAGCTCGGCACCGGCGAAGAAGGCCAGTTCCGCGCTCAGGCGCGACAGCTCGCGCGCCGCATCGGTGACCACGACGTAGAGCTTCTGGTCCGAGCGCGCCGCTTCGGCGAGCGCGAGCGCCGCGGCGCTGCCACGCAGGTTCTGCCAGCGCAGGTGGCGCTTGGCGGGGCCCGGGACGGGCGGATCGAGGACTCTCATCTGCTTCCTGCCTGCACCATAGGCATCTCAAGGGCCGTGCGGCCTCCGTGCGGTGCGCGCAGGGCCCGCCGGATCCGCCCGCCATTGTGCCGCCTCAAACCGCGACCGGGATTTCCGCAACCAGGGGCCGCGGTGCGGCGGCGGGGACGCAGAAGATGTCGATGCTGCGACTGCGTCCGCGCAGCTGCATCGGCGGCAGAGGGGTGGCGCCGACGTCCAGTCCGAGCGCATCGAGGGAGTGCTTGATCGCCTCGGAGAAGAGCATCTCTCCGGCGCGGGCGCGCTGGCAGAGTCGGGCCGCGACGTTCACCGTGTCGCCGATCAGCGTGTAGCTCATGTAGGAGCTCGAGCCGATGTTCCCGGCGACCACGTCGCCTTCGTTGATGCCGATGCCGAGTCCGGCCTCGACCCCGTAGCGGGTCATCCAGGAGCTGGCGAGCGCCCCGAAGTTGTCGAGCATTTCCCGGGCGGCGCGTACCGCGCGGCCCGGGCTGTCGGGCTGCTCGAGCGGCACGCCGAAGCCGAGCATCAGGCAGTCGCCGGCCATGTGGAACACCGTGCCGTCGTGGCGCAGGGTGATCTCGGTGAGCAGCGAGAAGTACTCGTTGAGCAGCGGCACGACCTGGCGCGGCTCGAGCCGCTCGGACAGGCCGGTGAAGCCGCGCAGGTCCGCGAACAGGACCACCGCGTGGGTGCGCAGGTCATCGGCGGACAGGAGCGTCTCGCGCAGCTGCACGTCCTCGAGGATCTTCTCGGCGAGCTGCGGGGATACGTAGCGGCGCACGGCACGGCGCAGGACCTCCTCGCGGCGGCGGACTTCGGCCTTGAGGTGCGCCTGGGCAAGCTCCCGGCGCACCGCGCCGGCACCAATCAGTTCCTCGATGCTGATCGAATTGTCCAGAGCCACTGGGGAGTTACCTGATCATTCTTCTGTGAAAGATGAGCCTACCATAATCCAATGTCGCTTGATGCATACAGGCCGAATCGGTCCATCGGACCGACGGACGGGCGCTCGCACGCTTTATGGTTAACGGCCCGGACGGGCGCGTCTTGAGGGGCGCTGGCGGTCTATTCGTCCGCGGGGGCGTGTACGACGGCGTGCACCACGCGGTTGTACTCGAAGAACACGCTGAAGTTGCGGTAGTCCCAGCGAGTGATCGGCGGACGACCGACGGCCGCAAAGCGCTTCTCGGGGGTGCCGAAGCGCTGCTCGACCTGGTGCATGGTCTGGCTGCGGTGGGGGTGGGGGATGCTGGTGGGCGCAACGTGCAGCTGGCCGTTGATGACCACGGTTTCCGCCGAGGCCGTGGCGCTCACCGCGCAGGCCGCCAGCACTGCCAATAGAACTCGAGCGCGCATCGCAAGTCCTCCCGCGCCGGACTATACACCCCGCGCCGCGCGCTCCAAGGGTGGCGGCGCGCCCGAGGCGCAAAACTGTGATCCAGTCACCAGCGCCGCGGCGTGCCGCATTCAGGCGCCGTCCTGCCCGAGCGCCTGGAGCGAGTGCGCCTCGGATGCGCCTTTGGCTGTGGCGCGCGCCGCCCGGTGTTCCGGGCGCTCACACCGAGTGGCGCTTCATGGTTAAATCCCGAGATGTTCCACCCGCTGTCACTGTTCGTCGGCCTGCGCTACGTGCGCGCCCGCTCGCACAAGTTTTTCGTCTCCTTCATCACCTGGACCTCGCTCGCCGGGGTGTGCGTGGGCGTCGCGGCGCTGATCGTCGTGCTCTCGGTGATGAACGGCTTCGAGGGTGACCTGCGCACCCGCCTGCTCGCCCTCGACGCCGATGCGCGTGTGGTGGTGAGCCCCTCGGTCGAGAGCGTCGCGCCGCCGCCGCCGGCGGTCTGGGCACGCCTCGCGCGAGAGCTCAGCCACGTGCCCGGTGTCACGGGTGTGGCGCCGTTCGTGCAGTCACAGGCGCTCGCGGTGCGCACCCCGCAAATGCTGCCGGTCCTGCTGCGAGGCGTCGATCCGGCGGCCGAGCCACACGTGACGCGCCTGGCGCGGGTCAGCACGGCCGGGTCGCTGGCGGCACTGAAGCCCGGTGCCGACCGGGTGATTCTCGGGGAAGTGATCGCCGAGGAGTTGGGCCTCGGGCCCGGCGACCGCATCACGCTGCTGATCCCGGGGGTGAGTGCCGGCGGACTGCCGACCCCGACGCTGCACCGCTTCACCGTGGCCGGGGTGTTCTCGGTGGGCCTCGCCGACAGTGATGCGACCCTCGTCTACGGCAACATCGATGACGTGCGCGGACTGCTGCCCGGCGGCGGCCTCGATCAGGGGTTGAGGGTTCGCTACCGCAATGCGCTCGATGCCCCGGCGATCACCGCGCGGGTGCGCGCGCAGCTGCCGAAGGGTTTCTCGGTCATCGACTGGACCGAGGACAACGCGGCGTACTTTCGTGCCATCCGCATCGAGAAGACGATGATGTCGCTCATCCTGTTGCTGATCGTGGCAGTGGCCGCGTTCAACATCGTCGCCATGCTGGTGATGGTGGTGACCGACAAGCGCACCGATATCGCGATCCTGCGCACGCTCGGGGCGTCCCCGGCGCGGGTGCTGGCCATCTTTCTCATCCAGGGGCTGACCATAGGCTGGCTCGGCGTCGGGTTTGGGGTCGGGCTCGGACTCGCTCTGGCATTTCACGTCAACGCGGTGGCGAGCTTCCTCGAGCACACCTTCGGGTTTCAGATCTTCAACTCCAGCGTCTACTACATCACCACCATCCCGTCGGTGGTCAGCTGGAGCAACGTGACCGTGATCGGCCTTGCAGCGCTCGCGCTGACGGCGGCCGCGACGGTCTATCCGGCCGTGCGCGCCGCGCGCATCGCGCCGGCCGAAGCGCTGCGCTACGAGTGAGGCGCGGATGTTCAACAGCTATGAATGGTTGATCGGCACTCGGCACCTGCGCTCGACCCACCGGCGCGGCTTCGTGTCGTTCGTCGCAGTCATGTCGGTGTGCGGGCTGGCACTCGGCGTCGCCACGCTCATCGTCGTGCTCTCGGTGATGAACGGCTTTCAGCGCGAACTGCGCAGTCGCATTCTCGATGTGACCGCGGATGCGACGCTCATGGGGCTGCGCGGCTCGATCGGGGATTGGCGCGCCGTCGAGCAGCGGGTGCGCACCGAGCCGGACGTGCGGGCCGTCTCGCCCTACGTGCAGCAGCAGGCGCTGCTGACGCATGGGCAGTACATCGCCGGGGCGGCGGTGCGCGGCATCGAGCCGGCGCAGGAGACGCACGTGACCGCACTGGCGCGGCACCTGGAGCACGGGGATCTCGCCGACCTGCGTCCGGGCGGCTACCGGGTGATCCTCGGGGTGGATCTGGCCCGCGCGCTGCACGTGCAGGTCGGCCAGTCGGTGGTGCTCATCGCCCCGGAGGGCATCGCGACGCCCGCCGGGCTGATGCCCCGCATGCGCCGCTTCCGGGTCGCCGGGCTGTTCCACTCCGGGATGTATCAGTACGACCGCGAGCTCGCGCTGGTGAACCTGACCGACGCGGCGCGTCTGTTCGCGGTCGGAGCGGGGCGCGTGACCGGATTGCGCATGAAGCTCTCCGATCCCTGGCAGGCGCCGATGACGGTGCGCCGCATTGCGTACTCGCTCGGCGGCGCCGGCTACTACGTCAGCGACTGGACCGATCACCTGGCGAACTTCTTCCGCTCCATCCAGATCACCAAATCGATGATGTTCATCATCCTCTCGATGATCGTGGGCGTCGCGGCCTTCAACATCGTCGCGACCCTGGTGATGATCGTGAAGGAGAAACAGTCCGACATCGCGATCCTGCGCACGCTCGGTGCCGAGCCGCGCAACATCCTGGCGGTGTTCGCCATTCAGGGGCTGCTGATCGGGGCCGCCGGCACACTGCTCGGCGCCGGGCTCGGGATCCTCATCGCCCATCATCTGCAGAGCCTGGTCGGGGCACTCGAGCGGCTGCTGCACACTCAGTTTCTCAATCCGAAGGTGTATTACATGAGCGAGCTTCCCGCGTACGTCGAGGGACTCGACGTGATGCGCGTGTGCGCCGTGGCGTTCCTGCTGTGTGCGCTCGCGACGATCTATCCGGCATGGCGCGCCGCGCGCACCGCGCCGGCCGAGGCGCTGCGTCATGAGTGAGGCGGTGCTCGAAGCCCGCGACGTGCGGCGCAGCTTCGTGGAGGGTTCCACGACCCTCGAGGTGCTCACGGGCGTGGCGATCGAGGTGCGCACGGGAGAGCGGCTCGCCATCATCGGCGCGTCCGGTTCGGGCAAGACCACGCTGCTGCAGATCCTCGGCGGGCTGGATCGGCCGAGTCACGGACAGGTGCTGATCGGCGGACGGGACATCCACGCGCTCAGCGAGCGCGAGCGCGCCATGCTGCGCAACCGGACGCTCGGTTTCGTCTACCAATTCCACCACCTGTTGCCGGAGTTCTCGGCGCTCGAGAATGTGGCCATGCCGCTGCTGGTGCGGCGCGAGAAGGTGGCCGAGGCGCGCCGGCAGGCGCGCGAACTGCTCGAGCGGGTCGGACTCGGCGGCCGTCTGACGCACCGGCCGCATCAGCTCTCGGGTGGGGAGCGCCAGCGGGCCGCCGTGGCGCGCGCCCTGGTGACCCAGCCGAAGCTCGTGCTGGCCGATGAGCCGACCGGCAACCTCGACGGTGCCAATGCGCGCGCGGTCTTCGAGCTGATGCTGGAGCTGAACCGCGAGCGGGGCACGAGCCTGGTCGTGGTGACCCACGATCCGCACCTCGCCGGGCGCATGGATCGGGTGTACGAGCTGCAGGGCGGGCGGCTGCTCGCGCAGGAGCGGATTACGGCGACGTCGCCCAGTGCCGCGCCCGGTACCGGCGCATGACTTCCCAGCGCCACAGGAACTCGAGCGCACACCAGCCGGCCAGTCCTGCCACCACGGAGCACACCAGGCAGCCGAGCAGGAACGGCCGCCACAGCGGGCCGAGCCCGTACTGCAGCCAATGCCAGCTCAGCTGGAAGGCGAAGTGACCCGGGGGCGTATCGAGCAGCAGCGCGCCGACTCGGTAGGCGAGGTAGTAGATCGGCACCATGGTGAGCGGATTGTTCACCAGGAAGATCGTGCCGTAGATCGCCGGGACGTTGAGCCGCCAGGTGAGGGCGATGAGGCCCGCGAGCAGCGAGTGCACCGGCAGCGGCACGAAGCTGATCGCCAGTCCCACGCCGAACGCCCCGGTGACCGAGCGGCGGTGAACCGCCCAGAGTCGCGGATCCATCAGGCGGTCGCCGAACACGCGCAGCAGCTTGTGCCCCTCGATGTGGTGGGGCTTGGGGAGAATCTTCTTCAAAAACCGGCGCGGCATGAGCGCGGCACTGTACCACGGCGCCGCGGCGGGCGGCCGTGCGGTGCGTTCCGGCGCCGGGCACACTCCGGTATGATGCTCTTTCACCGATTCAATGGGGTCGTTTGATGTGGGAAATCGTGCAGGCGGGTGGTCCGCTGATGTGGCCGATCATCTTCTGCTCGATCGTCGCTGCGGCGATCGTGCTCGAGCGGCTCTGGACGCTGCAGGAGCGGCGCGTGTTGCCGCGCGAGCTGCCGCAGAAGGTCTGGCAGCTGATCGAGACGGGGCAGGTCACTGACAAGGTGATCGCCGCGCTCGAGCAGCATTCCCCGCTCGGGCGGCTGCTCGCGGTTGGCCTCGCCAACCGCCATCGGCCGCACGAGATGCTCATGGAGCGTCTCGAGGATGCCGGCCGGCACGTCGTGCACGAGCTTGAGCGTTTCCTCAACACCCTCGGCACCATCGCCGGCATCTCCCCGCTGCTCGGCCTGCTCGGTACCGTGACCGGCATCATTCGCGCCTTCGACGCCATCCAGCACAGCAGCATGGGCGATCCGCGCGCCCTCTCTGGCGGCATCGCCGAGGCGCTGGTGTGCACGGCAGCGGGACTGTGCGTGGCCATTCCCTCGCTCATTTCCTACCGCTTCCTGCGCGGCAAGGTCGAGGGCATCGTCGTGGAAATGGAGAAGCACGCACTGCGCATGGCCGACGCGCTCGAAGCGGCGGGCGATGCCGCCGCGAGCGGCGCCTGATCCGCACATGAATCTCAAGCCGCGGCGCCACGAGGAGCCGGAGATCAACGTCGTGTCGCTGATCGACGTGGTGCTGCTCCTGGTGGTGTTCTTCATGCTCTCCAGTCACTTCACCCAGGAAGGGCGGCTGCACGTGGTGCTGCCGCACGCCGCGGCCGTGCCGGCCGCCACCGCCCGCCCGCAGGCGCTGGTCGTGACGATAACGGAAAACGGCGATTACCTGGTCAACGGCCGGGAGCTGCTCAACAACAGTCCGGATACGCTGCGCGCGGCGCTCGCCGCCCAGCCGACCGCGGCGCGCAGCCAGACGGTGCTGATCAGAGCCGATGCCCGCGCTACCCAGCAGTCGGTGGTCACCGCCATGGATGTGCTCGGGCAGCTCGGTTACGTCAAGCTCGACATCGCAACGATCAAGGCGCACCTCGGGAGCGGCTCGTGAGCGCCCCGGAGGAGGGCGAGCAGCGCGACGCGGCACGCATCTACCGCCGGTTGCTCGGGTATCTGCGCCCGAACCTCGGCGCCTTCATCCTCGGTATCCTCGGCGGTGCGATCTACGCGGGCAGCTCGAGCGGCCTGGTGGAGCTCTCCAAGCGCCTCGGCAACCTGCTGCGCGACCCCGACAAGCGCATGATCGTGTGGCTGCCGGCCGCGCTCGTCGTGCTGTTCGCCGTGCGCGGCGTCGGCAATCTCGTGCAGACGTACTTCATGGGGTACGTTGGACGGCGGGTGGTCAAGCGCCTGCGCGGGCAGGTTTTCCAGCGGGTGCTGGACCTCCCGGTGGCCTTCTACGATCGGCACGCCGTCGGGGCGATGCTCTCGCGCCTGACATACAACTGCGAGCAGGTGGGACAGGCCTCGACCAACTCCATCGTGATCCTGGTGCGCGCCTGCCTGATCATCATCTTTCTGCTTGCGTGGATGGTCTGGATCAATCTGCGCCTGACGCTGCTGTCGCTCATCATGGGGCCGCTGGTCGCCTGGCTGGTCTCGGTCATCAACCGTCATTTCCGCCGCTACGGCCAGCGCATCCAGCATTCCATGGAGGACGTGACGCGCCTAGCCAAGGAGAGCTTCGAGTCCCCGCGACTGGTGAAGGTCTACGGCGCCCAGGGACATCTTGCGGCGCAGTTCGAGCAGGTCAACGAGCACAACCGCATCTCCAACATGAAGGCGATCCTCACCAGCGGACTCGCCAACCCGTCGGTGCAGCTGGTGAGCGCCGTCGGCGGGGCGTTCGTGCTCGCGCTCGCGATCCGCGACACCGTCCTCGGGAAGATGAGCCCGGGAGACCTGGTCGCATTCTTCACCGCGCTGTCGATGCTCGCCCAGCCGGTGCGCGAGGTCGTGAGCCAGTCAGGCCCCATCCAGCAGGGCGTGGCCGCCGCGCAGAGCCTGTTCGAGATTCTCGATCAGCCGGCCGAGCCCGAGACCGGCGATTACCGCCCCGGGCGGGTGCGCGGAGCGGTCGAGTACCGCGAGGTCTCCTTCGCCTACGGGACGGACAAGGAGGCGGCGCTGCGCGGGGTGTCGTTCACGGTACCGGCCGGCTCGCAGCTGGCGATCGTGGGGCGCTCCGGCAGCGGCAAGTCGACGCTGGTCAACCTGCTGCCGCGCTTCTATGAGTTGAGCGCCGGTGCGATTCTCATCGATGGGCGCGATGCGCGCGAGTACGAGCTGAAGGCGCTGCGCGAGCAGATGTCAGTGGTCAGCCAGGAAGTGACTCTGTTCGATGACACCATCCGCAACAACATCGCGTTCGGGCGCGAGGTGTCCGAGCAGGCGCTTGAGCGCGCGGCTGAAGCGGCCCACGTGCTGGAGTTCGCCGCGGCGCTGCCGCAGGGGCTCGACACGATGGTGGGTGACCGCGGCGTGCTGCTTTCGGGCGGTCAGCGCCAGCGCATCGCGATCGCGCGCGCGCTGCTGAAGGATGCGCCGATCCTGATTCTCGATGAGGCGACCTCCGCGCTCGACACCGAGGCGGAGCGGCACATCCAGGCGGCGCTCGCGCAGCTGGTGCGCGACCGGACCACCTTCGTCATCGCCCACCGGCTCTCGACCGTGGAGCAGGCCGACCGCATTCTCGTGCTTGATGCCGGCCGGGTGGTCGAAAGCGGCACCCATGCCGAGCTGCTCGCCCACGACGGTTTGTACGCGCAGCTGCACCGGCTGCAGTTCAGCGACTGACGGGCTATGCAGGGGTGGCTCAACCGTCGCTGGTACGGCCCACCCGGGACGTGCGCGGCACTCGAGCCGCTCGCCCGCCTGTATGGGGCGGTCGTGGCCGCTCGGCGCCGGCGGGCCGCTGCGGCACCTGTGCTGGACGCACCGGTCATCATCGTCGGTAATCTCACGGTCGGCGGTACGGGCAAGACCCCGCTCACCGTCTGGCTCGCCCAGCAGTCGCGCCGTCAGGGGTGGCCGGCGGGTTTGATCTCGCGCGGATACGGCGGCAGCGCCGGCGACGTGCGCGTGCTTCAGCGCGATGCGGATTGGCGCGAAGTGGGGGATGAGCCGCTGATTCTGGCGCGCCGCAGCGATTGTGTAACCGCCGTGGGACGGGAGCGGACGGAAGCGGCCCGCGCGGTGATTGCGCGCGGCGCGCGCATAGTGATTTCCGACGATGGGCTGCAGCACCTGCGGCTCACCCGCCAGTGCACGATCGTGGTCGCGGACGGCGCCCGGGGTTTCGGCAATGGGCGGCTGCTGCCGGCCGGACCGCTGCGCGAGCCGCTCGAGCGTCTCGCGAGCGCCGATGCGCTGGTGATCAACGGGGCGAGCGAGCACCCCTCGCTGCGCGCCGCGGCCGCGTATTTTCCGCCGCTCGTGCTGCGCATGGACCTGGTGCCCGGGGAGGCCGTGGCGCTCGCCTCGGGCGAGCGGCGCACGCTGGAGTCGTTCTGCGCCTCGTCCGTGCACGCGGTGGCCGGGATCGGACACCCGCAGCGCTTTTTCCAGGCGCTGCGCGCTCGCGGCCTGAAGGTGCTCGAGCATCCCTTCCCGGACCACCATCCGCTCACGCCCGCCGAGCTGCAGTTCGGCGATGCACACCCGGTACTCATGACGGAAAAGGATGCCGTAAAATGCGCGCACCTGGCCGATCCGCGGCTGTGGTTCGTGCCGGTCGAGGCGGTCTTCAGCGAGGCCGATGCCGCCGGCCTGCTCGAGCTGCTGAAGCGGACGGCCTCATCATTCGTCGCGGCCCCCGGAGGTTAGTTCATGGATGCCCGCCTGCTCGACATTCTCGCCTGCCCGATCTGCAAGGGCACGCTCATCTACCGGCGCGAGGCGTCCGTGCTCGTCTGCCGCATGGACCGACTGGCGTATCCAATCCGCGACGGCGTGCCGGTGATGCTCGAGGAAGAGGCGCGTCAGCTGAGCGCCGACGATCCGCTGCTCGAGCGCTGATCGGGCGCGCGGCGTGTTCCGCATCGCCATTCCTGCGCGGGCCGGGTCGAGCCGGCTGCCCGGCAAGGCGCTGGCGACGCTCGCCGGCAAGCCGATGCTGCAGTGGGTGTACGAGAAAGCCTCTGCCGCCGGTGCGCGCGAGGTACTGATTGCAACCGACGATGAGGCGATTGCAGCGGCTGCCTGCGCCTTCGGGGCGCGCGCGCGGTTGACCTCGGCACAGCATACTTCGGGCACCGACCGCATCGCCGAATTGGCCCGGCTCGAGGGCTGGGCGGATGAGGACATCGTGGTGAACGTGCAGGGCGATGAGCCGCTGATCCCGCCGGCGATCATCGCCCAGGTGGCGGCGCTGCTCACCGAGACCCCGCTCGCGGCGATCGCGACGCTCGCCACGCCCATCGATACGCTCGAGGAGTTCTTCGATCCGAACGTGGTCAAGGTTGTTACGGACGCCCGGGGTCGCGCATTGTACTTCTCGCGTGCGCCCATCCCCTGGGTGCGGGACGGGGCGCCGGCGGGCCTCGCCAGTCAGCGCCGCTTCGATGGGGCGCGCCGTCACGTGGGCCTGTATGCGTACCGGGTGTCGGCGCTGCGGATTCTGTGCGCGCTGCCGGGTTCGCCGCTCGAAGCCGATGAGAAGCTCGAGCAACTGCGCGCCCTCGAGCACGGGCTGATCATCCAGGTGGCCGATGCGCTGCAGCGTCCGGGACCGGACGTCAATACCGCTGAGGACCTGCGCCGGGTGGCGGGGTTGCTCGGGTGAGCCAGTGCGTCGGAACCTTGTGATATCTTTGGATTTGCGAAGCCCGGGTGACTGGAACTTCGCAGCCTCTCAGGGCGTCCATTGAGACAGGCAGGGGTGACATTCGCCCCGATGACGTCCCGTAACGGGACGGGAAACGTATGCGCGAGCACATGAGCGCTTCATTCAGACTCCGGCGTGGGCTGCGGGTTGCCGTGGCGGGCATGGTGTTGGCCACGCTCACGGCATGCGCCACGACGCAGTACGACCAGCCGGTGGCGTACAACGTTCCGCGGCCCAACACGACCGTGTACGCCTATCCCATGCACAATCAGTCGAGCGAACGCCAGAGCCGCGACCGGTACGAGTGCAGCGTCTGGGCGGTGCACCAGACCGGGTTCGATCCCAGTGCGCCGGACGTGCCGGTCTATGACCGGGTGGCCGTTCAGGGCCCGCCGCCCGGCACGGACACGGCGCTCGGGGCCATCGCCGGTGCGGTGATCGGCGCGGCGCTGTCGGACCGTTGGGATCGCGGCTCGGGCGCGGTGTTCGGCGCGCTCACCGGTGCGATGATCGGCAGCGCCGGCGATGCGGCCAATGCCCAGGCCAATGACCAGGCGATGAATTCGGCGGCCCGGGACCAGGCCCGCCAGATGGCGCACAAGGCCATGGATTACCGGCGCGCACTGAGCGCTTGCCTGCAGGCGCGCGGTTACAGCGTCCGGTAAACAGACGGTTCTGGTTGAGGCGAGCCTGGATGCTCGCGACCCCGTCGTTTCAAGCGATTTTGAGTAGCGCCCCATGATGGGCGGCGTCGGCGCGTCCCGTCCCGTCGCGCCGCCGATACATCCGCGAGGAAAAGTTCGCTACCGCCGGGCGCTCACTGGGCCGTAGGGCTGCGGGCCGGCTGCGCAAGGTGCTTGACAGCGCGTGATGCGGAACGTAACTTAAGTGGAAGCGTTTCCACATTTGCGTTCCATGGGCGTGCGTTGCATGAGCGCAACAAATCGTCAGTCGTCACAATGTCATGAGGGGGGTTGTTCATGAGTCGGAAGACGTCGCGTAACGGATCGAAGAACGCCATGAAAAAGGGGACTCGCCTCGCCGGCCTCGGCCGCGCGGCGTACGGGAACCTCGGGCTGTCGGGGCTGGCTCTCGGCTCGCTCTCCCTGGGCATCGGCGGGGTCGCCCATGCGCAGAATCTCCCGGCCCGCAAAGGCTCCGATCAGCCGGCCGCGCCCGCCAAGGCGGCGAAGGCCAAGCGGCGCGGATTCAAGGCCACGCCGCTCGCCTCGGCCGGCACATTCGCGCCGAATGGAGCGGGCCTCTACGCGCAGAACAGCGCGCCGGCTGCAAACGCCACGGCCGCGGCCACCGGTCAGACGGCGGACAGTGCGCAGATGATCTCCAGCGGCCAGATGGCCGGGCAATCCTCGGGCACGACGCTCGCGCCGATCGTGGTCACCGGCATCCGCGGCTCGCTGATGCGCTCCCTTGCGATCAAGCGTGAGTCGATCGGTGTGGTCGATGCGATCTCCGCTGAGAGCATCGGTCAGTTTCCCGACTCCTCGATCGGCGGCGCGCTGGCGCACTTGCCGGGCGTGACCGTCAACCGCGGCTCGATTACCTCCGGCTTCGTCGCGGGGCCCGCCACCGGACTGGCGCAGGGGATCAACGTCAACGGCTTCGGCGGGTCGTTCAATACGGTCCTCGTGAATGGGCGGCAGGTCGCCTCGGGCAACGGACAGAATTTCGATTTCGCCTCCCTGGGGGCGATGTACGTCGGGCAGATCGACGTGCTGAAGACCCCCGATATGGCCCTCTCTACGGGCAACATCGGCTCGGTCATCAACGTCAAGATGCTCACCCCGTTCGAGAATCCCGGCTTGCACGCCGGGGTGAACGTCGGCGGAACCGACTACACGATGAACGGAGGCATCCGGCCGGCGGTCGGCGGCCTGTTCAGCGACACTTTCGATCACAACAAGTTCGGCATTCTGATCGACGGCGACTATACTGATTATCACACGACTGCTCATCACAGCGATGTGGCGGGTTGGGAAGGCGTCACGGCGGGAAATTTTGCCTGCGCGAATCTTGGCGCTAATACGACGACTGCCTTCGGCAGCACCGGTTGCGCCAGTGTCGGGCCAGGCGCCAGCGGCAACGTTCAGGTGCCGGTGTGGTATCCGCAGCAGCTCAGCATGTATCTCGAGCACGTCGATACGCGCAGCAAGGATGGGCGATTGGTGTTGCAGTGGCATCCCAACAATGCCGTCATGGTGACGCTCGATGATAATTATTCGTCAACGGACGAATATGATCAGAGCTGGGGACGTACGACTTGGTTCGGCGCCTTCCCGGATTCGACGGTGGACAGCAACGGTACCATCACGAACTTCAATTACACCGGCCCGACGGACCTGCAGGCGGAAATCGGTAACGCCTACATCGTGACGAATACCTACGGGCTAAATGTGCTGTGGAACGTGAATGCCGATTGGACCGTGGAGGCGGATGCAGATCAATCTGTGTCTAAATTCAATCCGAACGGCAACACCAATACGGTCGAGGGCGACGTCGGTTATGGTGACGCCACCAATATCTATACCGGCGGCCTGGTGGCGAGCGGCAGCAATACGGTGCCGTACTGGAGTGCCTACGGACCGAATGCGGTCGCCTCGGGCTCCGGCGTGGTCGCCTCGCCGAATTACCTCGGTTTGAATCCGTACATCATCGGCTCGCACATTTTGCCGCTGACGACCAATGAAAATGCGGATCAGATCAACGAAGGGACGATTCGCGCGACATGGACGCCGGGCGACAGCACCAAATTGACCTTTGGTGCTCAGTTCCTCGATGACGATTGGAACACCAAGACATTTAACACTTTCCAGAATAACTACTGGGAGCTGTGGTCAGGCTACGGTCCTGCTTCCGGCAATACTCAGGGCGTCACCGTTCCGTCATCATTGTTTACCGTGCTGCATACGGGCACCTGGATGCCGGGTTACAGCGGCAACGGCAATTTGCCGAATCAGTTCCTCTACTACAATCCGTGGTCGCTGCTGAGCTACCTGGAGACGCAGCCGATCGACTCTGGGTGGAGTCCGACCGCGGGCTACCCGCGCTATACCGGCGGCGTTCCCACGCAGGCGCTGTCGCCGAACTCGGTGCAGCACGTGGCGCGTATGAATTACTCGCCGTTCGTGCAGGTCAGCCACAATTTCCGGGTTTACGGGATGAAGCTGATGACCCGCCTCGGCATGCGCTACCAGCGTACCGAGGAGGTAATTGGCGGCCTGTCCGCACCGCTGACCTCGGTCGCCTGGCAGGGTGCGGCGGATCCGACGCAGTACGTCTTTGCGGTGGGCTCGCCGCAGTGGACGCAGACCTCGCTGTCATATGGATACTTCCTGCCGTCGCTCGACCTCGCGCTGTGGCCGACGCATGACCTGGAGACGGCGTTCGACTTTTCGCGCACGGAATCGGCGCCGCCGAACGGCCAGATCATTCCGAATACCAGTTTCGGTGGTTTGGTGAACGCGCTGACGGCGACCGGTAACAATCCGTACCTGAAGCCGTATCTGTCGAACAACTTCGACTTCCGCCTGACGTGGTACTACAAGCACGGTGACTACGCGGAACTGCACCCGTTCTACAAGCAGGTGTCGAATTTCCCGACGTCCAGCGTGCAGAACGTCACGGTACCGATCAACGATCCGGCGCCGTGCACCTACAACCAGAACGGCCACATCCTGTTCACCGACGCCAACTGCGGCAAGCCGATGGTGTTCGCGGAGACTACTTTCTCCAATAAGCTGTCGGCGGACGTGACCGGTGTGTCTGCGACCTGGCAGCAACTGCTGCCGTACGGCTTCGGCATCCTGGTCAATGGCACTTGGATGCACAGCAATGCGAACTTCGACAATTACAATCTGACTGCAAATCAGTTCGCGCTGACCGGTGTCGGTAACTCTGTCAACGGGACGCTGTTCTATCAGAAGGGCAAGTGGCAGGCGCGCATGACGGTAAACTGGCAGGGCAAGCTGCTGCTCGGTCTCGGTCAGCAGAACGACAACAGTGCGTTCGGTGCCGAGCCGGTCTACGAGGCGCCGTTCACGCAGCTGGACCTGTCGACCAATTACAAGATCGACAGCCACCTGAACGTGTACTTCACTGCGAACAACCTGCTTAACTCGATCTATCACACGTACGGACGGTTCTCCAACCAGACGTTGAACCTGATCGACTACGGGACTTCGCTCTCGTTCGGAGTTCGCGCCCAGTTCTGATCTGATGAAACCGCTCCGGTCGGTGGTCATCGTCGGCGGAGGAACCGCCGGATGGCTCACCGCAGGCATCATCGCCGCCCGCCATCAAGCTCGGATGAAGGCGGGCGGCTTTTCGGTCACTCTGGTCGAGTCGCCCGATATCCGCACCATCGGTGTGGGTGAGGGGACCTGGCCGACGATACGCTCGACGCTCGAGCGTATCGGCGTGTCCGAGACGGCGCTGTTTCGCGAGTGTGATGCCGCGTTCAAGCAGGGCGGGAAGTTCGTCGGCTGGACCACCGGGGAGCCGGGGGATGCCTACCATCACCCATTGATGATTCCGCACGGCTTCTCGCGTGTGAATCTGGTCCCGCACTGGCTGACGGAAGCGCACAGCCGAAGCTTCTGCGATTTCGTGACGCCGCAGGGACGACTGTGCGACCAGGGGCTGGCCCCGAAGACGATTGCGCAGGGTGAGTATCGCTCGGCGGCGAACTATTCCTATCACCTCGATGCGGGCAAGTTCGGCCCGTTCCTCGCCAGACACTGCATCGAGCAGTTGCGGGTCCGCCATGTCCTGGCGGACGTCACCGGCGTCAAGCAGAGCGAATCCGGCGACATCACGGGCCTCGAGACGGCACAGGCGGGCACCGTCGAGGGTGACCTGTTCGTCGATTGCAGTGGCTTTCGCGCGCTGTTGCTCGGCGAGACGCTGAAGGTGGACTTCAAGCCATGCTCAGACGTCCTGCTCTGCGATACTGCGCTTGCCGTGCAGGTGCCGTACGAGATGCCCGATCAGCCGATGGCATCGGAGACGATCGCCACGGCGCAGGAGGCAGGGTGGATCTGGGACATCGCGCTGCCGACCCGCCGAGGGGTCGGGCATGTCTATTCGAGCCGGCACTCGAGCGAAGAAGCTGCGCGCGAGACGTTGCTGCGCTACATCGGTGCGCACCATCGGGACCTGCCGGTGCGCAAGATTCCCATTCGTTCGGGTCATCGGCAGGTGTTCTGGAAGAACAACTGCCTCGCCGTCGGTCTGGCGCAGGGGTTTCTCGAGCCGCTCGAGGCCTCCGCGATCGTCCTGGTGGAGCTATCGGCGAAACTATTGGCCGAGCAGATGCCGGCGTGCCGGGAAGTGATGGACATCGTTGCGCGGCGCTTCAATGAGGTGACCGCGTACCGCTGGGGTCGGATCATCGATTTCCTGAAGTTGCATTATGTGCTCACGCGGCGCACCGACACGGCCTTCTGGCGCGATAATGCGGATCCGGCGACTGTGCCGCAGCGGCTGCAGGATATGCTGACGCTGTGGAAATACCAATCGCCTTGGTTCTTCGATGAGCTCGACCGGCTCGAGGAAGTGTTCCCGGCGGCGAGCTATCAGTACGTACTCTATGGCATGGGCTTTCGCACCGAAGTGGTGCCCGAGGAGCGCGCGGAGTCCTCCACGGATGCAGCGAAGCTGGTCGAGGAGAATGCCCGCATGACTGCCGAGCTCTCGGCGCGGCTGCCGAAGAACCGTGAGCTGCTGAACCGAATCTACCAGTACGGGTTGCAGCCCGTCTGATCTGACGCGTACCGCCTCATGACCAACATCGTACCGCTGAACAAAGAGACATATCGCGACCTGAAGGTCGACGGGCGGCCCTCGGCTGCACACGGCGACAATCTGCACTTCGTGCAGGTGATCGTCGGGGAGTTCTCGCACCTCCTCGCGCACTATCCGATCCTTTTCGGCAAGCATGGGGAGACCGGGCAGTTCTTCTGCGGCGCCATGCTGGGCTTCATCGAGGGTGAAAACCAGTTTCTCGATGACTGGCGCCGGGATCCGGAGTTCTATCGACCGCTGACATTGCAGCGCGGTCCGTTCTACATCAACGGTCCGGAGCTCGCGATCGATCTGGATGATCCGCGGGTCGGTGCCGAGAGCGGCCAGCCGCTGTTCACCGAGCAGGGTCAGCCGAGCCGCTACCTGCAGCGGATCGTCTGGGCGTTCCAGGATCTGCGCCCCGGTATCGAGCAGACCCGGATCTTCATCGCGCGACTGCTCGAGTTGAATCTCATCGAGCCGATCGACATCGAAGTGGAGTTCGAGGACGGCACGCTGCGCCATTGCGAGGGCTTGTACACCATCAATCAGGAGGCGCTTGCGCGCCTCGGCGATGCCGTGGTGGTCGAGCTGTTTCGCCGCGGCTACCTGGCACTGATCCACATGATGATCAATTCGCTGAACCAGGTGCGGGTGATGGCACGGACCAAAAATGCGCGCCTGCTGAAGCAGACCGAAGGGCTCGTGCCGGCATAGAACGCGATCGGTGCGTGACGGGCTACCGGCGGAACGCGGTGGCCTCAGTCCGTGTGCGGATTCACCGCGGCGAGGCGCCGCACTGAATCGCGCCAGAGGATCTTCGTGGCGATCTGCCGCTCGACGGGCAGCGCCGAGCCGTAGCACAGGTTCACGAGCCGGTTCACCGCGTTGGTCGCGATCTGGACCCAGGGGATGAGCACCGTGGTGAGCGGGGGCGCGGCGACGGCCGAGAGGTCGATGTTGTCGTAGCCCATGACCGAGATGTCCTTCGGTACCGACACCCCGATCTGACTCAGGTACGACAGTGCACCGATCGCCATTTCGTCATTGGCGCAGAACAGCGCCGTGAACGGTCTGTTCGCCTCGAGCAGCGTGCGCGTGCCGGAGCGGCCGCTCTCGGGTGTGAAGTTGCCATGCACGCGCGGCAGGGCCTCGACGTCGATGCCGTATTCGGTGAGCGTCTCGTAGAACCCGCGCATGCGCAGTGTGTTGTCGCGGGATTCCTTCGGTCCTTCGATTGCCGCCAGATGCCGGTGACCTGCTTCGCACAGCGTCCGGGCGGCGAGTGCACCGGCGGCGCGGTGATCGGGGTTGAAGCACCGATCCTGCAGGTGTGGCAGGCTGCGGTTCAGCAGCACGAAATTGCGCTGCAGCCGGGTGATGTGTTCGGCATCGGACGGGGCGAGCGCCGTGCCCATCAGCAGCAACCCGTCGCAGCCGCGGTCGGTGAGGAATTCAGCGCCGGCGAGCGCCTCTTTGCGTTCATCGTGCGGCTCGAGGCCGAAGTTCACCACCATGTGGCATTGCTGGGCATGCAGGGCGAGGAAGATCGCGTGCAGGATCGGGGTGTAGAACGATCCGGAGACCACCGGGATGAACACGCCGATCATGCGCGAGTGGCCCTTCTGCAGGACGCGCGCGGCGTGCGAGGGCCGGTACTGCAGCACTTCGACCGCCTGGGTGACCCGCTGGATGGCATCCTGGGAGACCGGGCCCTTGCCGGCGATGACCCGAGACGCGGTACCAACACCGACTCCGGCGAGCTTGGCGACGTCTTTGATGGTTGCCATCTGTATATATTATCAGAATTCGACTGCAGCCGGCCGCGCCTGACCTGACACCAGAACCGGCGCACGGGCAGGCGTGCGGTGCAGACACCCCGGGCAAATGCACCTAGAATTTCCCGCACTCAAGGGTTGGATGAGCGGGGCCGGCGTGAAAATTCTCTTCGTGTGTCTGGGTAACATCTGCCGCTCGCCGACGGCCGAGGGCGTATTTCGCGCCATCGCGGCGCGTGAGTTGCCCGAAGTGGCACTCACCGTCGATTCGGCCGGCACGGCGGGCTATCACGTCGGGGAGCCACCGGATGGCCGTACGTGCGCCGCGGCGTTGCGGCGCGGGTATGACCTTTCCGGGCTGCGCGCGCGGGTGGTCGAGCCGCGCGATTTCGAAGCGTTCGACCTGATCCTCGCCATGGACCGGCAGAATCTCGAGACGCTGCGGCGGCGGGCACCGGCGGCGGCTCGCGCTCGGTTGCGGCTGCTGCTGGAATTTGCCCCGCAGAGCGGTTTGCAGGAAGTGCCGGATCCGTACTACGGCGGCGTGAATGGATTCGAGCAGGTGCTCGATCTGGTCGAAGCCGCTTCGCTCGGCCTGTGCGCCGCAGTGCGCCGCGGGGAGTGGGCGCCGTAGGGCGGTTCGATCCCCCTGGGACGCGGTGCGGCCCAGGGGGAACAGGCCTATTCCTCGGTACCGCGCCGGCTGGGCGTCCACTCGGGCGGGGCAGAGGTCCACACCACGTGCGGCTTGCCGTCCTGGGCGCCGGCGGGCGGCGCTGAGACCGGCTCGACGTGCACGGTGGACGGTTTCGGCTCCTCATGCCACGCCGCGGGCTTCTCCTCGCGCGCCGGAGCCGGAGCCGGAGCCGGAGCGGGAGCGGGAGTCGGAGCTGGCTGAGGGAGGCTCGGCGCGACCTGCACCGGAGCGCTCGCAGGGGCCGGCTCGGACGGCCGGAATGAGGGGGCCGGCTCGAACGATGCCCGTGTA
>JAJZSQ010000183.1 GCA_021849615.1 Pseudomonadota bacterium
CGAGCGAGGTATTGGCCGGTGCGGCGTAGTTGCCATTGCCGGCGCCCACGCCGAGCAGGGTCATGTCGTTGAGGATCGCATCGGAGGCGAACAGTCCGATGTTGCGGCCGGCCATGATGGTGCCGAAGTGCTTGTTGCCGACCGTGAGGAACGCCTGGCGGACATCGAGGCCGGCCGTGCCGAGGGCGGTATGACCGAAGTTGGAGGTGCCGACCTGCAGATTCGGGCTGCCGCCATCGTTGGTGCTGATGCCCGGATAGAGCCCGAAGGTGAAGCCGATGTGGTAGCCGTCCTGGACGGTCGAGCCGCTGACCGTCAGGGCCGCCGGCAGCAGACCGTTCGTGACCGAAGAGGACCCGTTGCTCGCCACGCAGGCCAGTCCTCCGGCCACCACGCTCGGGTGCTTCTCGCACTGCGAATAGATGTAGTGTGCGTTGACGTTGCCGTTAAATGACAGTTTCCACTTTCCGGCCTTGACGCTGATGGCGTGTGCGGCCGGTGCGCTGAGTGCGGCGCACAGGACGGCGACCAGGATGTTCGCGTTGCGAAATCTCATTGCAGAGCCCCCTGCGTTGTACGTTTGAGTGACTCTCGTGCAGAGCAATAGCCGTGCCACCGCGCCGAGGCAGCCGGTCCGTTGCGCACCGGACACGCCCACTTGGCACAAGCGCCCACCGGGTCGACGCCGGGCAGCGGTGATCGGTACACAGTGTCACGCTTACGGAACAACCGGTGCCGCCGAATGCGCTCGGCGCACGCATGGATGGACCGCTCGCGCGGGGCGGCGCGCACACTAGCGCGGCGATGAGGAGTCTCATGACCCGCCAGTGTTTCGTTCAGTGACACTGTCACGCTGGGACATGACACACATGACGCAGCGCCGCGGCGGCGCAGGGGGGGCGAGCGTATGATCGGCACAACAGACGAATCCCGCGAGCTGATCGTCGGGGGCGTGTCCGTTGAGTGCGTCCTCGTCGACCCTGCGGCCGGCGGCGCCGAGCTCAGCCTCGAGGAGCTCGCCGGCGATGACCCGCTGATGCTGCACAACGTGCGCTGCGCCTACCGGATCGCCGATACCGACATCCCGGTACTGATCCAGGGGGCGACGGGCTGCGGCAAGGAGGCGTTCGCCCGCGCCATCCATCGGGCGAGCCGCCGCGCGAGTCGGCCCTTCGTGGCCGTCAACTGCGCCGCGATACCCGAGGCGCTCATCGAGAGCGAGCTGTTCGGCTATCGGTCCGGGGCGTTCACCGGGGCGCGGCGCGAGGGGTTGCGCGGGCGCATCGCCCAGTCCTCCGGCGGCACGCTGTTTCTCGATGAAATCGGTGACATGCCGCCGGCCCTGCAGAGCCGGCTGCTGCGGGTACTCGAGGAGCACCAGATCCTCCCGCTCGGCAGTGACAGCGCGTGCGCGGTGGACCTGCACGTGCTCGCCGCCTCACACCGCAATCTACGGGAACTGATTCGCTGCGGGGCGTTCCGGGAGGACCTGTATTACCGGCTCAACGGTCTGACGCTCGAGCTGCCGGCCCTGGGAGCACGCACCGACAAGGAGCGGGTGATCCTCGCGGCACTCGCGGCGGAGTGGCGGTTCTATGCAGGGCGGATCGAGCCCGATGCGCTCGCCAGCCTGTTCGCCTATCCCTGGCCCGGCAATATCCGTGAGCTGCGCAATGTCATCCGCACCGCGGTGACGATTTGCGACGGTGGCGTGGTGCGCCAGTGCGATCTACCGGTGCAGATCGTCGCAGCGCGCGGCGCGCAGAGCGCGTCGGCCTCGGTCCGCTGCCCGGGTCTGCTGCGCAGCGCCGAGCGCGCGGCGCTGCTGCGCGTGATCGACGTCAACCGGGGCAACATGAGCCGGGCCGCTGCCGCGCTCGGCGTGAGCCGCAATACGCTGTACCGGAAGATGAAGCGCCACGGCATCGCGCCGCAGACCTGGCGTGCAGGGGACGCGGCGGACTCTGCGGGCCTCAGCGCTTCACCGGCAGGCTGATGTGCAGCCGGCGAAGATTGCGGTAGAGAGTATTGCGGCCGATGCCGAGGGACTGCGCGACGCGGCTGAGATTGCCCTGATGCAGTTCGATTTCGTGCAGCAGCGCGCTGCGTTCAGCGCGCTCCAGGGGATTGAGGCGCTGGGCTTCGGCGCACACGGGCTCTTCGGTATGCACCTCTCCGGCGCCGTATTCGGCCGGTAGGCAGCCGGCATCGAGCTGGTTGTTCGAGCGCATCGCGATCATGCCGCGCAGCACGTTGCGCAGTTGGCGGATGTTGCCGGGCCAGCTGTAGGCCTTCAGCGCGTCAATCATGTCCTCACCCATGCTGACCGCGGGCGTTGCGGCGCTCTCCTGGGCGAAAATGTGGCGAATGACGGCAGCCTTGTCCTTGCGTTCACGCAGCGGCGGTAGCGTCAGCACCAGCCCCTGCAGGCGGTAGAACAGGTCTTCGCGCAATGCCCCGCGCTGCACCGGCTCGTGCAGATCGCGGCGCGTGGCACTCACCAGCTGCACGTCGATGCGGACCGCCTCTGCACCGCCGGTGGCCGGCAGGGCGCGTTCCTCGATCAGGTGCAGTACCTGGGACTGCAGCGGCACCGGCAGTTCGCCGACATCATCGAGAAAGAGCGTGCCGCCATTGGCTTGCGCGATGCGCGAGCGCATCTGCTCGGCGAGCGTCGTCCCAGCCGGCTCCCCGTCCGTGAGCGCACCGCAGTGCAGCGCTACGAACGGCTTCTCGGCCCGCTCGCTCGAGGCGTGCAGCGCGCGTGCGAAGCACTCCTTTCCGGTGCCCGATTCGCCGATCAGCAGGATCGGGATCTCGCGCGCGAGCGTGCGCCGGGTCGCCTGGATGTTCCGTGCCATGACCGGATCGCCGAAGTCGAGCTCCTCGAGGGGGCCGCGGTCCGGATCGAGACCCTCCGGGGCGGCCGGATGGGCCTCCCGCGGTTTGCCGGCGCGCTTGGATTGCGGCGCCTGGGCGATGGCGAACATGCGCCCGCCGTGGTGGGCGTCATAGAGTGTCAGTGGGTGGAAGGATTTGCGCTGGCTGCGCGCCAGCACCGCATTCAGCGAGACCGTGAACACCCGCTCGAGCGGCGAGCCGAGCAGGTCGGCCTGGGATTTCAGCCCAAGCTGGAACAGAGCATTCCGGTCGAGGGCGCTGATCAGGCCGTTGGTATCGAGTGCGATGATGCCCTCGCCCCAGGTGCCGAGCAGCTCCGGGCGACTGTGGAAGCGCACCACGAACGTATCGCGGAAGTGATGCAGGAACAGGCGGTTCTCGATCATCTGCGCGGCCATGTTGACCAGCACCAAGGTGTGCTGTTGGGCGCGGTCGGACTCCCCGGACGCGTCGAGCACCGCGATCAGCTCGCCGCGGTAGTCGAAGATCGGTGCGGCACAGCAGGTCAGTCCACTGTTGCGCGAGAAGAAGTGCTGCTCGCGGTGCACGATCAACGGGGTTCGCTCGACCAAGCAGGTGCCCATGCCATTGGTGCCGCCGTGTTCCTCGTCCCACATCGCGCCGAGCACCAGGCCGGTACGAAACGCCGCATTTCGGAAGCTGAAATCGCCGTAGTAATCGAGCAGCACGCCGTCGCGGTCGGTGAGAATGATCGAATAGCCGGACCCGGCGAGCTGGTGATACAGGTGCGCCATTTCGGCATCGGCGAGCGCGAGCAGGTCGCGGTTATTCTCCTTGCGCTCGAGCCGCTCCTGGCGCGGCAACACGTACGGCTCGCGCTCGGATTTAGGATCGAGGTGGTACTGGTTCAGGCAGCGCAGCCAGGAGCGGCGGATGTATTCCGGGGTCCCTGAGTCTTCCGGCCGTGGTGTCCGGTGCGGTGCCGCCTGCGGGTGGCGGTGACGATTGTCGATGGCCCGAAGCATGTCCAGCCCCCGTTGCATCCGTCCGGGACAAATTATGCGCCGGTGAGGGGTCTGTGCAACCCTGCAGAGCCGACTTTGATACAGCCGCGGCCCAATGTGTTCCGAAACGGGACAGTGCGGCGGCGCGCCCGTACGCGCCGTCTTGGGGAGGGCCGTGCCCCGCTGTGGCCCGCGTAGACTGCGCCCCCTCGCCGCTGCGGCCTTCTGATACGCGAGCACGACCATGAAATCCAAAGCCGCCATTGCCTTTGAGGCAGGCAAA
>JAJZSQ010000040.1 GCA_021849615.1 Pseudomonadota bacterium
ATAGCGAGCCGGAGTGAGTGCAGCAACGCGCGCCGGGCGCAAGCGCCGGCCGCCGCGACGCCAGTCACATCGGGGGGGATGTGTGGGCTGTCGTCGCGGCACCGGCAGAGGAAACTCGGCAGTCAACCGCGCGCCTCAGTGCGGACAGGCGAGCGCACCGCTCGTGTCGGATTGCACCCGCACGTCGGCCACCGCGAGGGCGAGACGGCCCGTCGAGCGAATCGCGAACGGTGTGTCGATCCGACTCATGTTCGCGCCTGCGCGTGCGAAGCACGCGAGCGGAATGCGCAACTGCTGCCAGCGGCCCACCGGCGCACGCCGCAGCAGGTTCGTCAGCGGCACCGCACCGGCGCAGTGAGCACCGCACGCCATGCTGAGCGTCACGGTCGAGGCCGGCGGCTGCTCGAGCCGGTAGTGCAACGAGAGCACCATCTGGCCATTGGCCTGACGGGTGAGATTGACCGGCGTCGCGCCGGTCAACACCACGGCCGCGGCCGCAGCGCCCGTCCAACTCAGTCGGCGTGCATCCTCCTGGCGCCGCCAATCCAATGTGCTCAGGGTCACCGCGCCGGCGGCGGCCCGGCCGACACCGTGCGGAATGCGCTCCTGCGTGCCGCCGTGCAGCACGGCCCAATGCCAGCCGGCACCGCTGTGTCCGGCGGAGAAGAAACGGCGCGCACTCGCCGCCGGGGCGAGCGCGGCCGCGCTGCGGACCGAGAGGTGCGGGAGGTTTCCGTCAGAGACATCGCGCAGCCCGTAGCCGAGCGGAAACAACGGTTTTCCCGGCACGTCGAGACCGAATTGCAGCGGCGTGCGCGGCCACGCGAAGGGGAGCGTGCCGTGAAAGTCGTAGCGGATCTGGCCGCTGGGCTTGCGGAACAGGACATCGGCGACACCCTCGCCCTCCGATCCGGGCAGCCAGGCCGCGACGAACGCCGTGGACGCATCGAGCTGCGGGTTGACCCACAGCGGACGGCCGGAGAGGAACACGGACACGACCGGGATATGTGCGGCCCGCAGACGCTGCAGCAGGTGCAGATCGCGCGCCGCCGCCGCGCCACTGAAGGCCAGATCGTGCACGTCACCTTCGAATTCCGCGTAAGGGTGTTCGCCGTAGACGACGATCGCGACATCGGGGCGGCGTCGATAGTGACCATCGATGCTCAATGTCGCCGAACCGCCGGCGGCACGCACGGCAGACTGGATCCCCTGCCAGATCGACTCGCCATGCGGGAAGTCCGCGTTGGTCGTGTCAGTGCCCTGCCAGGTCAGCGTCCAGCCGCCGCACTGCATCGGGATGTTGTTGGCGCCATCGCCCGCCACGAGCACGCGCTCATGAGGAGTGAGCGGCAGCAGATGATCATCGTTCTTGAGCAATACCAGCGATTCGCGCACCGCTTCGCGCGCGAGTGCGCGGTGCGCCGCATCGCCGAGCAGTTCGAACCGGCCGGCGAGCTTGCGCTGCGCCGGCGGCCCTTCGGCCCAGAGGCGATCACGCAGCTTCACGCGCAGAATGCGCCGCACGGCCGCATCGAGCCGGCGGCGCGGGATCTGCCCCGAGCGCACCTCGGCCAGCGTGTTTTTGAACAGCGCCTTCCAGTCATCGGGCGCCATGAACATGTCGAGGCCCGCGCTCACCGCCCGCGCGCAACTGACGTCCGTGCAGCCGGGCACCTGCCCCTGGGCATTCCAGTCGCCGACCACGAACCCGTCGAAGTGCCAGCGGCGCTTCAGCACCGAGGTGAGCAGTCCGTAGTTGGCGAGCATCTTCTCGCCCTGCCAGCTCGAGAAGCTCGCCATGATGACCTGCACGCCGGCGCCGAGCGCCGCCTCGTAGCCGGCCGCGTCGCGATGGATGAGCTGCGCCTCGCTCTCGCGGTTGTCACCCTGATCGACGCCATCGGTGCCACCGTCGCCGATGAAATGCTTCGGCGTGGCGAGCACGTGCTCCGCATCGAGGAAGTGGACCGTGTTCGGCGCGCCCTGCAGTCCGAGCACCATGGCACGGGTCAGCGCGGCGACCCGGTGCGGGTCCTGCGAATAACTCTCGTACGTGCGACCCCAGCGCATGTCGCTCACGACCGCCACGGTCGGCCCGAAGGTCCAATCGAGCCCCACCGCACGCACTTCCTCAGCCGTGGCCCGTCCGATGCGCCGCACCAGGGCCGGGTCGTCCGCCGCACCCAGCCCGACGTTTTGCGGAAAGACGGTCGCGCCGTAAATGTCGTTCGCGCCGTGCACGGCATCCATGCCCCACATCACCGGGATGGGGCGCTTGACGCCCGGGACGCGCATCGAATCGAGATAAAACCGGTTCGCGAGCGACAACCACGCCTCGGGCGCGGCAGTGATCGCGCCGTTCGGTTTGGAGTTGCCGCCGTTGAGGATCGCCCCGACCGGCCAGCGCAGCAGATCCCGGGGTCGGATGCCGCTGATGTCGGCCTGGATCAGCTGGCCGACCTTCTGGCGCAGCGTCATCTGCGCGAGGATCCGCTCGACCCGACGCTCGAGGGCCGCAGAGTCTCGCTGGGCCGGATAGAGCACCGGCCAGCGCTCGGGATGCACCACAGCCCCGGCGGCGCTGGCGCTCGCGATGCCGCCCGCGCCGAGCACGAGGCCGATGCCTACGGCGAGCCGTGCGCCGCGTGCGCCGCCTCGATCCGATCCGGTTCTCATCATGTGCTGCCGCCCGCCCTCTGGATCCCGCCCTTTGGGGCGGCGTGAGGGGGGAGGATACACGGCATGACAGCGCTGTCAATCCGGGCCTCGATGGCCCCCGGATCGACGGCTTAAAGGCGGATGCGCTCCCAGGCACGTGAGCGCCAGCGCAGGAACAATGAGGTGCCGAGCAGCACCACATAAATGATCACGGCACTCCAACCGCCGCGCGCGCCCCAGCCGAACTGCGGCAGAAAGTCGAACCAGCCCTGTCCCGGAGCAAACGTGAAGGCATGAGCGAGCGGCAGAAAGACCAGCCAGCAGACCGGAAAGATCAGCGCCGCGGGCACCCGGACATCGCCCGCCCCGCGCAGGCACATGCTGCTGCCGAGGTTCAGACCATCGAAGAACTGGTAGCCGGCCGCGAGCCACAGCAACTGCGTTCCGAGCCGCACGGCCGCTGCGGCATGCGGGTCGCCCACCGCGGCGAACAGCGGCAGCAGCCAGGGCCCCGCGGCTGCCAGCACCAGGCCGATCCCGCCCATCAGCACCGCCGCCAGCAGAATCACGCGGGTGCCGAGACGAAACGCCCAGGCCCGGTCCCCGGCGCCAATCGACTGGCCGACCAGCGTCGCCGCAGCGGTCGCGATCCCGATCCCGGGCATGTAGGCCATGGACGTGAGCACGGTCACCATCTGCGTCGCGGCACCATCCACCATGCCGTAGCGCACCTGCATCATCTGAAAGACGGCAAAGCCGATCACATCGGCCGCCGGCATCAGGCCGAGCGGGATCCCGAGCCGCAGCTGGCGGCGCACGCTGTGCCAGCGCGGCCGCCAGGTGAGGTGGGAACGGAACGCGCTGCGGATCGGGGCGCGCAGGAACAGCACGAACCCGAACAGGAAGCCCACCGCCTGCGCCGCGTTGCTGGCCCACGCGGACCCGGCGACGCCCCAGCCGAAGTGGAAAATGAACAGCGCGTTGAACAGGCCATTGGCGATTGCCGCCGCCGCGGCCACCCCAAAACTGACGCGAGTGCGGCCGATGCCGTTGAAGAAGCCCATCATGGCCCAGGCGGCCACGGCGAAACAGGCGCCGCCGATGCGCGGCAGCCAGAACTGACCGGCGAGCCGGGCAATGCGCGGCGCAAAGCCGAACGGCAGCAGCAGCCAGTGCCCGGCGAACCCGAGCGCGACGCACACCGGAGTGATCCACAGCGTCAGCCACAACGCGGTCCATGCCGCCTGCGCGGCGCAGCGGAAGCGGCGTGCGCCGTGGGCGTGCGAGGCCAGTGTCTGCACCGCCATGCTCGAACCGCCGAGCACCAGCAGGACCCCGAGAATCAGCCATTGCACCGCGCCGACGGCCGCCAGCGCCGCGGTGGAAATATGGCCGATGAACCACATGTCGGTGAGGTTCAGGACGACCTGAACGGCGCTGTTGACCATCAGCGGCAAGGCGAGTGCCCATACCGCGCGCAGGTCGATGTGCGTTCTACCGTCGCGGTCCCGGCGCTGCGCCGGCAGAGTCCGCGAGACACGGTCCACGTCAGCTCCAGTATCCATGCGTTCACTTGTAAGGAGGGTCCGCCATTCTCGCATGCGACCCTTTACTCGGCGCCTGGGCCCGTGCACCGTATCGGCATGGCTGCCCGCAAGAAAACCCCCGCGCCACGCCCCCGCGCCGCGCGCAGCAAACGCGCCCCCACGCGCCGCCGCGGCACCCTGGCGCCCGGCCAACAGGCCCGCGGCCTGAGCGGCGCCGAAACGGCCCTCACGCTCGAGAGCCCCGAGATCGCTGAGCTCAGCGCGCAGGTGCGCTCGCTCTCGGGCGCCCCGGTCGGTGCGTACCGCGAACCGCTCAGCGGCCGGCCGCTGCTGCTCGCGACCGTGCCGCTCGCCGCCCTGCAGCCCACCCCTTTCCAGCGGGATCTCTCCCCGACGCATACCCAACGTCTGGCACGGCGCATCGGGGAGTCCGGCGCGTTCCTCGATCCGCTGATCGTGGTGCGCGGCGAGGAGGGGCGGCTCTGGACGCCCAATGGCCGCCATCGGCTGGCGGCAGCCAAGCTGCTCGGGCTGCGCCAGATCACGGTGTTGATCTCGCCAGACCCCGCCCTGGCCTACCGCATCCTCGCGCTGAACACCGAAAAGGCACACAACTTGCGCGACCGCAGCCTCGAGGTGATCCGCATGGCCCGCAGCCTCGCGGCCGCCCGCGAGCGCGGCAGCGAGCAGCGCTGGGCCGAGCAGTTCGAGACGCCCGAGCTGCTCACGTTGGGGGTGCTGTACGAAACTTCGGGCCGATTCGCCGGCGGCGCCTACAGCGCATTTCTGCGCAAGGTGGACCGCTTCAGCGACCGGCCGCTCGCGCGCAGCCTGCGGGAACGGGAAGATTATGCGGCGCGGCTGCTCGGCATCGACGCGCAAGTCAAGCAGATCGTCGCCGGACTGCAGGCGCGCGGCTTCCGCTCCCCGTACTTGCGCAACTACGTGGTCGCCCGCATCAATCCCGTGCGATGGCTGAAGCCGCGCAAGGCGGAGGCCGCGCCGCTGATGCCCATGGGCCAGGCACTGACGCGTATGGCCGCCGCAGCCCGTGCGTTCAAGCTCGAATCGGTCTCACATCGCGACCTGGCATGGATCGCCGTCGGGGCCGCCGCCGAGGAGTGAGCCGGTCCCTCGCAGCCGCGAGCCGCGAGGCCGGCGCGCTTCAGGACGGGACCCGCAGCACGTGGGCCTCGGCGCCGCGCCCGACCCGCACGTAGCGCGTTCCCACGGTGCGCGAACGGCCGCTCGCCACGGTCACCATCCTCCCGAGCGGCAGCGCCTCGACGTCCGCGCGCGGCCGCGACACGAACAGCTCGGCATGGAAGCAGCCCTCGGCCTCGAGCCCGCCGGTCTCCAGGCCGAGCCCCTCGAGCGTCGCGAGGCAGCTGCTGAATTCATTCAGGTCGCGAAAGCGGCGCTGCACGAACGTCGCACCGGCGAGCTTCTCGGTCACCAGCCCGTGCTCACCGAGCGTCGCGGCAATCTTCTCGTACGGAAACATGCGCAGCACGAACGAGACGATCCACGGCGGTCGCTCGGTCGCCTCAAGCACCGTCGCGAACGTGCGCTCACTGACGTACCCGACGCAACCCGTGGACAGCACGAGATCGGTGCCGCGCAGCGTGTCGCGATCCTTCGGTTCCGGCGCGCCAGCCTCGAAGTTGGCGATGACCCCGGCATCGAGCAGTCCGACCGACACCGCGTAGCGCACCGCAGGCGCCGACACGTCGAGCCCGACGAAGCGCGCGCCGCCGACGTGCGGCCAGCTGCCGTAATAGTTGCGATCGAGCCGGGCCAGATCCTCCGGCTCCACCGCCGCCATGTCCGAGTTGGCATAGCGCTGACGCAACCGGCGGAACGTGAGCGGGAAGCGGTGCACCGCGGCATTGATGCCGTACGAGCAACCGACGTCGAGCACCGTGGGCGCCACCCCTGAGCGTCGTTCCCGGGCCCTGAGGATCTGACGGATGATCGGCTGGGCGACGTCCGGAATCATGTAATCGAGCGCGCCGAGCACTGAGAAATACCCGCGCGGATCGGGTTGATCGTAAATATTGTCGAAGTTGGCCTTCGAGGCGTTGAGCGTGGCGTACTGCGGCATGCGGTTCCCCTTGGCGATCGATCGTGCGGTGCCGGCGCCGATCGTCTGTCGGATGAGGCGCCGACCGTTCCCTCGAGTCGCGCGACAGCCGGCATCTTAATATATTTGCCAGAATGTATTAGAATAATGGACCGCAGCGCGACCACGGGCGCAGCCGGATCTACTCGGCGATGAAGAATTCGCCGGCGGCCGCCGGCGCGGCCTGGCGCATCTCACCGAGCAGCAGCGCAAGACTGCGCGAGAGCTTGTCCAGATCGCGCGCCGCGAGCCGCCGCAGCGCATCGACCAGCAGGCCGCTGCAGGGCCGCGGGGCGCGGGCCAGAAGACGCGTGCCTTCGGCCGTGACGTGCAGATGCACGATGCGCTGATCGGCGCGATCGCGCGCGCGGCGCATCAGCCGGCGTGCGACGAGCGCATTGACGAGGTTGCTCGCGGTGGTCTGGTGCAGCGCCAGACGCGCGGCGAGCTCGTTGACGGTGATCCCCTCGGCGTGCGCCACTTCATCGAGCGCCCAGAGCTGCGAGCCGGAAATTCCGGCGGCGCGCCTGACGCGCGCATCGTGCTGGCGGGCAGAGCCGACCACGGTGCGCAGATCCTCAAGCGCACGCAGTTCGGCGGCGGCGCGCGCCGCGCTGGCGGCGCCGCGGCGCGCGACTTTTCGGGGAGAACGTGCTGGCAAGCGGACATCCCAACTGTGCGCGGCGCGATGTGCGCCTCACCGGCCAAGGGTAGCCCGCCGGCCTGCGGCGCACAACGTCCCGGCGTGCCGTGTTGCCAGAAACGGCAGTTGCGTTACTCTACGGCCGTGAAACATCTGCACATGCTCATCCTGCTGCCCATCCTGCGCAGCGCACCGCTCGATCTGCTGCAGGGCGCGGCCACCGCGCTAGTCCTGCTCGGGGCGACTCTGCTCGCGCGGCGCATCGCCGCACATTATTTTCAGCGCGCGCATGCCGCCGGTCGCACCGACGTCATGGAATTCGCCTTCGAGCTGGTCAGCCGCACCAAGAGGTTCTTCCTGGTCGTCGTGTCGATCTTCGCCGGCCTGCAGTTCCTGCACTTGCCGCCGCGCGGCCGCGAGGTGATCGACTCGACTGTCACCCTCGTGTCGTTTTGGCAGCTCGGGGTATGGGGGAGCGTCGCGGTGAGCTGGTGGCTCGAGCGCAGCCGCCGCGGCCAGCGCGGCGACGACCGCGCCGCGACCAGCTCCCTTGCGGTGGTCGCCTTCATCGCCAAGGCGGTGGTCTGGGTGATGGTGGTGCTGATGGCGCTGGAGAACCTGGGGGTGAACATCACCACGCTGGTCGCCGGCCTCGGCGTCGGCGGTGTGGCGGTCGCGCTCGCCGTGCAGAACATTCTCGGGGACCTGTTCGCCTCGCTGTCGATCACGTTCGACCAGCCGTTCTTCGTCGGAGATTCCGTCGCGGTGGATGCCTTCAGCGGCACCGTCGAGCACATCGGCATCAAGAGCACTCGGCTGCAGAGCATCAGCGGCGAGGAAATCATCATCTCCAATGCCGACCTGCTCAAGAGCCGGCTGCGCAACTACGGGCGCATGGTCGAGCGGCGGGTGCTGTTCACCGTCGGGGTGACCTACGAGACGCCGCTGGAGATACTTGAGCAGCTCCCCGCCATTATCCGCGGCATCATCGAGGCAGTCCCCGACACCCGCTTCGGCCGCAGCCACTTCTCGGCGCATGGCGCCGTGTCGCTCGACTTCGAGACGGTGTACTACGTGCTGAATGCGGACTACACGCGCCACATGGATATCCAGCAGGAGATCCACCTGAAGCTGCACCGGGAATTCACGCGGCTGGGCGTGGAGTTCGCCTATCCGACACAGCGGCTGATCATGGAGCGGGCCATCGCTGCGCGCCCGGAGGCTGCGCCGGCCGACGTCTAGTGCGCGGCAGTCGGGAAATAAATTTTCCTCAAACCGCCGAAATCGGCCCCGGCGGCATTGACCCGCAGACACAGACGGATATGATCGGGGTCATATTGGCGGTCTAGACCGTTTCCGCTGCCCGGCTCCTCACTGTGAGAGCGACGGGGCGCGGCGCGATCCGCCTCATTCATCTTGAGTCATGCGGGAGCCACCGGCGATACGCATGCCCCTGACCCCAGGGGTGGCCGCCGGTGCGATGGAGCGCGCACCCGCAAACGTTGCCCTGTAGCTCGCCGTGTCGGCGGGCGGCCGGCGTGGCGGCCCCCGTGCCGACCGCGCAGACCGTCCGTTCGTACGGGGCGGGTGGCGGGACACTCCGGCGAGAGGCCGCATCGGGCGGCTTCGAGCGGATCAACCAACCAATGAGGCCGATCATGCGACATCAGCGCCGCAGCGCTGTGGCGCGCACGCCCCGGGTCGCACCGGGTGCCACGCGCCGCCCCCAGGGTGCCCCCGGCAAGCAGGGGCTCTACGATCCGTGGTTCGAGCACGATGCCTGCGGCGTGGGCTTCGTGGTCGACATCAAGGGTCGCAGATCCCACCGCATCCTCGAGCAGGGCATCCAGCTGCTGCGCAACCTCGAGCACCGCGGCGCGTGCGGTTGCGAGACGAACACCGGCGACGGCGCCGGCGTGCTCATCCAGATGCCGCACGCGTTCCTGCGCGAGGTGGCCCGGCGCCACCACATCAGCCTGCCGGGCCCCGACGAGTACGGCAGCGGCCTGATCTTCCTGCCGCGCAACCCCACGCTGCGGCGGCGCATCGTCGAGCTGTTCGAGCACATCGTGCAGTCCGAAGGCCAGATCATGCTCGGCTGGCGCACCGTGCCGGTGAACAACTCGATGCTCGGCGAGACGGCCAAGTCCGGCGAGCCGTTCATCCGCCAGGTGTTCATCGGCCGCGGTCCGCAGGTGCGCGATGCGGCCGAGTTCGAGCGCAAACTGTTCATCATCCGCAAGCGCGCCTACAGCGAGATCCGCGCCTCGACCATCGACGGGGCCGAGCACTGGTACCTGTGCAGCCTCTCGCACAAGACCATCGTCTACAAAGGCATGCTGCTCACCGAGCAGCTCTCCCAGTACTACCCCGATCTCACCGACCCATCGGTCGAGACCGCGCTGGCGCTGGTGCACTCGCGCTTCAGCACCAATACCTTCCCCAGCTGGGACCGTGCCCATCCGTACCGCTACCTGGCGCACAACGGTGAGATCAACACCCTGCGCGGCAACTTCAACTGGATGAAGGCGCGTGAGGCGCTGTTCGACTCGGACCTGTTCGGCGACGACACCCCGAAGATCCTCCCGGTGGTCAACCCCAACGGCAGCGACTCGGCCATGCTCGACAATACGCTCGAGCTGCTGGTCCTCTCGGGGCGCCCGCTGGCGCACGCGATGATGATGCTGATCCCGGAGCCGTGGTCGAACCACGAGACCATGGATCGGGACCTGCGCGCCTTCTATCAATACCACTCGAGCCTGATGGAGCCGTGGGACGGCCCGGCCTCGATCGCCTTCACGGACGGCAAGCAGATCGGCGCGGTGCTCGACCGCAACGGACTGCGGCCCTCGCGCTACTACGTCACGCGCGATGACCTGGTCATCATGGCCTCCGAGGCCGGCGTGCTCGACGTGCCGCCCGAGAATGTGGTGCAGAAGGGCCGGCTGCAGCCCGGACGGATGTTCCTGGTCGACACCGAGCAGGGCCGCATCATCGATGACGAGGAGATCAAGCGCTCGGTCGTCTCGCGCCACCCGTACCGTCAGTGGCTCGATCAGCACCTGGTGTACCTGAAGGACCTGCCGCCGGCCGCGGAGATGCCTCCGGCCGATCCGGAGACGCTGCTGCAGCGGCAGATCGCCTTCGGCTATACATTCGAAGACCAGCGGATGCTGCTCGCGCCGATGGCCAAGAACGGCGTCGAGGCGATCGGCTCGATGGGCAACGACACTCCGCTCGCAGCCCTCTCCAGCCGCTCGCGGCTGCTCTACGATTACTTCAAGCAGCTGTTCGCGCAGGTCACCAACCCGCCGATCGACTGCATCCGCGAGGAGCTGATCACCGCCTCGGAAGTCTGGCTCGGCTCCGAAGGCAACCTGCTGCGGCCGCAGCCGGCCGACTGTCGCCGGCTCGAGCTGTCCGGACCGATCCTCACCAACGAGGAATTCGCGCGGGTGCGGCGGATGTCGCTACCGGGACTGAAAGTCGGGGCGCTCTCGATCCTCTTCCGCGCCACGCGCGGGGAGAAGGGTCTCATCAAGTCGATGGAGGAGCTCTGTCTGGCCGCGCGGCGTCTGATCGAGGACGAGGAGGTCAACGTCCTGATCCTCAGCGACCGCGGAGTCTCACGGGACTTCGCCGCAGTGCCGGCACTGCTCGCCCTGAGTGGACTGCATCATTACCTGATTCGCGAGGGTCTGCGTACCCGGGTGAGCATCGTGCTGGAGACCGGCGAGGCGCGTGAAGTGCACCACTTCGCCCTGCTCATCGGTTACGGCTGCTCGGCGGTGAACCCGTACCTGGCATTCGAGACGCTCGAGCAGCTGATCCGCGACGGCCTGATCACCCAGGTCGACACCACGCTAGCCTGCAAGAACTTCGTCAAAGCGGCCACCAAGGGCGTGGTCAAGATCATGTCGAAGATGGGTATCTCGGCCATCCAGAGCTATCACGGCGCCCAGGTCTTCGAGGCGGTCGGTCTACGCCAGGACGTGATCGACCAGTACTTCACCTGGACGGCCTCGCGCATCGGCGGCATCGGGATGGAGACGATCGCGCAGGAAGTGCTGCAGCGCCACCGCGCCGCCTTCGCCGCACACAAGAGCGACCAGACGCTCGACACTGGCGGGCAGTACCAGTGGCGCGCCGACGGTGAGTATCACCTGTTCAATCCGGAGTCGATTCACCGGCTGCAGAAGGCGGTGCGCACCGGCAGCTACGCGACCTACAAATCCTACGCGCGTCTGATCGACGAGCAGACCAAGCACCTCGCCACGCTGCGCGGCTTGCTCGAGTTCGTGCCGTTCGAACGGGTGCCGATCGAAGAAGTCGAGCCAATCGAGCGCATTCTGACGCGCTTCAAGACCGGCGCGATGTCCTACGGCTCGATCAGCAAGGAAGCGCACGAGACGCTCGCGATCGCCATGAACCGCATCGGCGGCAAGAGCAACACCGGCGAGGGCGGGGAGGATCCGGATCGTTACGCGCCGCTGCCGAACGGCGACTCCAAGGCGAGCGCCATCAAGCAGGTCGCCTCGGGGCGTTTCGGGGTGACCAGCCAGTACCTGGTGAACGCCAAGGAACTGCAGATCAAGATGGCCCAGGGCGCCAAGCCCGGCGAGGGCGGGCAGCTGCCCGGCACCAAGGTCTATCCGTGGATCGCCAAGACGCGCCACACCACGGCCGGGGTAGGACTGATCTCCCCGCCCCCGCACCACGACATCTACTCGATCGAGGATCTGGCCGAGCTGATCCATGACCTGAAGAACGCCAATCACCACGCGCGCATCAGCGTGAAACTGGTCTCGGAGATCGGCGTGGGCACGATTGCCGCTGGCGTCGCGAAGGCGCATGCCGACGTGGTCCTGATCAGCGGTCACGACGGCGGCACCGGGGCCTCGCCGCAGACCTCGATCACCCACGCGGGCCTGCCCTGGGAGCTCGGCGTCGCCGAGGCGCACCAGACGCTGGTGCTGAACAACCTGCGCAGCCGCATCACCATCGAGGCGGACGGGCAGCTCAAGACCGGGCGTGACGTGGTGATCGCAGCCCTGCTCGGCGCCGAGGAATTCGGCTTCGCCACCGCACCGTTGGTGGCGATGGGCTGCATCCTGATGCGGGTCTGCCACCTCAACACCTGCCCGGCGGGAGTCGCGACCCAGGATCCGCGCCTGCGCGAGAAGTTCGCCGGAACGCCCGAGCATGTGGTCAATTTCATGCGCTTCATCGCCCAGGACGTGCGCGAAATCATGGCCGAACTCGGCTTTCGCACCGTCGATGAGATGATCGGTCGGGTCGACCGGCTGCGACCGAAGAAGGCGATCGAACACTGGAAGACCAAGGGCTTCGACTTCAGCCACATCCTCTATCAGCCGGACGTCGGCGAGGACGTCGGCCGCTTCCGCCAGATCGCTCAGGATCACGGCATCGAGAAGTCGCTCGACATGACGAGGCTGCTGCCCCTGTGCGCCCCGGCAATCGAGCGGGGTGAGCCGGTGCGCGCCGAACTCTCGATCCGCAACGTCAATCGCGTCGTCGGCACCATCACCGGCAGCGAGGTGACGCGCCGGCACGGCCCGCAGGGGCTGCCCGAGGACACGATCCGCATCCGCTTCAAAGGCACGGCCGGGCAGAGCTTCGGCGCGTTCATGCCGCCCGGCATGACCTTCGTCCTCGAAGGCGACGCCAACGATCACGTCGGCAAGGGCCTCTCGGGCGGGCGCATCATCGTGTTTCCGCCGGCGGGCTCCACGTTCGCGCCGGAGTCGAACATCATCATCGGCAACGTGGGCCTCTACGGCGCCACCGCCGGCGAGGTGTACGTCTGCGGCATGGCCGGCGAGCGCTTCGCGGTGCGCAACAGCGGCGCAAACGCAGTGGTCGAGGCGGTCGGCGATCATGGCTGCGAATATATGACCGGCGGCCACGTGGTCGTACTCGGCCCGACCGGCCGGAACTTCGGCGCCGGCATGTCCGGCGGCATCGCCTACGTGCTCGATGAGGCCGGCGAGTTCCCCGCCCACGTCAACAAGCAGATGGTGAGCCTCGAGCCGCTGGAGGATCCTGAACAGATCGAGCGGGTCCGCGGCATGATCGAGCGTCACCGCGAGTACACCGGCAGCGCCCGGGCGCGCTACGTACTCGAGAACTGGCCGCGACTCGTATCGCAATTCGTCGCCGTCGTGCCTAAGGACTACAAACGCGTCATTGCGTCGCTGCAGCGCGCGCACAGCCAGGGACTGAGCGGCGATGAGGCCGTGATGGTGGCCTTCGAGGAAAACGCGCGCGATCTGGCGCGCGTCGGCGGAAACTGACAGAACACACCGAGAACCCGATGGGCAAGCCGACTGGATTCATCGAATATCTGCGTGAGCTCCCGGTGGACCGTGCGCCGCTCGAGCGCGTGCGCGACTGGAACGAGTTCCATCACCACATGGACGAGAAGCGCCTGCGCAACCAGGCGGCACGCTGCATGGACTGCGGCGTACCGTTCTGCCACACCGGCACTCTGGTCTCGGGCATGGCCTCGGGCTGCCCGCTGCACAACCTGGTCCCGGAGTGGAACGACCTGGTCTATCGCGGCCTGTGGCGCGAGGCGCTCGAGCGGCTGCTGAAAACGAACAACTTCCCGGAATTCACCGGACGGGTCTGCCCGGCACCCTGCGAGGGCTCGTGCGTACTCGGCATCAATGAGCCGCCGGTGGCCATCAAGACCATCGAGGCGGCCCTCGCCGACGAGGGCTGGGACCAGGGTTGGATCGCACCGCGCTCGGACGTCGCGCGCACCGGCAAGCGGGTCGTGGTCATCGGCTCCGGTCCGGCGGGCCTGGCCGCCGCCGCGCAGCTCAATGCGGCCGGCCACAGCGTCACGGTTCTCGAGCGCGACAACCGACCCGGCGGCCTGCTCATGTACGGCATCCCGAACATGAAGCTCGACAAGAATGAGGTCGTGCTGCGACGCATCGAACTGATGGAGCGCGAAGGCGTGAAATTCGTCTGTAATGCGCACGTCGGGGAGAACGTCGAGGCGCAGCTGCTGCGCAAGGACTTCGATGCCATCGTGCTGTGCACCGGGGCGACGCAGCCGCGCGACCTCGGCGTACCGAACCGCAAACTGCGCGGCGTGCACCTGGCGATGGAATACCTCACGGCGAGCACCCGGGCGGTCCTCGACTCCACGCCCGAGCGCAGCACCATCCACGCCGCGGGCAAGCACGTCGTCGTGATTGGCGGCGGTGACACCGGGACCGACTGCGTCGCGACCGCGACGCGCCAGGGCTGCAAGAGCCTGCGCCAGCTGGAGATCATGCCGCAGCCGCCGATGGAACGCGCGGCGGACAATCCCTGGCCGGAATGGCCGAAGGTGTACAAGCTCGACTACGGCCAGGAAGAGGCTGCGGCGGTGTTCGGCGCCGATCCGCGCGCCTACGTCACGACGGTCAAGCAATTCAACGGCGACGCCGAGCGCGGCGTGCAGTCGCTGACCACGGTGCAGATCGCCTGGCAGCGCGATGGTGAGGGGCGGATGCGTCCGGTCGAGGTCCCCGGCAGCGAAGCGGAGATCCCCGCCGAACTGGTGCTGCTGGCGCTCGGATTTCTCGGCCCGGAGCAGTCGCTGCTGACGGAACTCGGCGTTGCGACCGACCCGCGCTCGAACGTCGCCGCCGAATACGACACGTACACCACCAGCGTGCCCGGCGTGTTCGCTGCTGGGGACTGCCGGCGCGGCCAGAGTCTGGTGGTCTGGGCGATCAACGAGGGGCGAGGGGCAGCGCGTGAGTGCGACCGCTACCTGATGGGCAGCACCAGCTTGCCTTGAGGACGCACCGATCGCAGGATGGCGCACACCATGAACACTGAAGCGATCAGCACGGATGAGGGCCCCGGGACGGCGCGCGCGGGCGAGCCGGCGCGGCTGCGCGAGATTCCGTACAACTACACCTCATTCTCCGATCGCGAGATCGTGGTGCGCCTGCTCGGGGAACGCTTCTGGAACATCATCGGGGAGCTGCGCGGGGAGCGGCGCACCGGCCGCTCCGCGCGCATGCTCTACGAGGTGCTCGGCGACATCTGGGTGGTGCGCCGCAATCCCTACCTGCAGGACGATCTGCTGGAGAACGCGCGCCGCCGCCGGCTGCTGATCCAGGCGCTGCATCATCGGCTCACGGCGATCGACCGGCGGCGCGACACCGAGCAGGGCGAGCGCTTCGAGCTGGTCGGAGAGCTGCTCGCCGCGGCGCGCAACGCCGTCCAAGTGTTCGAGCAGGATTTCACGACATGGGGCGCGCTGCGCCGGCGAACAGTGCGCGCGCTGCGCCGCCATACGCGCGCTGACAACATCCGCTTTGATGCCTACGCGCGCGTCTCGCACGTCACGGACGCGACCGACTGGCGCGTGGAATACCCCTTCGTGGTGCTCACGCCGGATTCCGAGGCGCAGATCCCGGCGTTGGTGCGCGAGTGCGTCGAACTCGGACTGACCGTCATTCCACGCGGCGGCGGCACAGGCTACACCGGCGGCGTCGTACCGCTGACGCCACTCTCGGCGGTCATCAATACTGAGAAGCTCGAACGCCTCGGACCGGTCGAATCGCGGGCGCTACCGGGCTGCGAGCAACCCATCCCGACCGTCTTCACCGAGGCGGGCGTCGTGACGCGCCGCGTCGCCAATGCGGCTTCGACCGCCGGGCTGGTGTTCGCGGTCGATCCGACCTCGGCGGATGCCTCCTGCGTCGGCGGCAACATCGCGATGAATGCCGGCGGCAAGAAGGCGGTGCTGTGGGGCACCGCGGTCGACAATCTCGCCTGGTGGCGCATGGTCGACTGCGACGGGAATTGGCTCGAAGTCACCCGGATCGCGCACAATCGCGGCAAAATTCACGACGTCGAGACCGCCGAGTTCGATCTGGTGTGGAAGGACGGACGCCACCCCCCAGAGAGCGCGCCGGAGCTGCGCCGGGAGCGACTGCGGATTCCGGGACGCCGCTTCCGCAAGGTGGGCCTCGGCAAGGACGTCACGGACAAGTTCCTCGGCGGTCTGCCCGGCGTCCAAAAGGAGGGCTGCGACGGACTGATCACCTGCGCCCGCTGGGTGCTGCACCGCAGCCCGGCGTACACGCGCACCGTGTGCCTGGAGTTCTTCGGCCAGGCCCGCGATGCCGTCCCGTCCATCGTCGAGATCAAGCAGTACCTCGAGGGCTTGGCGCCGCGCGGCGTGCAGCTGGCCGGCCTCGAGCACCTCGATGAGCGGTATCTGCGCGCCGTGGACTACACGACCAAGTCCAAGCGCGGCGCATTCCCGAAGATGGCCCTGTTCGGCGACATCATCGGCGACGATGAGTCCGAGGTAGCAGCCGCCGCTTCGGCAGTGGTTCGCCTCGCCAATGCGCGTACCGGCGAGGGTTTCATCGCAGTCAGCGCCGAGTCGCGCCGCACGTTCTGGCTCGACCGCTCACGCACTGCGGCGATCGCACGTCACACCAACGCCTTCAAAATCAACGAGGACGTGGTGCTGCCGCTTGAGCGCATGGGTGAGTACACCGATGAAATCGAGCGGATCAACATCGAGTTCTCGATCGCCAACAAGCTGGCACTGACCGAGGCGCTCGAGCGACTGTTCGAGACGAAGCTCCCGCTCGCGCGCAGCGACGACCCGGAGGTCGCCAACCTGCCGTACGAGGAAGTGATCGGCGAGCGCATCGAACAGACCCGCCGGCTGCTCGCCCTGACGCGCAAGCGCTGGCAATGGCTGCAGGCGCACATGGACGTCCCGCTCGTCGATGCGATCGAGGAATTGGCGCATCTGGGCACCGACGTGCCGCCGGAGCAGCTGCGCGCGTGTGCCGCGCGGGCGCCGGACGTTCGGGTCTTCGAAGCGCTGCAGGACCGTACGATCCGAATCTCGTGGAAACGCGAGCTGCGCGCGCCCCTGCGGCAGATCTTCGGCGGCAGCGTATTCGCCCCGATCATCAAGGCCTGCGAGGAGACGCACAAGCGGATCCTGCGCGGGCGGGTGTTCGTAGCCCTGCACATGCACGCCGGCGACGGCAACGTGCACACGAACATCCCGGTCAATTCGGATGATTACGAGATGCTGCGCTCGGCCACGGCGGCCGTCACGCGCATCATGGGCATCGCACGGCGGCTCGATGGGGTGATCTCCGGCGAGCACGGCATCGGCATCACCAAGCTCGAGTTCCTGCACGAGGAGGAGACCCGGGAGTTTCGCGACTACAAGCAGCGCGTCGATCCTGAGGGGCGCTTCAACCGCGGCAAGCTGTTGCCGGGTGCGGATCTGTCGAACGCCTACACGCCGAGCTTCAACCTGCTCGGGCACGAATCGCTGATCATGCAGCAGTCGGCGATCGGCACGATCGCCGATTCGATCAAGGACTGTCTGCGCTGCGGCAAGTGCAAACCGGTGTGCGCCACGCACGTGCCGCGCGCGAACCTGCTGTATAGCCCGCGCAACAAGATTCTCGCCACCTCGCTGCTGATCGAGGCTTTCCTTTACGAGGAGCAGACCCGCCGCGGCGTCAGTCTACGCCATTGGGACGAATTCGCCGACGTCGGCGACCATTGCACGGTGTGTCACAAGTGCGTGACGCCTTGTCCGGTCGACATCGATTTCGGCGACGTGTCGATGGCCATGCGCGATCTGCTGCGCCGCATGGGCAAGCGGCGCTTCAACCCCGGTACGGCCGCCTCGATGTTCTTCCTGAACGCCACCTCCCCGGAGACGATCCGCCTGACGCGCAAGGCGATGATCGGCTGGGGATACCGAGCGCAGCGACTCGGCAACCGGCTGTTGAAGGGCCTGGCACGCGCCCAGACCCAGCATCCGCCGGCCACCACCGGCCGGCCCGCGATACGCGAGCAGGTGGTGCATTTCGTCAACAAGAAGATGCCGGGCGGGCTGCCGAAGAAGACCGCCCGGGCGCTGCTCGACATCGAGAATGCCGCCTACGTGCCGGTGATCCGCGACCCGGCGCTCACCTCGAGCGAAACTGAGGCGGTGTTCTACTTCCCGGGCTGCGGATCGGAACGACTGTTCTCACAAGTCGGACTCGCCACGCAGGCGATGCTCTGGCACGTCGGCGTGCAGACCGTGCTGCCGCCGGGTTACCTCTGCTGCGGCTACCCGCAGCGCGGTGCCGGGCAATTCGACAAGGCGGAGAAGATCACCACCGACAATCGGGTGCTGTTCCACCGCGTGGCCAATACGCTCAACTACCTCGATATCCGCACCGTCGTGGTCAGCTGTGGGACCTGCTACGACCAGCTGCAGAGCTACAAGTTCGAGGAGATATTCCCCGGCTCGCGCATCATCGACATCCACGAATACCTGATGGAAAAAGGCGTGCAGCTCGAGGGCGTCACCGGCACCCGCTACATGTATCACGACCCCTGCCACTCGCCGATCAAGCAGCACGACCCCCTGAAAGTCGTCAACGCCCTGATGAACGAGTCGCGCAACGGACGGATCGACAAGAACGATCGGTGCTGCGGGGAGTCCGGAACCCTCGCCATCACTCGGCCCGACGTGTCGACGCAGGTGCGGTTTCGCAAGGAGGAAGAGGTGCGCAGCGGTGCCGCGCAACTGCGGGCCGCCGGCGCCGAGCGCGTCAAGATCCTCACCTCCTGCCCGTCCTGCCTGCAGGGACTGAAGCGCTACAACGAGGATGCCGATCTCGATGCCGATTACATCGTCGTCGAGATTGCCAAGCACATCCTCGGGGAGAACTGGATGGCCGAGTACGTGGCTCGCGCCAACAGCGGCGGCATCGAGCGCGTCCTGGTGTGAGGGCGCCCTCAGGCTGTCAGGCCGTCGGTGCCCAGACACTCACCGGCACGGTGTAGCGCGAATACCGCACCACGACGATTGCGCGCCGGGTCGGCGTTTGGCGCAAGTGGGTGCGAGGCGGGAACTGTCAGATTCCCAGGGGCCGAGATCTCCTCGCCAGACCGGCCGGAGAGGCCCGATCCGCTGCGGCGAGTGGCATCGTGACACTTCGGGTCAGCCGTTCACAGGCCTTCGGGTGCGCGGGAAGAGTCGACCCGAGAGCCACGCCATCATCAACGTCCAGTAGCCGAGTCCAATGCCGAGGCGCACCGGAATCGAGATCTGCGGCCGTGGCGAGACGGACCCCTCGATCAGGCCGGATCCGAGCAGCAGCAGCGCACAGGCGAGCAGGAGCGGGCCGAGCTGCGCGGCGCGGCGCCGCAGCGCCGCGCCGCGGCTGAGCTCGCCGGGCCGGATCAGCGCCTCGCCGAGCGCGGTGCCCGCCGCGGCCGCCAGGCACATCACCGAGAGCTCCACCGGGCCGTGCGCGAGCGTGAATTTGAGCAGGCCGAGCCCGAGTCCATGCTGGTGCGTGAAGGCGAGCAGTCCGCCGAGCATCAGACCATTGAAGGCGATCATGTAGAACGCCCCCAGGCCAAACAGCGTGCCGAAGCAAAAGGCCCCGAGCGTGACCATGACGTTGTTGGAGAAGATCCGGGCCGAGAGCAGCGCGGGGGGGCCGAGCGTGAGGATCTGATAGGTCCACAGATGCCCGTGTTCGACTCCGTCGATCATCTGCGGACTGGCAATCAGACTGACGAGTTCCGGATGGCGGCTCACCAGCCACCACCCGGCGAATGTGGTGACGGCGAGCAGCATCGCGAGCCACAGGGCCGTGCCCCGCACGGCCGCTGCTGCAGCCGGCACGTCCTCGCGCAACATCCGCATCCACCCGGCACGGCCGAAGCGCGCCGGCCGATTCACCGCGGTATGCAACTGCGCACACGTTCGCTCCAGCGCAGCCGCGGGCAGGCTCCCCGGAAGCAGCGAGCGTACCGTCGCCAGATGGCGCGCGAGCGTCCGGTACGCCGCGAGCGTCTGCAGCGCTTGCTCGACGCTCGGGTGCGTACGCCGCGCCGCGGCCGCGGTTGCGGCCGCCAGCCGCTGCCACTGCGGCGCGTGCTGGCGCACCCAAACCGCTGCCTCAGGATCGTTCTGTACGCCCAAGCAACGCCTCCAGCCTCGCCCGCAGCTCGCGCTCTTCGGGCGGCGTCCCGGATGCATCAAACTGCGGATCCACCTTGCGCAGCACGGTCAGCGCGAGCGCCGTGCGTTGCGCCGGGGCGAGCGAGTCGAAGCGCTCGAGCAGATCGTGCACGAGCTCGGCGAATTCCGGCGGCAGCGCACTGTGCTGAGCATGGCGCGCGAGCCGATCGAGCGGTCCGCCGGCCTCCTCCGCCGCGCATACCATCACCGTTCCGGCCACGATGTCCCCGAGTCGGACGTGCCGCTCGGTCAGCATGCAGGTGATCAGTCCCACGACGTAACACAACGGCAGCGCATCGATCAGCCGGAATATGTTGCGAGCCAGCAACGGACCGATGCCCGGCGTCGTCCCCTCCAGTGTCACGATCCGCGCCCCGGCACTGCGCAGGCCAGGCGTGCGGCCCCGGGTGACGATCTCCGCAATCGGCTGATACAAAAGATAAATCAACAGCGCGACGATGACCCCGCCAGTCAGCAGGTGCGCGGCCAGCGGCTTGGGCAGGCCCGGCACCAGCCGCAGCAGCACGACGATGAGCAGTACGGCGAGCGCGCCCAGCAAGCGGATCTGCCAGTCGATGAGGAACGCGTAGCTGCGCATTCCCGGCCCTGCGACCGGTAGCGTCATCTCGACGCCCGTGAGACTCCTGATGGTGAGTACAGCCGCGGCCATCGCCATCCCGTACGATGAAAAGGGTTGCCGGTCAAGGTTCAGCTTAGCTATTCTGCCCGGCGGCGGCAAGAAGCCAGCCCGGCGGCCGCCGACCCGCAACTGCATCGGAGCGATCATGACATACCAGGCATCCTCCGCACCTCAGTCGATTGGCGGCGTACTCGATGACTGGCTGCGCCTGTTCAGCGCATCGTTCAGCCGCTGCTGGATACTGGCGTTGATCACCATTGCCGCCGGCGCCATCGCGGTGTTCGCCGTGACGCCGACGCTGCCGCCACTGACCGCTTCGGCGTGGCAGCACGAAATGCTCATGTGGACTTTGATGAACGGACCGCAGAATGCGTTGGCCTCCTTCGCGCTGCTGCTGATCATCATGGTAGTCACCGGCGCGCTGTTCGCCACACAGATCCGTACGATGCAGGGCGGATCACTCGAGACCGGCGCGGCGCTGAACGTCGGGCTGCACCGGTTGCTGCGTCTGATCGCCGGGGTGATCCTGCAGGCCCTGATCATGTTCGCGATCGCCATCCCCATGATCATCGTCGGCATCGCGGTCGCCGTGATCTTCCACGCCGACCGCGCCACGCTCACACACCCGCTGCCCTGGGTGCTCATCGGACTCGCGGGACTGGCGGCCGCCTGCGCGTTCATCTACGTGTCGGTCCGGCTGATGCTGTGGCAGGCCGCCGTGTTCGTTGAAGATGCCGGCGCGGCGGCCGCGCTCGGACGCAGCTGGCGTCTGGTCAAAGGCCA
>JAJZSQ010000184.1 GCA_021849615.1 Pseudomonadota bacterium
CGAGGTGGCCGAGGGCCGCCACGATGCGCACTTTCCGATCGATGTCTTTCAGACCGGTTCGGGCACCAGCACCAATATGAATGCCAACGAGGTGATCGCCGCGCTCGCCGCGCGCCGCCTCGGCAAGCCGGTGCACCCGAACGATCACGTCAACATGGGCCAGAGCAGCAACGACGTCATCCCGACCACGCTGCACGTGAGCGCCGCGCTCGCGGTGCGGCGTGAGCTCGCCCCGGCACTCGATGAGCTGTGCCGCACGCTGCGCGCGAAGGAGTCGGAAGTCGGCTCGGTGGTCAAGACGGGACGGACCCACCTGATGGACGCGATGCCGGTGACCTTCGGCCAGGAGCTCTCCGGCTGGCGCGCGCAGATCGAGGCGGGGCTCGAGCGGCTCGCCGCGACCGCCCCGCGTCTGCACCGGCTGGCCCAGGGCGGCACCGCCGTCGGCACCGGTATCAATGCCGATCCGCACTTCGGCGCGCGCTTCTGCCAGGCGCTCGCGGAGCTCACCGGCTGCCCGTTCGAGCCGGCGCACAACTACTTCGAGGCGCTCTCGAGCCAGGACACGGCGGTGGAGCTGTCCGGGCAGCTGAAGGTGATCGCAGTCAGCCTGATGAAGGTCGCGAACGACCTGCGCTGGATGAACAGCGGTCCGCTCGCCGGCCTCGGCGAGATCGCCCTGCCGGCGCTGCAGCCCGGCAGCAGCATCATGCCCGGCAAGGTCAACCCGGTGATCCCGGAGGCGACCGCGATGGTCTGCGCCCAGGTGATCGGCCACGATGCGACCATCACGCTCGCCGGGCAGTCGGGCAACTTCCAGCTGAACGTCATGCTGCCGGTGATCGCCTACAACCTGCTCGAGAGCATCCGGCTGCTCGCCAACATCGCGCGGCTGCTCGGCGCGCGCGCCATCGCCGGCTTCAAGGTCAACCCCGAGCGGCTCGCCGAGGCGCTCGAGCGCAATCCGATCCTGGTGACTGCGCTGAATCCCGTGATCGGCTACGAGAAGGGCGCGGCGATCGCCAAGAAGGCCTATGCCGAAGGCCGCCCGATTCGGGAAATGGCCGAGAAAATGACCGATCTGCCGCGCGCGGAGCTGACGCGGCTGCTCGACCCCGAGGCGCTGACTCGCGGGGGGATCAAAGGCGGTGCCGGCGGCGGTGGCTGACAGCGGCGGGGTGCAGGCGGAGGCGCCGGGCGAGGGCGCCGCGGCGCTGGCGCACATCGAGGCGCGCCTCGCCGGCAGCGCCCCGAACCATATGCCGCAGACCTGGCTGGTGCCGGGGCAGAGTCTCGCGCGAACACGCGAGCTGCGCGCGAGCTTTCCCCCCGATCCGGCCCCGGCGGCGGTGTTGGTGCCGCTCGTGGACCGGCCCGAGGGCCCGACGGTGCTGTTGACGCGTCGCGGCAGCGCGCTGCGCCATCACGCCGGCCAGGTGAGCTTTCCGGGCGGACAGATTGAGGCGGCGGATGCGGATCCGGCCGGTGCGGCGCTGCGTGAGGCGTACGAGGAAATCGGGCTCGAGGGGCGTTTCGTCACGGTGATCGGCTATCTGCCCGACCACATCGTGATCAGCGGCTTTCGGGTCACGCCGGTGGTGGCCCGGGTCGCGCCGGGCTTCGAGCTGCGCCCGGACCGCGAGGAGGTCGACGTGGTCTTCGAGGTGCCGCTCGCCTACGTGTTCGATCCGCGCAATCACCGGCCGCGCCGGGTGCGGCTGCGCGATCCGAGCGTCGAGATCGACATGGTCGACATCCCCTTCGGCGAACACAACATCTGGGGCGCCACCGCCGGGATGCTCCTGACGCTGTACCGGGTGTGCTGCGCCGATGCACCGGAGTGATTCGGCCGCGGCGCTCGAGGCGCTGCTTGCGCTGATGGCGCGGCTGCGCGATCCGCAGCACGGCTGCCCCTGGGACCGGGCGCAGGATTTCAAGAGCATCGCCCCGTACACCCTCGAAGAGGCCTATGAGGTCCGCGAGGCGATCGAGCGGGACGACCCGGACGCGCTGCGCGCGGAACTCGGCGATCTGCTCTTCCAGGTCGTCTTTCATGCCCGTCTCGGCGAGGAGCGCGGCTGGTTCGATTTCGCGGCGATCGCCGCCGGGATTCACGAGAAGCTCATCCGTCGCCATCCGCATCTGTTCGGTGCCGAGGTCACCCCGGGCAGCGCGCACGAGCAGTCGCAGCGGTGGGAGGATCTGAAGGCGCGCGAGCGGGCCGACGGGGTCCGCGGCGATACCAGTGCGCTCGCGGACATTCCGCTGGCGCTGCCGGCGTTGATGCGCGCCGGCAAGCTCGGCCGACGCGCCGGGCGGGTCGGGTTCGACTGGGCGCAGCCCGAGGCGGTGCGCGCAAAGGTGCTCGAGGAGCTCGGTGAGCTCGATACCGCGCTCGCGGCCGCCGGCGGGACCGCCGATGCCCACGTGCGCGAGGAATTCGGCGATCTGCTCTTCGCACTCGCCAACTGGGGCCGCCACCTCGGGATCGACCCGGAGGAGGCGCTGCGCGGGGCGAATGCCAAGTTCGAGCGGCGCTTCCGGGGCATGGAGGGGCGGGCCGAGCGACGTGGCGCGCCGCTGACGCAGCTGAGCGCAGCGGAGTGGGATGCGCTCTGGTGCGAGGTCAAGCGCGAGCCCTGAGCGCACCGGCCGGGGGCGTATTCAGCGAGGATTCACGGGTGGTAGGCTAGGGTTGCGCAGGCTGGCGAGGCTGCCGGTTCGGCCGCTCCGGGCTGCCCTGTTGCCGGCGAGACATGACACACGTGCGATTTCCCATGAACAGAATACGCCCAGGGTTCGTGCTCGCGTTGGCGTTGAGCCTTCTGTGCGCCGGACAGACGCGTGTGGAGGCGGGCGAGGCCTATGCCGCGCCGGCGGCGCCCTTGGCGCACAGTGCAATCACCATGAATCAGGCCGTGCGCATGGTCGAGCAGCGATTCCAGGCGCGCGTCGTGCGTGCCGAGACGCGCAAGGACGGGGACCAGACGGTGTACGTGCTGCGGCTCCTGGACCGGTCCGGGCGCGTCTTCACCGTCCGTGTGGATGCCGCGAGCGGGCGCATTCTTTAAAAAAATTACCCGGGAGGGGGCAATGCGGGCATTGGTGGTCGAAGACGAGGCGGCGCTGCGCGAGAGCTTGAAGAGCGAGCTCACCGCGGCGGGCTTCACGGTCGATGTGGCGCAGGACGGCGAGGAGGGACTGTTCGCCGGCCTGGAGTACCCGCTCGATGTGGCGGTGATCGACCTCGGACTGCCGAAGCTCTCCGGGCTCGAGGTCATCCGCAAGCTCCGAGGCGCGCACAAGACCTACCCGATCCTCATTCTCACCGCGCGCGACAACTGGCAGGACAAGGTCGAGGGGCTGCAGGCCGGCGCCGATGACTACGTCGCCAAGCCGTTTCATTTCGAGGAGGTGTTGGCGCGACTGCAGGCACTGCTGCGCCGCGCCGGCGGCTGGGCGAGCCCGGAACTGAAATGTGGCCCGGTCACCCTCGATACGCGTGCGCAGACCGTGGCGGTCGACGGTGCGGCGGTGGAACTGACCACGTTCGAGTACCGCATCCTCGAGCACCTGATGCTGCGCGCCGGGGAGGTGATCTCCAAGGCCGAACTCACCGAGCGGCTCTACGATCAGGACTTCGAGCGCGACAGCAACGTCATCGAAGTGCTGGTCGGGCGACTGCGCCGCAAACTCGATCCCAACGAGCAACTCAAGCCCATCGAGACGCTGCGCGGGCGCGGCTACCGCTTCTCGCTGGCGCGTCAGTCGGGCGACTGACGGCGCGGGCGCCGCGGTGCACTCCCTCAGCCAGCGGCTCTTGCTGTCGGTGGCGCTGCCACTGGCGCTGTTCTTCGGCGTCATGACGCTGGTGCTCGATCACGGCTTTCGCACCCTCTCGGATCACTCGCTGCACGAACTGCTCGACTCGCAGATCATCGCGCTCATTGCCGCAGCCGAGCGTGAGCCGAAAAAAGGCTACGTCGCGCCGTTGTCAGCGCTCGATTCACGCTTTGCGACGCCGCGCTCGGGCAACAATGCGGCAATCA
>JAJZSQ010000185.1 GCA_021849615.1 Pseudomonadota bacterium
GATCCGGTGCTGATCGCCAACTACCTCTTGCAGGAAGCCTGCAAGCGCCACGGCAAGGCCCAGATGAAACTCGCCCCCGACGCCATTGCCGCGATCGAGCTGTACAGCTGGCCGGGCAACGTGCGCGAGCTCGAGAACCGGGTGAACGCCGCGGCCATCATGGCCGAGGGCAAGTTGGTCACGGCCGAGGACCTCACGCTCGAGCAGCCCGCCGATGGCGGGATCGTGCTGCCGCTGCGCGAGGTGCGCCAGAAGGCCGAGAGCGCCGCGGTGCAGCGGGCGCTCGCCATCGCCGGCGGGAACATCTCCAAGGCGGCCGAGCTCCTCGGCGTGACCCGCCCGACGCTCTACGATTTGATGGAGCGCACCGCCATCCCGGTACCGAAGTAGGCCGGGCGGCTCACGCCGCGCGAGCGCGCCGGCGCGTGAGTCCGAGCGCCATCAGTCCCGCGGCGAGCAGGGCCAGCGAGCCCGGTTCGGCCAATGCCTTCGCGTGCGCACCACCGCCCGCGACCGGAGGCACCGCCGCCTCGTGACCCGGCCCAGCGCCGACGACGGGCGGATCGGCGGGCGGTGCGCCCGACTCGCCGTTCGCGCCGGTTCCGAGGTTCGTGGTGCCGGGGAAGGTCAGGTCCGAGGCCGGATCGTTCGGCAGGGCGGGGTCGGGATTCACGGGGGTCGTCGCCGCCAGCAGCGGCGCGGAGAGGGCGGGCAGCCAGTCCCGGGGCGCGGCTGCGTCGCCATCGGGGTGCTTCGGGCCACTCGCAGGTGCAGCGGCGCCGTTCACCGGCTGAAGGGCAAGCGCAGAGGGCAGTGGCGCTGCGGCTTTGTGCACCGCGTTCGAGGGGGTGCCGGTCGCAGCCGAGGGAGGGGCGGAGCCGCCCCCGCCGGCGCCCGGACCATATTCGGTGATCATCCAGCCATGGGAGGCGAGGACACCGAAGAGCATCACGAGCAGGAAGGGTCTGGCGGTCTTGGCCTTCATGACGCGGCGGGCGGAGCGTGGGCCGGTGCCGGCACTTGCAAGCGTGGCGCGAGTGTAACGGCGTGAGAACTGCGTCACAAGTCCGGCGGTGCGCAGAAAAATTTCAGGGGTCGGGGGCGCGGGCCGGGGGCAAAAAAGAATGTGAACCGATTCCACAGCGTGGTTTGTACGTAACCTCATTATGTCGTCAAGCGAGGTGTTATGTTGGATGTTGAAATGAGTGGGCGCGCGGACCGCCGAGAACTGACAATTCGTGACACTCGCTGACAGCAAATGGCACCGCCCGGGGGGCGGGGGGTGATCCGCTGAGAAATCAGGCGCTTGCAATCAAGAGCCCCGAAGGCACCTGAACAAACCGTCGGCAGCGCCCGACACCGGTTCGCATGAACACGCGGGGAGTCGATCCATACAGTTCATAATACAATGATTTAAAACGAAAAAGTGGTCTGGCACGATCATTGCTTCTGCTCTGCCTGCGGCCGCCTCAGTGCGGCCGTTGATGTGAAGTCCCCGGAAACGTTCCGGGACGCGGAGCGGACATGCGTACTTGGGTGTCAGTCAGATTCGTCGTATGCGGACTCGTCGTGCTGAGTGCGCTCGCCGGGTGCGGCGGCAGCGGCGGTTCCGCGGCGAATGCCAGTGCGCCGAGCGCCAGTACGGCCAGCAGCACCTCCGCGAGTGCGCCGACCGTCAAGGCCATGCAGATCAGCACCACCGCCTCCGCGCAGGGCTCCGTCACGGTCGGGCAGACCTTCACGCTGACCCCGAATGTCACCGGCGGCAACGGCAAGACGCTCACGTTCAGCGTGGCCAATGCGGCCCCCTGGATGACCTTCAATGCCGGTACGGGCGTGCTGACCGGGACGCCGACGGCGGCTGACGTTGGGACTTACTCGAACATCGTGGTTTCGGTCAGCGATGGACAGGAAAGCGCCTCGGCGACACCGTTCACCATCCAGGTCGTGGCGGCCGCGGCGGCGAGCGGAACCGCTGATGTGTCCTGGACGCCGCCGACCACCAATACCGACGGCTCGACGCTCACGAACCTCGCCGGGTACAACATCTATTACGGCACCAGCCCCAATGCGCTGAACCAGCAGGTGCAGGTGTCCACTGTGGGCGTGACGAATTACGTCATCAGCGGACTGACGAGTGGAACCTGGTATTTCGCGGTGACCGCCTACACCAGCACCGGAACGGAGAGCGGTCTCTCGAACGTCGCGAGCAAGACGATCAGCTGAGCGGAGGGAGAGCCCCTCTACACAGGTCGCGAAACACGGAGCGACTGGGGCGAGGGCGGTCCGGCGAGGCGCCGGACCGCCCTCAAGATCAATTCATCCGTCTCCGGGTGGGAACTGCGATCCAGTTCCTGAACCTCTCCGGCCCATTGCGTTCTAATCCGCCGGGTCAGAGGTCCGGTCGGGGGGCGAAACACCGTCCGGACTGGTAGGATAACCCCAAGAAATTCCGGACGTTGGAGAACGAAGCGCGTGCGACTGCCGAGCATGCGCCCGCCGCAGTATGGCTGATCTGAGCTCAGATTCCCGGTGGCGTGGTGACGCCCCCTCGAGCGCGGCACCCGCCGAGGCGGCCGCCGAGGCCACGGGCTGGGACCGCCTGGTGGTCATCTTTGGATTCTGGTTCTCGATCGCGCTCGCCTACTGGCCGAGCGCGGTGGCGTTGAACGGATTCTGGACCGACACGATCGACAAGGCCTACACCCACGGCTACCTGGTGCTCGCCATCTCGCTGTGGCTGGTGGTGCGGGACCGCCGGCGCGTGTTCGCCGCGCCGCTGCGTCCCGAGCCGCGCGCGCTCATCGCCATCGTGGCGCTCTCGCTCGCCTGGATCTATGCCTATGGGGCGGCCATCCAAGACCCGCAGCTGCTGATCCTGCCGCTGCTGCTCTTCGCCGCGATCATCGCCACCCTGGGGTGGCCGGTGGCCCGCACACTGCTCTTCCCGATCGGCTTTCTCTACTTCGCGATGCCGGCCTGGACGGACATCAATAGTCTGTTGCAGTCCCTGAGCGTGAGTGCCAACGGGTTCCTCGTCTGGCTGATCGGCATTCCGGCCTACCTCACCGGGGATTTCGTGCACCTGCCGGGCGGCACGCTCGAGATCGCCTGGGGCTGCAGCGGATTGCATTTCTTCGTGGTGGGACTGGCGCTCGCGGCGCTCTACGGCGAGCTCGCCGGCGACAGCGTGCGTCGCCGCGTGCTGTGGCTCGGACTCATGGGACTGTTCGCGCTGATCGGCAACTGGATCCGCATCTTCGTCATCATCGTCGCGGCGTACGAGACGAACATGCAGACCTACCTCGTGACCGTCAGTCACTACTGGTTCGGCTGGGCGGTGTTCGTCGTCTTCTTCCTGGTTTTCCTCTGGCTCGCCGGGGCGCTCGCCACCCGCTGGGATCGGCGCGCGGCCGCCGCCCGGTCTTCGAGCCCGCCGACGCCTGCCCCCCTGGTGGCGGACTCGGGTGAGGCCTCCGCGGGCCGTGCGCTGTCGACACTGGCGGTGCTCGTGGTCCTGCCGATGCTGATCTACGGCCGAGAGTGGCTGTGGCCGGTGGCCGATCAGCCGGTGGCCATCGCCTGGCCGGCGGCGCCGGCCGGCTGGACGGGACCGGAGCGGGTCACCTACAGCGCCTGGTCGCCCCAGTATCTGGATGCGAGCGCCGAGTCATTGCAGCGCTATGACACGCCGCGCGGACATTCGGTCGAGGCGTTCGTGGTCGCCTACCGCACCCAGACGCAGGAGGGCAAGCTCCTCGGGTACTGGAACTCGCTGCTCGGCGACAAAGCGGCGCTCACGCTCCTCGGGAGTCGCATCGTCAACAGTGCGGCCGGCCCCTGGCAGGAAATGACCGTGAGCGACCGAAGCGGGCAACGCTCACTCATCTGGTCGCGTGAGACGATCGGTACGCGCCGATTCGTCGATCCGCGACTGTCGCAACTTTGGTACGGGATTGCGGCGTTCACGACTCGGCCGGTATCCTCGCTGACGGCGCTGCGGGCGATCTGTCATGCGGATTGTG
>JAJZSQ010000186.1 GCA_021849615.1 Pseudomonadota bacterium
TGCTGCCGCGGGACGTCGGCGTCGTCACGCTGGCGCACGATGATTGCTGGATGCGCGACGTCGGCCCGACGTACCTGGTCGGGGTGCCGGGGCAGCTGCGCGGCGTGCACTGGCACTTCAATGCCTGGGGTGGGCTCGAAGGGGGGCTCTACCACCCCTGGGACCAGGATGAGCAGGTCGCTGCCGAAGTTCTTGCCCTCGACGGCCGGGCACGCTACCGCGCGCCGATCGTGATCGAGGGGGGCGCGATCCACGTCGATGGTGAGGGCACCGCGCTGCTCGCCGAGGAGTGCGTCCTCAATCCCAACCGCAATCCCGGCATGACGCGCGAGCGCATGGAGGCGCTGCTGCGCGAGTATCTCGGCGTGACGCATTTCATCTGGCTCAGGCTCGGCGTCTACAACGACGAGACCGACGGGCATATCGACAACATGGCCTGTTTCCTCGCCCCGGGCAAGGTGTGCCTGACGTGGACCGACGATCGCGCCGATCCGCAGTACGAGCGCTCGCAGGAGGCCTCAGAGCGCCTCGCCGCCGCATCCGATGCGCGCGGCCGGCGCATCGAGGTGGTGAAGCTGCCGATGCCCGGACCGCTCTACATGACCGACGCGGAGGCGGCCGGACTCGCCGCGAGTGCGGCCTGCAAGCCGCGCCGTAGCGGGGAGCGCCTCGCGGCGAGCTACGTAAATTTCTATTTCGCCAACGGCGGGCTGGTGATGCCGCGGCTCGATGAGCGCACCGACGCTGAGGCTGCCGAGATCCTGCGCCGCGCCTGCCCCGGGCGGGAGGTGATCGGCGTGCCGGCGCGAGAGATTCTGCTCGGCGGCGGCGGCATCCACTGCATCACGCAGCAGGTGCCCGATCCGCGTGCCCCGCACCTGCGGCCCGTTCCAGCCGCCGCCTGAGGCCGCCGCAGCCGCTCAGGCCTCGGCGGCAGGACGCTCGGCGAGCAGCGTCGCGTAGCGTGCCAGGTCGACGTTGCCGCCGGAGAGGATCACCCCGACCCGTTTGCCGGTGAGAGCGAGCTGGCCCGAGAACACGGCGGCGGCCGCGAGCACGCCGGTTGGCTCGAGCACGAGTTTCATCCGTTCGGCGAACCAGGCCATGGTCTCGAGCAGCTGCGCGTCGCTCACCGTCACGATGTCGCTGACCCGCGCGGCGATCACCGCAAACGTGTGCTGCCCCAGATGCAAAGTCTGCGCGCCGTCGGCCAGCGTCTCGGGTGTGGCGATGTGCACGATATGTCCGGCGCGCAGGCTCTGCCGGCCGTCATCGCCGGCCTCGGGCTCGACGCCGATCACGGTACAACCAGGGCTGAGTGCATGGGCGGCCACCGCGCTGCCGGAGAGCAGGCCGCCGCCGCCGAGCGGCGCGAGCAGCACATCGAGCGGACCGACCGTCTCGATCAGCTCGGCCGCAGCGCTCCCCTGGCCGGCCATGACGTCGGGGTGATCGTAGGGCGGAATCAGGGTGAGTCCGCGCTCGGCGGCCAGGTGGCGGCCGAGCGCTTCGCGGTCCTCGCGGTAGCGGTCGTAGAACACCACTTCGCCCCCGTAGCTGCGTGTGGCGGCCACCTTGGCCCGTGGTGCGTCGCTCGGCATCACGATCACCGCGCGGCTCGCGAGCAGTCGGCAGGCGAGCGCGATCGCCTGAGCATGGTTGCCGGAGGAGTACGCGACGACGCCTGCGGCGCGCTGTGCCGGCTCGAGCCGTGCGACCGCGTTGTACGCGCCGCGGAACTTGAATGCGCCCATGCGCTGGAAGTTCTCGCACTTGAAGAACAACTGCGCGCCGCTGCGGGCATCGGCGGTGCGCGAGGTGAGCACCGGCGTGCGGTGTGCGATGCCCGCCAGGCGCTGCTGCGCGGCCTGAATATCGGCAAAGGTGATGGGCAGCTCGGCCATGGCGGGCGGTTCAGGGCCCCTCGGGCAGCGGGATGAACTCCGTCTCATCCCCGGGCACCTTGGGGAAGCGGCCGGCGCGCCAGTCGGCCTTGGCCTGCTCGATGCGCTCGAGGGAGCTCGCGACGAAGTTCCAGTAGAGGTGTCGCGGTCCGAGCGGCTCCCCGCCGATGAGCGCGATGCGCGCCCCGCGTTCGCTGCGCAGCCGGACCGGCGCGCCGGCGGCGAAGACCAGCATGCGGCCAGGATCCGCCCGCTCCCCGGCGCACTCGAGCGCGCCCTCGATCACATACGCGGCCCGTTCGCTGCAGTCCGCAGGCACGGCAAGCTCGCACCCCGGCTCAAGTGCGGCATCGGCGTAGAACAGCGGGGAGAGGATCGTCACGGGGGAGCGCAGTCCGAGGAGCGTCCCGGCGAGCACCCGGATGCGCGCGCCCTCGAGCTCGAGCACCGGCAGCGTGGCGGCCGGGTGATGATGGAACTGCGGTGCGGTGTCCTCGTGCTCCGTCGGCAGGGCGACCCACAGCTGCAGCCCGTTCAGCCGGTGGGCGTTGCGGCGCAGCGCCGTGCGGGTGCGCTCGGAGTGCACGATGCCGCGCCCGGCGGTCATCCAGTTGACGTCGCCGGGCCGGATGGCCTGATGCGAGCCGAGGCTGTCGCGGTGGATGATCTCGCCCTCGAACAGGTAGGTGACCGTGGCGAGGCCGATGTGCGGGTGCGGGCGCACGTCGAGGCCGTGACCGGCGGCGAGCTGCGCCGGCCCCATGTGGTCGAAGAAGACGAACGGGCCGACCATGCGCCGCGCGGCCGAGGGCAGCACGCGGGCGACCATGAGCGAGCCGATGTCGCGCGGCTGCGCCTCGATCACATGTGCCAGCTCGGACCCCGGCTCACTCGCGGCGCGGACCGGCTCGGCGGTGGGCAGGACACTCATGGGGCACGCTCCGGGCAGGACTTTCGCTGGCGCGATGCTAGCATCGCGCCTCGGCACGTGCGCGCGGCCCGCGGTGGCCGCGCCGCTGAGGCCGAGCTCAACGTACGGAGGCCGTCATGGACATCGGATTCATCGGACTGGGGAACATGGGCAGCGCCATTGCGGCGCGGCTGCTCGGGGCCGGGCATCGGTTGCGCGTCTGGAACCGCTCGCCGCAGCCGCTCGAACCGCTCATCGCCGCAGGCGCCGTGGCGGCCGGCAGCGCGCGCGAGGCGTGCGCGGCCGAGGTCGTGTTCTCGATCCTGAGCGACGATGCGGCGGTCCGCGAGGTCCTTCTGCCGGCGGCGCTGAGTGCCGCGCCCGGCACCGTGCAGGTGAACATGGCGACCACCTCTCCTCAGCTGAGCGATGAGCTCGCGGCGCGGCTCGGCACCGCCGGCAGCCGCTACATCGCCGCGCCGGTGCTCGGCCGGCCGGACGTCGCCGCGGCGGGCAAACTGAACATCCTGGCTGCTGGCGCGCCGGCCGACCTCGACCGGGTGCAGGGGCTGTTCGATGTGATCGGGCAGAAGACCTGGCGTTTCGGTGAGCGTGCGGCGCAGGCGAATGTCGTGAAGCTCGCGATGAACTTCATGCTGGCGGCGGCGATCGAGTCGATGGGCGAGGCGGCCGCGCTCGCCAGTGGCTACGCCATCGAACCGGCGAAGCTGTTCGAGCTGGTCAGTCAGACGTTCTTTCCCGGGATGGTCTATCAGGGCTACGGGCGGGTGATTGCCGAGTCGCGCTACGAGCCGGCCGGATTCAAAGCCCGGCTCGGCCTGAAGGACGTGCGTCTGGCGCTCGCTGCCGCCGAAGCGGTCAATGCCCCGTTGCCGTTCGCCAGCCTGATGCGCGACTCGCTGCTCGAGGGGTTGGCTCGCGGCGAGGGCGAGCGGGAGTTCGGCGCCGTTCTCGGCCGCGCGCCGCTGCGCCGCGCCGGGCGCTAGAGCAGCCGGGACGCCGCGTCGAGCCAGGCGCGCTGAGCGCGCCGGTAGTGCGCCGGTGCGATGCGCGCCCGCTCGAGCAGCTCGCGGGCCACCTTGCGGGCCGCCTCGTGCTCCCCCTGGCGCTCGAGCAACTGCGCATAGCGCGCCGCCGCCTCGGCACCGGGATAAGCCGGTGCAAGCGCTTGGTAGAT
>JAJZSQ010000041.1 GCA_021849615.1 Pseudomonadota bacterium
GTGACGAACAACGATACGCACACCCCCGCCGCGCCCTACAGCCTGGTGAAGAATCACTACAGTCTGCTCGACGCCACTGACCTGGTGTTCATCGACGCCCCCGGCACCGGCTACAGCCGCATCGAGGGCAAGAACGCCGCCAAGGCGTTCTATGGCGTCGACCCCGACGGGCATGCGTTCGCCTCGTTCATCACGCAGTTCCTCTCCCGTTACAAGCGCTGGAACTCCCCGAAGTATCTTCTCGGGGAAAGCTACGGCACGCCTCGCTCGGCGGTATTGGTCAAGGATCTGACGCTCAACCGCAACGTCGATTTCAACGGCGTGATCCTGCTGTCGCAGATTCTGAACTTCTCACTGAATGACGACGCGCCGGGCTCGAACCCCGGTGTCGAGCTGCCGTACGAACTAGCTCTGCCGAGCATGGCGGCGACCGCCTGGTACCACCATGCGCTGCCGTCGAGCCCGCCGAAGCTGCGTCCGTTCCTGAAGCAGGTTGAACACTTCGCCATGGGCAAGTACGCCGATGCCCTGGCGCAGGGCGCGAGCCTGCCCTCGGCCAAGCGCGAGAGCATCGCCGAGCAGATGCATCAGTACATCGGATTGCCGGTGTCCTATCTGCTCAAGGCGCGCCTGCAGGTAAGCGGCCCTGAGTTCGAGCACGAGCTGCTCGCCAACGAAGACATGACCACCGGCCGGCTGGATTCGCGCTTCCTCGGACCCTCGATGGATCCGCTCAGCCGCACGGCCTTCTACGATCCACAGTCCGCCGCAATCAGCTCCGCCTACGTGAGCGCCTTCAATGCGTACGCGAGCAAGGATCTGCACTATCCGACCAACCGGCGCTATCTGCCGGAGATCGACGCCCACTGGGACTTCATGCACCGTCCGCCGGGCGCCGGGATGAAGCTGCCGATCGCGACCAACGTGATGCCGGATCTGGCCGCCACAATGAAGTACGACCCGCTGCTGAAGGTGATGCTGAACGGCGGGTACTACGATCTGGCCACGCCGTTCTGTGAAGGTCTCTACGAGATGCACCACCTGCAGATCCCGAGCAGCCTGCAGTCGAACATCTCGTATCACTACTACAAGTCGGGACACATGATCTACGCGAACATTCCCGCTCTGAAGCAGCTGCACGCCAATATTGCGGCCTTCATCCGCAAGACCGCCAACGTTTCAGGAGGCTGACCATGAGCGACACCCAACGAAGCCTTTTCATCCGGCGCGCGGTTGATGTGCTGGCAGCTGCCTCGGCGTTGACGCTGGCCGCAGCGTTCGTTCCGGCCATGGCGACGCCGGCACAGGTCGCGCCGAGCGCGGCCCGAGCCAACCCGTACTTCAGCACTGTGACCAGCACGACCTCCGGTTCGGTCAAGGTCGAAGGCAAGACCATTCACTACCACGCCATCGCGGGCATGATTCTCGTGCACGCGGCCGGCTGGAACGACGCGACGGACGCTTACGGGACGGGCGGGAATTCTGGCAAGGCGAAGCAGCCGGCCGAATCCTCGATGTTCTACGTCGCGTACATCAAGGATGGCACCCAGCCGAACAAGCGACCGATCACCTTCCTCTACAACGGCGGACCGGGCTCGTCTTCGGTGTGGCTGCACATGGGCGCCTTCGGCCCGGTGCGGGTGCTGACCAATGACCACACGCACACCCCGGCAGCGCCGTATCAGCTGGTAAACAATCAATACAGCCTGCTCAACTCCAGCGACCTGGTGTTCGTCGATGCACCCGGAACCGGCTACAGCCGCGTACGCGGCCCGGATCCGGCCAAGCACTTCTTCGGGGTGGACCAGGACGTGCACGCGTTCTCGCAGTTCATCACGAAGTTCCTGACCCAATACGGACGCTGGAACTCCCCGAAGTATCTGCTGGGCGAGAGCTACGGCACCCCGCGTTCCGCAGCCCTCATCAACGTGCTCGAGACGCACGACAACGTCGACTTCAACGGCGTGATTCTGCTTTCGCAGATCCTCAACTACAACGCGTCGACGGGATTGGCTCAGTTCGATCCCGGGCTCGATCTGCCGTACGAGCTCGCGCTGCCCAGCATGACGGCCACAGCGTGGTATCACCACAAGCTCCCCGACAGCTCGCAGCCGCTGAAGCCGCTGCTCGCCAAGGTCGAGCAGTTCGCGATGACCGACTATGCCCAGGCACTGCGCGAGGGCTCGCAGCTCAGCGCCTCGAAGTTCGCGGCAATCGCGGCCAAACTGCACGAGTACACCGGCCTGCCGGTGGCGTACATCGAGAAGGCGAATCTGCGCATCGATGGCGGGCAGTTTGAGCACGAGCTGCTCGCCAACCAGGACGAGACGACCGGACGCCTCGACACCCGCTTTGCGGGCCCCTCGATGAACCCGCTCAGCGAGCGTGCCGAGTACGACCCGCAAGCCGCAGCCATCAGCTCCGCGTATGTGTCGGCGTTCAATGCCTACGTACATTCTGACCTGCACTACGGCGAGGGGATGACGTACCTCCCGGAGATCCCGCTGTGGCGCACCTGGGACTTCAAGCACCACGCTCCCGGAGTGTCCTACGGCTTCCCGCAGGCGCTCAACGTGATGCCGGACCTCGCGAGCGCCATGAAGTATGACCCCGACCTGAAAGTCATGCTCAATGGCGGGTACTTCGATCTCGCCACACCCTTCTACGAGGGCATTTACGAGATGGAGCACCTGCCCATGCCGCGCAAGCTGCAGGCCAACATCCAGTATCACTATTACCCGACAGGGCACATGATCTACGTTCACGTCCCTTCGCTGAAGACATTGCACGACAACATCTCGGCCTTCATCGCCTCAACCGAGAATCAGTAGTCATCGGACGCTCGTTGGCGCCCGACGGGACCCCCTCCCGCCGGGCGCATTCTTTTTTTTGGAACCGGCGCCGACCGAGGCCCGCCTCCACGAATACACCGGCATCCGGTCGAGGACGGACCGGCGGCCCGCCTTCTCGATCAGCCTCTTGCGCGACACCAAGAATCTGCGCTGCGAGGAAGCGGAAAGATCGCGTCACATCGCGCCAGTGCGGACATTTCACTCCCGCACCCACTACTCCCACCTCAGCTGCCGGTCGCGAAGGCGCACGCAGACAAATGACTTTACCGCCGCGCTGGATGAATTGCCGCGGCGCGGACTGCAACCATCAGTCCGCGCTCCGCATCGACGTACTCCTCCATCCAGACCTTTGGATACCCGAGATAGCGATACCGCATGGTCGGGAAACGCGATCGATAGTCTTCATGGAACCGGCTGGCGAGCCAGACGTTCGCCTTCTTCAGCAGCCAACCACCTGCAATTTCGACGATGTGGTTTCCGGCCGCGAGCTCCTGCTCGAGGATCTCTCTGAGCGGACCTTGAACACGAGGCAGGATCTCCTGCAGGTCGTACTCGTAGACCGCCACGTCACCTCCCAAGCAACCGCCTCGAGGTCAATGATGCCGCCGCCGCAAGCAGAACCGCTGGCTACGAGAGCCCGAAGTCCAGTCCGCTGAACGCAAGCATTCGACCTCAATGAACTGAGTGTGCCCAACCCGCGGGAGTCAGGGTGAACGCATAGCAATTTCTTCATTTGGAGCATGCGCCGTGCAGACGCCACCGAGGTGCGGCCTCACCCATGCCCCGGACCTGTCGGTCCGGGGCTTACTTTCCGCTCGTCGCCCTCAGCGTCCGGCGTGCGGCGCCATGATCCTGGCCAGCATATTCACTGTGCCGGGGATCCGCACCAGGTGCGGATAGCGCGGACCGCCGAAGTAGCCGACCGCAAGGGTCCGGACCCAACCGTCCTCGGCCACCGTGAATCGCGTCGGAACGTGGTCGTGATGCGCCTGCCGTAGCGCGTATTTCAGCACACCTGCAGAGAAGCTCTGGCCATTGACCGCGATGAGCTTCATCCCGGGGGCCATACCCGCACTCCAGGCGGGCGAACCCTCGCGCACGTCAGTCAGCGCCCCAGAGCCACCCACGTTGAATCCATAGGTAAGCCACTGGTAATCGGTGTGGTAGGTGTCCTGTGCCGCCGTGATGAACGGATTGGGTTTGGCGGTGTACACCAAGCGCCAGCCCGAGCGCTCGAGCTCTCCGGTCGGCGGCAGCTTCGAGACCTCGTACACATGCCGCTGGAAGAAGGCGTTCCAGTCGTACGGGCACACCTCATTGAGCATATGTTCGATATCCGCCCGCGTATACGGCTTGGTGATCGGACCGGTGAGCTTCGGCTCCGAATACAGATGCCAGAAATCATCGAGCGACTTCTTGCCATCCGTCCGTGCGCGGATGATGGTGTCGACATCGAGCCAGAGCAGCTCGCCCTCCGTATAGAAATCCCCCGCCGAGCGCCGCAGCGACGGATATTGACCATTGGCTGTCATGTAGAAGTACGGTGCGCCAGTGGTCAAATCGATCAATGGCTCCGTGTCACGGCCCGGCTCGGTCGCCATCTGGTTGTAGATCATGGCGAGGTACTGCGGGTATTCGCTCGGCTTGCGGATGCCGCTGCGGAACGAGAGCAGATCGCCGAGGTACTGATTCATGCCCTCGTACACCCAGAGCAGATCCGTGCGCTGCGGAATCTGGTAGTTGTCGGTCTTCAGATCCCACGGCCGGCGATATTTTCCATTCCATGAGTGCGAAAACTCGTGTGATATCAAATCCCCGCCGAGTAACTGCTGGTCAGGGTTCGTCATGAAGTCGGCCGAGGCACGATCGTCGCTCGACTGATGGTGTTCGATGCCGTCGTAACTGATGTGACTCGACATCGCCAGCAGCGCGTGATAGTTGTACCAATGACGCGAGCCGTACAGCGCGAACGCCTCGTCCGGGAGACGCTTGTAGGCATCCACCAGCTTGGCCGGGACGTCGAGCTCCTGAGGCGTATCGGCAAACATATCGAGCCACATATGAGCATCGCCCTGGTGCCACAGCTGCACCTTGCGGTAATAGCGGCCCATGAACAAAGGAGAGTCGCCAACATAGGTCAGCGGTTCTTCAGCGAAATTCACGCGCTGTCCCACCCGGCTCACCGTGGTAAGTGCCGTTCCATAACCCCATCCCTTGGGCAGGATGATGCTCGCGCGCAGGTAGTAATGGTGGTAGTTGATGTCGTTCTGATAGAAGAATGCCCGTGTCCAGCAGATGGTGGCGAGGTTAGGCGTCGCGCGCTGACTCGTACCTCCGTTCAGCAGCATGGTGAACCGCACTTTGATCGAATGCACGCCGGCGGGAACCATCACGTGGAAGGCGTACATATCGACCTTGTCACGTCGCCAGGGTAACGTCTGCCCGTCGGCACTCACCGTCAGTTGCGAGATATCCGCCAGCACGCCGGCCGGCGAGTGGTAACCGGGAATCCACTTCGGGTATACGAAGGTGAACGGACCTGGCCGCACCGGAATGTGCATCGTCGAAATGGCAATACCACGCGCGGCCATGCGTGCATCCAATACGAGAGTCTCGGGATTGGCCTTGGTTGCATACGGAACGGCATTGGCATTGGGCTGCGGAATGAGGCCTGCGGCACCTGCACTACCCGCGAACCCAAGGGCGACGGCGGTCGCGACCGAGCAAATCGACTTCAGCTTCACGTTGATCTCCTTCCCCACGAGTGTTCGTCCGCCGGTGTCCTCCGGGGGCGACAAAGTGGGACACTATGCGACCGGCGCTGACCGCGGGTGATCCCTGCCGACGGGAATTGCGATGGGCCGTTAGCTGGGCACGACGGTACGTGCGCCCCCTTTCGTCGACTCCTCGGCACACAGCGCTCTGCATCAGGTAGGCACGCTTCGGACTGGACACCGCGGTGAACCTCGGCACCGCCTGACTCCTCACGCAGGTCCGCCGGTCGCCGCTCTTCAACGGCACTCCGATTGAGAAACACCACTTGGAACCTGCAGTGATTGAACTCCCGACGAGCCGCGGGCGCGAGTGCAAACGGTGAGCGCAGATGGGCACTGGCCGTGCGCGACCGGGACCGAGGCCACCTCGTGCTCCTGCGGCGACCCGGGAATCCGGCTGAATGTCCTCGGTGTGCGCCGAGTATCGACAGAGGTACCACAACGGCTCGCGCGTGCGGCACAGTCGAGATGAATCCCGACGGAACGGTTGCAGCCGGCCTCCGGCAGGGCCATGATCCGACTCTCGCGCCTCGAGGCCGGTTGCTGGGAAGCGGATGGCGGGGCGCGCCGGGGGATGACACCATCATCGTCGGACCGACGCTTGGCCGGCATGCGCTGCCGGGAACCAGAGATCGGAATGCGGCGGTGGGCTGTGGCCAGACCCCGTGAACACCCGAACAACGACATCAATACAGCACGGGCAGGAGTGGGCATGAGCAGCAATCTCTCGAGTGACACTGCAGGTGCGGCGGGCCGTCCCGTGACGCCCCTGGGACAGGGCCTGCGCAAGATGATCCCGCTGGTGCTCGCTCTCGCGGTTCTCGCCATCCTCGCCATGGTCCTGCCGGGGCCCCTGTATCGGCTGGGTGCTGTAGGGCTCGGCACCGCCTTTCGGCTCATCCGCTACGGCGCGTACGGTGGCATGGTGGCCGTCGCACTCGGCGTGCTCGCACTGCTCCTGTGCGCCGTCGCGAAGGCCTCGGTTCGGCCCGTCGCATTGGCCCTGCTCGCCATCGTTTTGGGCGCAGTGGCCTGGGGCGTTCCCTACCTGTGGCTGAAAAAGGCTGAATCGGTACCGGCGATTCACGACATCACGACGGACACGCGCAATCCGCCTCAATTCCTTCCCGACGTGATCGCCCTGCGTACAGCCGCCCATGCGGTGAATTCCACCGTTTACGGAGGGCCCAAGGTGGCTGCGCTGCAGCACCAGGCATATCCCGATATTCAGCCGATGATGTTCGAGCAACCGCCCGCCACGGTCTTTGCCGCCGCGCTCAACACCGTGAAGCACATGGGGTGGACGCTCGACTCGGCACATCCGCACACCGGTATCATCGAAGCGAGCAGCACGACGCTGTGGTTCGGATTCACCGACGACGTAGTGATCCGGATCGAAGCCCAACCGGACGGAGCGCGCCTGGACATCCGATCGGAATCGCGCATCGGGGAAAGCGACGTCGGGCGCAATGCGGCTCGCATCCGCCGCTTCCGCGCGATGCTGGATCGAAAGCTGGGCCTGCCTGTGCCGAAGGCGCCCTAGCGCCCTCGCCCACCTAAGGACCTGCACGCACGCGCCATCGGCCGCGGACGGCACAGGCTCAGCGTCGACCTCGGGCATCCGCATCGGTGCGCTGCAGCAGCGCGGTCATGATCCGGTACCCTGCCGTAACTCTGTCAGGGATCGGGTAGCGCTTATTCGACAGCAGGACGACCGCGAACTTTCGCGCCGGAATAAAGGTCACGTAGGTCGAAAATCCGCGGGTCGAGCCCGTCTTTTTGAGCCACGCATTCGCCTGCGGCGACAGCGGCGTTTGGAGCGCCCTGGCTGGCACCACATCGAATAGCATGGCCGGTGCGTTTCCCGCCAACAGCCGCGCCAGCGCGACCGGAAACCGATATTGCTCCCAGATCATATCCTGCGTGAGTACACCTGCTCTGAAATACGCGGTATGGGTATCGAACACGGCGCGCTGCACTACGGGATCGACAGGAACCATCCCCATGTTGATTTCCAGGAATCGCACCATGTCCCCGGCCGTCGTTCTGATGCCGTAGGCCTCCTGCCAGAGGCACCCCGGGCGTCAGTCGGACCGGCCGGCCGCTGCCGGTGTATCCTTGCGCAAAATTCGCCTTCATCGCGGCCGGCACCACCACGAACGTACGGTTGAGGCCGAGCCTCGGCAGCCGATCCTTCTGCATCTCGATCGCGAAGCGCTGATGCGGGCTTCTCGCCGCCGCCACACCCAATAATCCAATCCCGATATTCGAATACGTGCGAGAGGTCCCGGGTGCGTATCGCGGCCGCCACGCGCGCAAGTAGCGGATCAGTTCAGAGCGGGTGTGGACGTCGGCAGGCACTTGCAGGGGTATCCCGCCCCGGGGTGTGCGTCACCAGATTGAGCAGACTGACCCGATCGCCGAAGGGTGTGCCGCGCAGCGACCGGAAATAACGGCTGACGGCTTCCGAGAGTGACATATGGGCCGTCACGACCGCGTACGACGCGAGCGTTGCGGTGAATGTCTTACTTGCCGAGCCGATTTCGAACAGCGTGTCGGGCCTGACCGGAACACGCGCTCGCAGCGAGACTACGCCGTAATCAAACACCCGCGCATGGCCGTCGACGACGACGCCCACCGCCATACCAGGGATGCCGTCTCTGCGCATCAGCGGTCGTATGACTGCATCGACCGCGTCGCGAATACCACCCTGCGCTGATGCGACGCCAGGACCAGCCGCCAGGACCGCCGAGATCATCAACGGAGCGATTTTCAACATGTGATCCTGCGTCATTCTCGAATTCGGTGCAGAGATCCTGCGCCGCGTCAGACACGGGGGCGAGCGAATCCAAGACGTTGATATGCTGAGAAATTTCGAGAGAGGGATCGATGTCGTACGTCGAGACCACCCCGCAACGACGCTAGTGCCGCGCCCCACACTCGGCAACACCAGCAGCGCACTCGTCATCGATCGCTGATCGCACCGCGGCGCAAGTCGCGTCCGAAATCGCGCAAGTGACCTCCTACGCACCCAGCGTCCATTCAGGACCGACAGTTGGGCCACGGCGAATCCTGCGTCGCATCCCGCGCTTGCGCCGTCAGAAACCTCCGCGTAGACTTTTCCGCGTCACAGGTGTCCCTCGGAATCTGATTCCCTGGGGTGAAACGGGAAGCCGGTGCGCATTCGCTTCGCGAATGCAATGCCGGCGCTGCCCACGCAACGGTAAGCGAGCTGTCGACCGCGAACACCACTGTGCGTTCAGCACGGGAAGGTGCGGTCGTAAGGAGAAGCCCTCCACTCGCGAGCCCGGAGACCGGCCTGCGGCGCATACTCGGTGACTCGCGTGGGGCGACGTCAGACCGGCTGCGGCCTACACGCGTCGCGGCTTTCTGCCCACCCTGCTCCTGTCGCCGCATTTCCACCTCATCGCACGTGGCGTGCGAGCAGGAGCGACAGGTGAAGTTCACGATTGCCGCGGCGTTGCCGCTGGCGTGCGCGGTGCCGAGTGCATTCGCGCAGCCCATTCCCTCCGGTCTCAATCAGGTCATCATCACGGCAGCGCGCAGCCCCGAGCCATTGCGCGCGGCAATTGCCTCCGTCACGGTCATCACAGCGGCGCAGATTGAGCGGCTGCAGCCGCGCTCGGTGAGCGATCTGCTCGAGGGGCTGGCAGGTATTTCGATCGTCCGCAACGGCGGACTCGGCACCAGCACCTCGGTCTATCTGCGCGGTACGAGCGCCGACCAGGTGCTGGTGCTGATCGATGGCATCAAGGTCGGCTCCGCCACGACCGGCGCGGCGGCCTGGGAGCAGATTCCGGTCGCCCAGATCGCGCGCATCGTCATCGTGCGCGGCCCCTACTCGAGCCTGTATGGCTCGAGTGCGATCGGCGGCGTCATTGAAATCTTCACCCGCCACGGCACATCAGGCGCTGCACCGGCGCCCTCGCTGATGCTGAGCGGCGGCAGTCACGGCACCTACCGGCTCGCACTCGGAGAGTCGGCGCGCCTCGGCAGAGGCTGGTACGACGCCAGTCTCAGCGGCCTGTACACCGACGGCATCCCGATCTGTGCGGCAGCCGCGCCGCCGAGCGCGAACTGCTATACGAACTCGCCGCAACAAGGCTACTGGAGCGGTTCGGCCGCGTTGAGCGGCGGCTATCGGGGGCCGGTGGGCACGGTGAACGCGGACTTCCTGCGCAGTGACGGTGACACCCGCTACGACGGGAACATCTACAGCGGCGACGAATCGCGCGTCGCCCAGCAGGTGATCGGCGCAACGCTCACCAGTGTACCGTTCGGGATCCTCACGACATCGGTCACGGGCGGTCAGAGCAAGGATCTCAGCCGGGAGTATTTCAACGGGACACCGGACGGATTCTTCGACACCACGCGCGACACCGCCTCGTGGATCAATCGGCTCGCCCTGAAGCACCGTCAACGCATCGTGCTCGGAGTGGATTACGAACGCGATGCCGTCGCGAGCACAACTGCCTATGCCGTGAGCTCGCGCCGCGATGTCGGGGAATTCGGGCTTTATCAGCTCGCGGTGGCCCACATGGAACTGCAGCTTTCCGGCCGCCACGATCAGAACCAGCAGTTCGGGGGTCATGACACCTGGTCGGCCCAATGGGCCTATCGCCTGCCTGCGCGGATCCGCCTCAGTGCCTCATACGGCACGGCATTCAAGGCACCGACCTTCAACGACCTGTACTTCCCGTTCTACGGCGACCCGGCGCTGCGGCCGGAAACCTCGCGCAGTGCCGAAATCGGTCTCAACGGCCGCACGGACTCGCTGCGCTGGTCACTGAATGCGTACCAGACGCGCATCACAAATCTCATCGAGTACGATCCGGTGACCTTCGCCGCCGCAAACGTCGACCGCGCACGCATCCGCGGCCTCGAGGGACGTTTCGCGGGCACGCTGCTCGGCTGGCACTACCATCTTTCGCTGACGGCGCTCGATCCGCGCGACACGGGCGTCAATGACGGCAAGCTCCTGCCGCGGATCGCTCGCTACAGCGGGCGACTGGATGTAGATCGCATGTTCGGCACCGTGCAGCTCGGCGCGACGATTTTCGCCAATGCGCCTCGGTTCGAAGACCCCGCCAACACCGAACGGCTCGGGGGCTACGAAACGCTCGACCTGCGTGCCGCCTGGGGCTTCCGGCCGCACTGGAGGGTACAGGTCCTGCTCGCGAACGCGCTCGGTCGTCGCTACGAGACCGCGCTCTACTACAACCAGCCCGGGCGCAGCGCCTACCTGACGCTACGGTATGACCCGGCCGATCGAACCTGAGGAGCGGAACGTGCCAGCACGCGTCACGACAGCAGCCCCGCACTGCAGCCTTGCAGGTCCCGGGCACACGCGTGTGCCTCGCACGCGTTCGAGCGATCGCGTGCAGCAGACCGGTTCCCGGGAGGGTCGGCCATGAGCGCAGATCAACACCGCTACAGCGACGCGGAACGTGCCGCCATCTACCGAGTCATCCGTGAGCGCCGCGACGTCCGCTCGTTCGTGAATGAACCGGTCGATCCAGGAATCCTGGCCCGTATCCTTGCGGCCGCACACGCCGCACCGAGCGTCGGTCTGTCGCAGCCGTGGAGGTTTCTGCGCATCACGAGCCCTGCGCTGCGCAGCACCATCCACTCGCTCGTGCAGCAGGAGCGGCTGCGCACGGCCGAGGCACTCGGGCCGCGGCGCGAGGAGTTCCTGCGCCTGAAAGTGGAAGGCATTCTCGAGTGCGGCGAACTCATCGTCGTGGCACTGCTCAGCGGCGGCACCCGCGAGATCTTCGGTCGGCGCACGCTGCCGGAGATGGACCTCGCCTCGACCGCCTGTGCGATTGAGAACCTCTGGCTCGCAGCCCGGGCCGAAGGCCTCGGGCTCGGCTGGGTGTCATTGTTTGATCCGGATGCCCTCGCCCGCGAGCTGTCGTTTCCGGACGATGCCCGACCGATCGCCGTGCTGTGCCTCGGTGCGCTCGCCCACTTCGATTCCGCGCCGCGACTCGCACTGGATCACTGGCGCCAGCCGCGGCCGCTCGCCGAGATGGTGTACGAGAACACCTGGCCCGAGGGCGCCCGATGAGCGCGGCGGAGATCGGTGCGGCCGTGTTGCTCGATGCGTGTCTCGGTGAGCCTTCGCGCGGACATCCGCTGGTTGCCTTCGGCCGACTGGCCAATGGGATCGAGCGACGCTTCAACCCGGCGGCGTGCGGCGCCGTGGACCCAGACGGCAAAGGTCTTCGAACTCGCGCGGTCGGGGCTTGCGCGGTGACGCTCGCAGTCCTTCCGCCGGTGCTCATCCTCGTGTGGCTCGATCGGTGGACGGCGGCAGCCCCGCTGCTCGCCGTGGCGACGCTCTATCTGGTCATCGGACACCGCAGCCTGCACGAGCATGCGCTCGCCGTGGAAAACGCCCTGCGCCGCGGCGATCTGGACGCCGGCCGCCTCGCCGTCGCCCGCATGGTCAGTCGCGACACCTACGACATGGATAGCGCGCGAGTCGCCGCCGCCACGGTCGAATCGCTCCTGGAAAACGGCAATGACGCGGTATTCGGCGCCCTCTTCTGGTTCGCCATCGCCGGGGCACCCGGTGCGCTCGCCTTCCGACTGCTCAACACGCTCGATGCGATGTGGGGCTACCGCACCGTGCGGTTCCGGCAGTTTGGCTGGGCAGCAGCGCGGCTCGATGACTGTGCAAACTTCCTGCCGGCCAGACTCACCGCCCTGAGCTATGCGGCACTCGGGCGGACCCGCACGGCGCTGCGCTGCTGGCTGCGCCAGGGACCGACCTGGGACAGCCCGAATGCCGGCCCCGTCATGGCCGCCGGCGCCGGCGCGCTCGAGGTGCGCCTCGGCGGTGGCGCGTTCTATCACGGCCAGTGGCGTGAGCGGCCGCCGCTCGGCGCCGGAGCGGCGGCGGACGTCGACACGATTCGTCGGGCGCGCCGCCTGCTCGTGCGCTCCGTGCTGTTGTGGAGCACGGTCGCCACGGCGCTCGGCCTGATGGCGGAGACACTCCATGCTTGAACATGGCGGACGTGTGCGGCAGGCCGCCCGGCGCTACGGCATCGCACTGCCGGACTGGCTGGATCTCTCGACGGGCCTGAACCCCGAATCCTGGCCACACACCGAGGTGCCGCTCTCGGCATGGGCGCGACTGCCGGAGGACGAGGACGGACTCGCCGCGGCGGCGCAGCGATACTACGGCGCACCCCATGCCCTGCCGACGGCCGGCTCGCAGGCGGCGATCCTGCTGCTGCCGAAGCTGCGCGCACCCGGACGCGTGGGTGTGCTGGATCCGAGCTACGCGGAACATGCGCTGCGCTGGCGCGAGGCAGGTCACGAACTCATCCGGCTGCGCCACTCGGACTGCGCGGCGGCGGCACGCACCCTCGACACCCTCGTACTCGTCAACCCGAACAACCCCACCGGCGAGCGCTTCTCGGCCGCCGAACTTCTCACGTGGCACGCCGAACTCGCCGCGCGCGGCGGCTGGCTGGTCCTCGATGAGACCTTTGCCGATGCCGACCCGAGCGACAGTCTGGCCGCGGACACGAACCGCACAGGTCTCATCGTCCTGCGCTCCCTCGGCAAGTTCTTTGGTCTGGCCGGCGCGCGTGTCGGTTTCGTGCTCGGCTCCGAGGCGCTCTTGCAGCGCCTCGCCGAACCGCTCGGACCCTGGACCGTCACGGGCCCGGCGCGCGATGTGGCGCGCCGGGCCCTCTCCGACCGCCCGTGGCACGCCGCCATGCGCGCCAGACTGCAGGAACGGTCCGCACGCCTCGCCGGGCTCCTGCGCCGCCACGACCTCCCCACTGCCGGCGGCTGCAGTCTGTTCCAATGGGTCCGGCACCCCAATGCCGCTCAGCTGCACGATGCGCTCGCGCGCCAGGGGATTCTGACCCGCCTGTTCGATGCGCCCCCCAGTCTGCGCTTCGGACTGCCGGGGCCTGAAGCGCACTGGCTGCGCCTCGAAGGCGCACTCGCCACCGTGGCGCGCACGCGGGCCGAGGCATGAAGGAACTGATTCTCGGCGGCGTGCGCTCCGGCAAGAGCCGGCTGGCCGAACAGCGTGCGCGCGACAGCGGCCGGCCGGTGCTCTACGTCGCCACCGCCCTCGCCGTCGGCGATGCAGAACTCGCACAGCGCATTCGCGGGCACCGCGAGCGCCGTCCCGCAGAGTGGCTGACCGTGGAGGAACCACTCGCGCTCGGCGAAGCGTTGCGTGCCCATGATGCCGAGGATCGGATCATCGTGGTCGAGTGCCTCACGCTCTGGCTCACCAATGTGCTGTGCATGGCGCCGAAACGTCTCGAGCGCGAGCGGCGCAGCCTGTGCACGGCGGTGGCTGCACTCACGGCCGACCTCGTGATGGTCAGCAATGAGACCGGCTTCGGCGTGGTCCCGCTCGGTGCTCTGTCGCGGCGCTTCGTCGATGCCAGCGGCGAGCTGCATCAGACGCTCGCCGCCTTGTGCGAGCGCGTCACCCTCACTGTCGCCGGCCTGCCGCTGGTGTTGAAACACGGAGAACCCTGAGCCATGAGTCCATCCCTTGCGCTGTTGCTGCAGGACACCCTGGCAGGCATCACACCGCTCACACCGCAATGCCACGCCGAGGGGCTGCGTCGACTGGATCAACTCACCAAGCCACCGGGCAGCCTCGGACGGCTCGAGCAGATCGGCGCCCAGTGCTACGCGATCACGGAGGGAAAATTGCCAGTACCGATGCGCAAGGGGGCTTACCTCTTTGCCGCCGACCACGGCGTCAGCGTCGAGGGCGTCAGCGCCTATCCGAGCGCCGTGACGGCGCAAATGGTGCACAACTTCCTCACCGGCGGGGCGGCCGTCAACGTCCTCGCCCGGCTGCACGACGTCACTCTGACGATCGTCGATGTCGGTGTCGACGCCGAATTCCCCGACCATCCGCAGTTGTGGCGTCTGAAGGTGCGCCGCGGGAGCCGCAACCTGCGCCGCGAGCCGGCGCTCTGTGCCAGTGAACTCGAGCAGGCACTGCGCATCGGGATTCATGCCGCGGACGATGCGGCCCGCCGCAATCTCACGGTGCTCGCCGCCGGCGAGATGGGCATCGGCAACACCACCGCAGCGAGCGCCATCACTGCGGCGCTCACCGGGATGCGACCGGCCGCAGTCACCGGCAGCGGCACGGGCATCGCGCCGGCCACGCGCAGCCTCAAGCAGCGCGTGATCGAGGAGGCCCTGGCGCGGCACCTGCCGGACGGCGACGGCGAGCCGCTCGCACCGCTCGAGATCCTCCGCTGTCTCGGCGGACTCGAGATCGCCGCCATGTGCGGCTTCTTCCTCGGTGCCGCCCGCTGGCGCAGGATCATCGTCGTCGATGGATTCATCGCCACCACCGCGGCCGCACTCGCCGTCGCGCTCGCCCCGGCGGCGCGCGAATACATGATCGCCGGACACCGCTCCGAGGAACCCGGCCATACCCACCTGCTGAACCATCTGGGGTTGGCGCCGCTGCTCGAGCTCGAGATGCGCCTCGGCGAGGGCACCGGGGCTCTGGCCGCCATGCCACTGGTCGAGGCTGCGGTGCACCTGCTCGCACAGATGGCTACATTCGAGTCTGCGGGTGTCAGCACGGCCGCCTCATGACACGTCCGTGGACGGCTCTCTGCGCCGCCGTGCAATTCCTCACGCGCATTCCCGTCCCCGGCGGACTGACGGTCGGAGCTGACCTGATCGACGCCGCACCGTACTTTCCGCTGGTGGGCGCGCTGCTCGGACTTGCCGCCGGAGCGTCCGATCGCCTCCTGCGCTTGCACCTCGGGGCTCTCGCGGCGGCCGCGCTCACCGTCTCGGGCCTGGTCGTGCTGACCGGAGGGCTGCACGAAGACGGTCTGGCGGATAGCGCTGATGGATGCGGCGGACGCACACCCGAGCGCAGACTCGAGATCATGCGCGACAGCCGCATCGGCAGCTATGGCGCGCTTGCGATCACCCTCTCGGTCCTGCTGCGCACGGTGCTGATCGCGGCGCTGCCCGCTCACGCGGTACTCGCGGCCATCGTCTGCGCCGAGACCCTCAGCCGCTGGACCGTGCTGCCGCTCGCCTGTGCATTGAATCCGGCCCGGCGAGCCGCTCCGGCATCGGGTCAAGGCGCGAGGCTCGCCCGCCGGCTGTCCGGGCCGACGCTGCTGTTCGGCACCCTGCTCGCGGCCTTGCCCGCGTGGTGGCTGCTCGGTCCGCACTGCGTCGCCGCCGTGCTCGTTGCATTCGCGCTCGCCGTGGCCAGCATCGGCTACTTTCGAGGCCACCTTGGCGGGATCACCGGCGACGGCTTTGGCGCCACCATCCAGGTGACCGCGGTCGCCCTTTACGCGTGCAGCCTGTGGCGCTGAGTCAGGTGATCCTCATCCGCCACCCCGCGACCGCAATGGCCGGGACGTTCTGCGGCCAGAGCGATCCAGACCTCGATGTGGTGGGTGCGGCGCAGCTGTGCGCCCTGCAAGCACATCTGGCGTCTGCACCGATCGAACGGATTCTCAGCAGCGACCTGCGCCGCGCGAGCCGCTGCGCGCAGGCGCTCGCCACGCAACACGGTACCCCCGTATCACTGCATCCGGCCTGGCGCGAGATCCATTTCGGGGCCTGGGAGGGGCTCACCTGGCCCGAGATCGAGCGCCGTTACCCCGACGATGCACCCCGGTGGCTCAGCGGCTTTCCTCATATCACGCCACCGCAAGGCGAGCCCTACGCCGACTTCCGCGCCCGAGTCCTGCGCCAGGCCCGCCAGTGTCTGGGCGAAGCGCAGCGCGGCACGCTGGCACTCGTCACACACCGCGGGGTCCTGCAGCTGCTCCTGCAGACTCTCTGCGCGCTGCCGGCCGCAGCCGCCTGGCGCATGACCTCCGAGTGCGCAACGGTGCTCGTCTGCGACGCGGCGGGGGGAACCGACCCACGCCTTACGGTGTGCGCGCAATGGTCTGCGCGCTGAGGCGGCCGCACCGGGGCGCCTCAGCGCGCCTTGCCCTACCCCGCGGCGTCGAGACTTCGGCCGCCCCCGAGCCTCTCCAGCGCGGCAATCGCCGTCGGCGGCAAGATCAACTCTGCCGCCGCGAGATTCTCCTCAAGGTGCTGGAGCGACGAGGTCCCCGGAATGAGCAGGATGTTCGGCGCGCGCTGCAGCAGCCACGCCAGTGCCACCTGCATGGGTGTCGCCCCCAGACTGGCGGCGACCTCGGAGAGTGTGTCCGACTGCAGGGGCGTGAACCCCCCGAGCGGGAAGAACGGCACGTAGGCGATGTGCTCGCGCGCCAGCGTGTCGATCAGTGCATCGTCGTTCCGGTGCACCAAGTTGTAGTGATTCTGTACGCACACGATCGGGCTGATCCGCCGGCCCTCATTGACCTGGGCCGCCGTGACGTTGCTCAGTCCGATGTGTCGCACCAGTCCGCGGCGCTGCAGATCCGCGAGCACCGTGAGCGGCTCTTCGATGGACCCCTCAGCCGGCCCGTGCCGGTCGAACATGATGCGCAGGTTGACGACCTCAAGCACATCCAGAGCCAGGTTGCGCAAATTGTCGTGCACCGCCTGGGTGAGTTCCGCCGGTGAGAGAGCCGGCAGCCAGTCCCCCGTTGCACTGCGCTTCGCCCCGATCTTGGTCACCAGCGTCAGCTCTTTCGGGTACGGATGCAGCGCTTCGCGGATCAATTGATTGGTGACATGGGGTCCGTAGAAATCGCTCGTATCGAGGTGATCGACTCCCGCGTCGAGCGCAGCGCGCAAGACCGCGCGGGCCATGTGCGGATCTCGCGGCGGACCGAAGACGCCCGGCCCGGCGAGTTGCATCGCACCGTAGCCGAGGCGATGCACGGAGCGCTCGTCACCGAGTCGGTAGATTCCTGAGTGTTCCACGTGAGTCACGAGAGTCTCCTTAGATGAGATATCGGCACTGTACCGTGTGTCTTATTGGGCGATAAGGGGATACACTGCGCACAAGTTGTCCGTTTTTTTGCACAATGAAAACCCGCTTCGACGAGCTCAGCGCATTCGTGACCGTCGCCCGCGCCGGCGGATTCCGCGAGGGCGCCAAGATCGCCGGCCAGAGCGCTTCGGGTCTGAGCGATGCCATCCGCCGCCTCGAGCGGCGCCTCGGGGTGCGCCTACTCCATCGGACGACGCGCAGCGTCGCGCCGACCGAGGCCGGACAACGTCTGCTCGAGCGCCTCACCCCGGCGCTGGCCGAAGTCGAATCCGCGCTGGATGTCATCAACACCTATCGCGACCGGCCGGCCGGCACGCTGCGCCTGAACGTGCCCGTGAGTGCGATCCGGCTGATCCTCCCGGACATCGTGCCGCGCTTTCTTACCGCCTACCCCGACATCCGCCTGGAAGTCATCGCCGAGGAACGCTTCGTCGACATCCTCTCGGCGGGCTTCGATGCCGGCATCCGCTACGAGGAACGGCTCGAGCGAGACATGATCGCCGTTCCGATCGGACCGCGTGTGCAGCGGCTCGCCGCAGCAGCGGCGCCCGCCTACCTCGAGCGGCGCGGCCGGCCGGAGCACCCCCGCGACCTGCTTGCGCACGAGTGCCTGCTCGGCCGCTTCGACAGCGGCACAATGCCGCCTTGGGAGTTCGAGCGCCACGGCGAGACGGTACGGATCGAACCGTCGGGGCCGCTGTTGGTCAGCATCGGCTCGGCCACGGAGTTGGCATTGACTTCGGCACTGCAGGGCCTCGGCATCATTTACCTATTCGAGGATTGGCTACGCCCGCATTTCGCGCGCGGCGCGCTCGTACCACTGCTCGAGCCGTGGTGGCCGAGCTTCTGCGGACCCTTCCTCTATTACTCCGGGCGCCGTCTGGTACCAGCACCGCTGCGTGCCCTCGTCGATTTCATTCGTCGCGATGCCGCTGCCGATGCCTCGCGCCAAACCCCGCGCAAGCGGTCCTTGAGCGTCCGTGATCGGACGGTCACGCGACGCTCGATGCCGAGTTGACGCAGCAATGTTATAATTCCGCTCAACGGACCGCATGACTGACGCCGACGGACCGAGGATTCAGGGGAAACTGATGCGTTTCGGACACGCGCTGAGGGGAATTCTGATCTGTGCCGCGCTGCTCCCAGTGACGGGCTGCGGGGGTGGTGGGGGAGGCGCACAGGCGAGCGCGGTTCCCGCGTCGCAAAGCGCCACCGGTACGAGCTCAGACGGCTGGATCCCGGGGGTCTACGCTCCGGCCTCTGACTACGCCGAGCGCTGCGCCGTACCGCGAACCGGCACCGACCCTTACACCGGTAAACCCTATCCTGACGTCCCCGGGACGGTGACCGATCAGAACAATTGGCTGCGCTCCTGGACCCATGCGCTGTACTACTGGTACAGCGAGGTGCCGGATCTGGATCCCGGACTCTACAGCACGGCGCAGTATTTCGATCTGATGAAGACCGCACAGACGGACCCCAGCGGCGCACCGAAGGACCGCTTCCACTTTTCCTACCCAACCGCCACTTGGGAGGCCATGGAACAGGGCACGTCGGTCGGCTATGGCGTCCAGTGGGCGATCGTGAGCGCCTCCCCGCCACGCAAGGTCATCGTTGCGTACACTCAGCCGGGCACCCCTGCCGCCAGTGCCCCGGCCGATCTGGTGCGCGGCGCACAGTTGCTCGATGTCGACGGGGTCGATGTGGTCAACAGCACCACCGCGACCGACATCGACACGATCAATGCGGCGCTCTCCCCGACGACGAACGGTGAAACGCACAGCTTCACCGTGCTCGATCCGGGCTCAAGCACCCCGCGCACGTTCACGATGCAGGCCCAGGACATCACCGACCAGCCGGTGCTCCTGGTCAAGACGCTCTCCACTGCGGCCGGCACCGTCGGCTACATTCTCTACAACGACCAGATCGACGTTTCGGCCGAGTCGGAATTAATCCAGGCGATCAACACCCTCAAGGCCGACGGCGTCATGCACCTCGTGCTCGATCTGCGCTACAACGGCGGCGGATTGCTGGGGCTCGCCAGCGAGCTCGCCTACATGATCGCCGGCCCCACGGAGACCGCCGGTGAGACGTTCTACGTTCAGCAGTTCAACGACCAGTATCCCACAACCAATCCGGTCACCGGCACAGCCATCACCCCCATGCCGTTCTTCGACACGACGCAGGGATTTTCCGTCGCAGCCGGCCAGGCGCTGCCGACTCTGGATCTGTCGAGCGTCTACGTGTTGACCAGCGCCGAGACCTGCTCGGCGAGCGAGGCCATCATCAATGGCCTGCGCGGGGCCGGCGTGCAGGTGTATCAATTCGGCTCGACCACCTGCGGCAAGCCGTACGGCTTCTATCCGCAGGACAACTGCGGCACGACCTACTTCTCCATCGAGTTCAAGGGCGTCAACGCCGTCGGATTCGGAAATTTCGGCGACGGCTTCTCGCCCCAGAACACCCCATCGTCCCCCGGCGTCACGTTGCCCGGCTGCTCGGTGGCCGATGATTTCGCCCATGCGCTCGGTGATCCCAATGAAGCGGTGCTGAGTGCAGCGCTTGCGTACATGGCAGATCCGTCGAGCAGCGTATGCCCGGCACCCACCGGCGGCGGCTCCCCGGCGCTGCAGGCGAAACAGAAGAGTCCTGCGCGCATCCGGGTTCGCTCTGAGCTGCGCGAGATGCTCATCCTGCCGAAGCCGCCGCACGGGCCGCGGCCCTGACGCGAGCGAGTCTATGGCACGCATCGCCATCATCGGGGCGGGTCTCGCCGGCCTGTATGCGGCCTACCGGCTCGAACAGCTCGGGATCGACTATGTCCTCCTCGAGGCGCGTGCGGCCCCCGGCGGGCGCATCGCCAGCGCCGGGCGCCCGGGCGCGGGTGCTGCCGACCGCTTCGATCTCGGC
>JAJZSQ010000002.1 GCA_021849615.1 Pseudomonadota bacterium
ACCTGAAGAAGTCCGGCGCGTTCATTCCCGGCATCCGCCCGGGGCAGCAGACCGCCGAGTACATCGACAAGGTGCTCACCCGCCTGACGCTGTGGGGTGCGTTGTACGTCGCCGCGGTGTGCATCCTGCCGGTGTTCCTCGAGGGCCAGCAGGGCGTCTCGTTCCAGTTCGGTGGCACCTCGCTGCTCATCGTGGTCGTGGTGGTCATGGACTTCATGGCGCAGCTGCAGGCCCACCTGATGTCGCACCACTACCCGGGCCTGATGAAGAAGGCCAACCTGCTCGGCTACGGCCGTTCAGGCCAGGGCGGGTGAGGGCTGCGCCGATGACGATTCGTACGATCCCGGCGCCTGGCGCCATGTTTAACCGCGGACCGCTTCGGTCCGCCCTTAAGACTGCGCGGAGCGCATCATGAAAGTCAGACCTTCGGTCAAAAAGATCTGCAAGAACTGCAAGATCGTGCGCCGCCGGCGCGTGGTCTACGTCATCTGCACGGACCAGCGCCACAAGCAGCGCCAGGGGTGAGTGCCGCGCCAGGGGTCGGCACTGCCGGCGGCAGCGGTCTTGCAGGACCGCGCCTCAGCAGGGACGGCCCGGGACCGGCCTCGCAAGTATTTGGAATAGGTCGAATTTTTGTTAAAATACCGCGTTTTCCCCGCGGCTTCGGTAGAGCAATATGGCACGCATAGCCGGCATTAACATTCCCCTGAACAAGCATGTCTGGGTTGGCCTCACGCACATCTACGGCGTGGGCCGCACGCGGGCGCTGAAGGCCTGCGAAGGCGCGGGCATCAACCCTGAGACGCGGGTCAAGGATCTCACCGAGGCCGAGATCAACGCGATCCGCAGTCAGATCGCCAAGTTCGCCGTCGAAGGCGATCTGCGGCGTGAAGTGTCGATGAACATCAAGCGGCTGATGGACCTGGGCTGCTATCGCGGCATCCGGCATCGTCGCGGACTGCCGGTCAACGGGCAGCGCACCCGCACCAATGCGCGCACCCGTAAGGGACCGCGCAAGCAGGCCGTGAAGTTGAATGCGCCTCCGGGCAAGGCTTGATTTGAGGACTTTGCAGCATGGCTGATCAGAAACAGGGCGGTTCGTCCGCCAAGAAGCCCAAGAAGGCGCGCAAGAACGTGCTCGACGCAATTGCGCACGTGCACGCTTCTTTCAACAACACCATCATCACCATCACCGACCGTCAGGGGAATACTCTGTCGTGGGCGACGGCGGGCGGCTGCGGCTTTCGCGGCTCGCGCAAGAGCACCCCGTTCGCTGCGCAGGTGGCGGCGGAGAAGGCCGGTGTCGCGGCGCAGGAGCACGGCGTGAAGAACGTCGAAGTGCGCGTCGGCGGCCCGGGCCCTGGACGCGAATCGGCAGTCCGTGCGTTGAACGGCTGCGGATTGAAAATCACCAGCATCGCCGACGTCACGCCGATTCCGCACAACGGCTGCCGTCCCCCGAAGAAGCGTCGGGTCTGATCGACTCCGGCGCGAGAAGAGAGAATTCAGCATGGCGCGTTACCTCGGTCCCAAGTGCAAACTCGCTCGCCGCGAGGGCACGGATCTGTTCCTGAAGAGCGGTGTCAAGTCCCTGGAGAGCAAATGCAAGCTCTCCGTGCCGCCGGGCGGCATCAAGGGCGAGCGCCGCACTCGTCTGTCCGAATACGGCATGCAGCTGCGCGAGAAGCAGAAGCTGCGTCGCATGTACGGCGTGCTCGAGCGCCAGTTCGGCAACTACTACACCGAGGCGGCCCGCCGCACGGGCAGCACGGGTGAGAACCTGCTGCGCCTGCTCGAGTGCCGGCTGGACAACGTCGTGTACCGCATGGGCTTCGCCGCGACCCGCGCCGAGGCGCGCCAGCTGGTCAGCCACAAGGGCATCAACGTCAACGGTCGCGCGGTGACCATCGCCTCCTATCAGGTGAAGGCGGGTGACACGGTCGAGATTCGCGAGAAGGCGCGCAAGCAGCTGCGCATTCAGAGCGCGCTCGGCATTGCGCAGCAGGTCGGCCTGCCCGAGTGGGTGGAGGTCAACGACAAGGAATTCCGCGGTGTGTTCAAGGCACCGCCGGGCCGCGATGATGTCCTGCCGGACATCAACGAGAACCTGGTCGTGGAGCTCTATTCGAAGTAATCGGCCGCGCGTCGAGGGCTGGCATCTGCCGGCCGTTCGCGCCCCGTTTTCGCTTTTTACGCCGGCTGTCGGCCGGCAAGGTGAGACTGCAATGCAGGGATCCGTCACAGAATTCTTGAAGCCGCGCGTGGTGAAGGTGCAGCCTGTTGCGCCTCGCCAGGCTCGTGTCACCATTGAGCCGTTTGAGCGCGGCTTCGGCCACACGCTCGGCAATGCGCTGCGGCGCGTGCTGCTCTCCTCGATGCCCGGCAGCGCGATCACCGAGGCGGAGATCGACGGCGTGCTGCACGAGTACACCAGCATCGAGGGCGTTCAGGAGGATGTCGTTGACATCCTGCTGAACCTCAAGTCCGTTGCACTGCGTATGCACTCGCGCGACAACGCCGAGCTGCGTCTGCACAAGAAGGGCCCGGGTCCGGTGACCGCCGGAGACATTCAGACCGATCATGACATCGAAGTCGTGAACCCGGATCTGGTTATTGCCAACCTGACGCAGGCGGGTGAGCTGAGCATGACGCTGCGCATCGAGCGGGGCCGCGGCTACCGCCCGGCAGCGACGCGCGTGGCGTTCGAGGAGCAGAGCCGACCGATCGGCCGGCTGCAGCTTGACGCGTCGTTCTCTCCGGTGCGTCGTGTCACCTATGCGGTCGAAGCGGCGCGCGTCGAACAACGCACCGACCTCGACAAGCTGGTGATCGACATCGAGACCAACGGCACGATCGACGCGGAGGAAGCCATCCGCCGCGCCGGCAGCATCCTGAAGGATCAGCTGTCGGTGTTCGTCGATCTGCAGGGCGAGGAGGAGACCACCGCCAAGGTCACCGAGATGCAGTTCGACCCGATCCTGCTGCGCCCCGTCGATGAGCTCGAGCTCACCGTGCGCAGCGCGAACTGCCTCAAGGCGGAGAACATTCACTACATCGGCGATCTCGTGCAGCGCACCGAAGTGGAGCTGCTGCGTACGCCGAATCTGGGTAAGAAGTCGCTCACCGAGATCAAGGAAGTGCTGCACAGCCACGGCCTGATGCTCGGCATGCGGCTTGATGGCTGGCCGCCGGCGAGCCTCAAGCACAGCGACGAATCTACGATCTAAGGATTTCCTGCAATGCGTCACCAACTGACTGGCCGGCAACTGTCCCGCAACAGCTCGCACCGGCACGCGCTGATGCGCAACATGAGCGTCTCGCTCCTGCGTCACGAGACGATCCGCACCACGCTGCCGAAGGCCAAGGAGCTTCGCCGCGTCGTCGAGCCGCTGATCACGCTCGGCAAGACCGATGGCGATGCGAATCGGCGCCTGGCGTTCGCCCGTCTGCGCGATGCGGCCATCGTCGAGAAGCTCTTCAGCGATCTCGGCCCGCGCTTCAAGTCCCGTCCGGGCGGATACACGCGCATCCTGCGCATGAACCCGCGTCCGGGCGACTCCGCGCCCATGGCGCTGATGCAGCTGGTCGAGGGACCAGCGGCGGCGAGCGCTCCGGCACCGGCACCGGAGCCGAAGAAGACCCGTAAGCGCGCGGCACCGAAGAGCGAGGCGGCGGCAGAGGCCCCGGATGAAGCGGCAGCGGCAGCCGACGAGGGTAAGAAGGCCCCGCGGCGGCGCAAAGCCAAGACGGCCTGAGACGCGAGCCCAGAGCTGCGGCCCCCAACGGCCGGTCGGCGCAAGCCGACCGGCCGTTGACGTTTTTGCGCTGCGCGCGGCGTTCGGCTACGCTCTAGGTTCATCCGCCCGCAAGAGGTGTTCCGCCGTGAGCCTTGCTTCCGAATTCAAAGAATTTGCCATCAAGGGCAACGTGGTCGACATGGCAGTCGGCTTGGTCATCGGCGCGGCGTTCGGGAAGATCGTCAGTTCGCTGGTGGCGGACGTCATCATGCCGCCGCTCGGTCTGATCATCGGCCGGGTGAGTTTCAACAAACTCGCCGTGCAGATCGGATCGAGTCCCCAGGGCAAGCCGGTGATGCTGGAGTACGGTCTGTTCATTCAGACCGTATTCGATTTCGTGTTGATCGCACTCGCGATCTTCTTCGTCGTGAAGCTGATCAATAGGCTCAAGCGCGCGCCGGCGCCGGCGCCGGCCGTTGCGCCGCCGCCGACGAAGTCCGAGGAACTGCTCGGGGAGATCCGCGACCTGCTCGCCAAGCGCTGAGGCTTCGGCTTCTCGCGTCGAGCGATGCGGGCGGTTGCTCGCCTGGCTGAAGGCCGGGCGCGCTGACCGGGCTCATTCGCTGGGTGCTACGTTGCCGACGGCGGTGGTGCAGCCGTCCTTTTGGGAGCCTATCCATGGCGATCATCGACCTGACCGGGGTGTCCCCGACGCTCGGCAGCGGCTATCCAGCGCCTTACGATGGGCCGTGCCGTTTGCGTCAACGCTGGCGGCTGGGGGATCTGGGCGGTCTGACACAATTCGGCGTAAACCTGCTGAAGTTGCCGCCGGGTGCTTGGTCGAGCCAGCGCCATTGGCACAGCGCGGAAGACGAGTTCGTCTACGTGCTGCAGGGGGAGGTCGTGCTGGTGAGCGGGGCGGGTGAACAGGTGTTGCGCCCGGGGGAATGCGCCACATTCAAAGCCGGGGAGACCGACGGTCACCACCTGCAGAATCGTTCTGGCGCCGAGGCTGTGCTGCTGGAAGTCGGCGGCCGAGATCCGGCGCAGGATGCGGTGGACTACCCGGATATCGATCTGCAGCTGACCCGAGGCGACCACCGGTATCGTCACAAGGACGGGACGCCGTATCCGCCGCCGGTCCGCTGAGGGGGAGGACCGGCGGCGGCAGCTCCAGGCGGCTCGCTGCTCAGCGGACAGCAGACTCCAGGGTGAAGGCCTCGCGCGTCAGGTTCTCGCACCCGGTGGCGGTCACCGCCAGATCGTCCTCGATCCGGATACCCCCGAAGGGACGCAGCGCCTCGACGCGAGGCCAATGAATCAGCCGTTCGCGCGCATCCGTCCGGGCGGCCTTCAGCAGCGACTCGATGAAGTACAGCCCGGGCTCCATGGTGACTACGAATCCCGCTTCGAGCGTGCGGGTCAGCCGCAGGTAGGGGTGGCCCTCGGGCCGATCGATGTCCCCTCCGTCCGGTGCCCGCATGAAGCCTCCAGCGTCATGCACTTCAAGGCCCAGCAGATGGCCGATGCCATGCGGCAGGAATACCCGCGTGAGGCCGCTGGCGAGCGCCTCCTCGACCCCGCAGCCGATCAGATCGGCGTCTCGTAGAACCTGGGCCACCAGCCGGTGCGCCTGCAGGTGCACTTCCCTCCAGTCGACGCCGGCGCGCACCTGTGCACACAGCGCCTGCTGCAGGGTGTCCATCTCTCCGATCAGGTCGGCAAAATCCCCCGCCGCAGCGGCATAGGTGCGGGTGATGTCGCTCGCGTAACCGCCGAACTCCGCGCCGGCATCGATCAGCAGCGAGTGGTGCGGCTCGGGTCGCTGCCGCTCGAGCATCTGGTAATGCAGCACCGCGGCATTTTCGTTCAGGGCAATGATGGGGTTGTAGGGCAACTCCTGCTCGCGCTGTCCGCAGGCGGCGAGGAACGCCAATGCGATGTCGAACTCCGATCCGCCGGCCGTGAAGACCCGCTCGGCCGCCCGGTGGCCGCGCACGCCCAGCCGATTTGCCGCGCGCAGGCAGGCGAGTTCATAAGGGCTTTTCAGCGCCCGGTGGAAGTCCAGGTGACGCACCAGCCGTGGCGGATTGATGGCCCCGACGCCCCACTCGGGAAGTTTCCCGAAATCCTCCCCGAGATAGGCGGTATGGGCCAGATCGCGCGGCAGCGCCGCACGCGCGGTCGCCAGGTCCGGGCAGGACACGATCTCAAAGTGTGCTGTCCAGTAGTCCTGCGGCAGCGCGGCCGCCTTGTACCAGTAGTCGGTCGGGCTGTGGAACAGCAGCCGCGGCCGCCGGCCCGGCTCAAAATAAACGAAGCAATCCGGGACATCGAGGGGACTCCAGACCTTGAACGGCGCGTTCGCTTCGAACGGATAGGTCCGGTCGTCCTGGAACACCGGCAGCATCGAGCCGGAATGCACCAGCAGCGCCGCATGGCCGCAGGCCTCCAGTGCGGCGGCCGTGCGTTGGCACAGTCCCACTAGGTGCGGTCCGAAGAGCGCGGCCAGCGGCTCGGCGCGGGAAACGGATGCGGCAGGGGATGCGGACATGGCGCGTGCTCGTCAATGGGTAGGAACCGCATTTTACGACCCGCAGTGGAACTTGCGGGGGAGGCCTTGGGTCGATCCAAGGAGGGGACGCCGCCCGATATCCCGCAGCGCCCGCACCGACTGTCCGCAGCCCCGCTTGATCGCGGAAAACTCTGCTGTCGTCATCCGGCGACAGGGGGACGGTTTCAAATCACATTATTAACCTATAAAATCCTAGACCGCGCGACCCGTGAAGGACTCGCGGAACGACTATAACTCGTTCAAAAGTTGTTCTTTTCCTCTGAAAGCTCTCATTCCACCGGGGTACTATCGATGAATACGAAAGTTGCTCTTAGCGCGCTTGCCGCCGCAGTGCTTTTGACCGCCTGCGCCAAGCAGCCGTCCAACCAGTCGGCGAACGCTCCGGCTGCCACGCCGCCGGCCTCCTCCAGCAGCGCCGCGCCGGCCGCTTCCGGCACGAGCACCACCACGCCGTCGAGCACCAGCGGCAGCTCTAACATGGGCAGCAGCTCGGGCAGCAGCTCGGGCAGCAGCACCACGACGCCGCCGGCCGCGACCGGCAGCGACACTTCTTCTTCGACGAAGACCCCGCCGAAGAAGAAATAAGCCGTCGTCTGCAGGGGTCACGACCCCGGCTGACTTCAGCTTCACGCGGCCCGGGCGGCGCGCTCACGCGCTCCGCTCGGGCCGCGTGCTTTAGGGCGTCGGAGGATGGCCCGGGCGTGCGGCCAGCAGCGGCCGCAGGTAGGCCCCCGTGTGCGATTCGGGATGGGCGGCGAGCGTCTCCGGGGTGCCGCAGGCCATGATCCGCCCGCCCCCCTCACCGCCTTCCGGTCCCAGATCGATCAGCCAGTCGGCGCACTTGATGACATCGAGATTGTGCTCGATGACCACGATGGTATTGCCCTGGTCGCGCAGGCGCCTGAGCACCTCGAGCAGCTGTGCGACGTCATGGAAGTGCAGCCCGGTGGTCGGCTCATCCAGGATGTACAGCGTTCGCCCGGCCGAGTGCTTGGCGAGCTCGCGCGAGAGCTTCACGCGCTGAGCCTCCCCGCCGGAGAGGGTCGCCGCGTTCTGCCCGAGGTGCAGGTAGGACAGCCCGACGTCGCGCAGTGTCGTCAGCCGGCTCGCGATCGCCGGCACGTTGGCGAAGAAACGCAACGCGTCCTCGACCGTCATCTGCAGCACTTCGTAGATGGTCTTGCCGCGGTAGCGGATCTCGAGGGTCTCGCGGTTGTAGCGCTGACCGTGACAGACGTCGCAGGGCACGTACAGGTCCGGCAGGAAGTGCATCTCCACCCGCAGGAGCCCCTCACCCTGGCAGGCCTCGCAGCGCCCACCTTTGACGTTGAAGCTGAACCGGCCCGCCTCATAGCCGCGCGCGCGCGCCTCCGGTACGGCCGCGAACAGCTCGCGCACGGTACCGAACAGGTTCGTGTACGTGGCGGGGTTGGAGCGCGGGGTACGACCGATCGGGCTCTGGTCGATGTCAATCACCGCCTCGAACTGCTCCAGGCCCTCGATCGCGGCGCACGGCGCCGGCTGTACGCTGCTCCCGCTGATCCGCGCCCGGGCGTGGCTGAACAGCGTATCGATGATCAGCGTCGATTTCCCCGAGCCCGACACGCCGGTGACGCAGGTGAGAAGCCCGACGGGGATGTCGGCGTCCACGCCGCGCAGGTTGTTGCCGGTGGCGCCACGGATGCGAATCTGGTGCTGCGGAACGGGCGAGAGGCGCCGCTGTGGCAGCTCGATGGATCGCCGGCCGCTCAGGTACTGCCCGGTGAGTGAGGCCTCATCCGCCTCGATCTGCGCCGGGGTGCCGCGTGCCACCACCTGTCCGCCGTGGGCGCCGGCGCCCGGTCCGAGATCCACCACGTAGTCCGCTTCCCGGATCGCCTCCTCATCGTGTTCGACCACGATCACCGTGTTGCCCAGGTCGCGCAGCCGCTTGAGTGTCTGCAGCAGCTTGCGGTTGTCGCGCGGATGCAGTCCGATCGAAGGCTCATCGAGGATGTACATCACCCCGGTCAGACCGGACCCGACCTGACTGGCGAGGCGGATGCGCTGGGCCTCGCCGCCAGAGAGGGTTTCGGCGCTGCGCTCGAGTGTGAGGTAGCGCAGGCCCACGTCGGTGAGGAATCGCAGTCGTGCGAGCACCTCGCGCACGATCTGGCCGGCCACCTCACCGCGCCAGCCCGGCAGTTGCAGCGCCTCGAGGTACGCCTGAGCACGCTCGATGGACAGCGCCGTCAGTGCCGGCAGGTTCGTCTCGCCCATGAACACGGACCGGGCCGTGAGGTTCAGCCGCGCACCGCTGCACTCGGGGCAGATCCGCATGCCGCGGAATCGGGCGAGTTCCGCCCGTACGGCGTTCGAATCGGTTTCGCGGTAGCGCCGCTCGAGGTTCGGGATGATGCCCTCGAACGGGTGGCGCTTGCCGACCGCCCCGGCGGCGGTCCCGTAGCGGAACGTGATCGCCTCCTCGCCGCTGCCGTGCAGCAGCACCTGGCGCACCGGCTCGGGCAGCGCCTGCCAGGGCGTCTCGATGTCGAAGTGATAGTGCTGGGCGAGCGACTGGATCAGGTGGAAGAAATGGGCATTGCGCCGGTCCCAGCCGCGGACCGCACCGCCGGCAAGCGGCAGCTGCGGATGCGTCACGATGCGCTCCGGATCGAAGAACTGCTGCACGCCGAGTCCGTCGCAGGTCGGGCAGGCGCCAAGCGGATTATTGAACGAGAACAGCTTCGGTTCGAGCGGCGGCACGCTGTAACCGCAGATCGGGCAGGCGTGGCTGCTGGAGAAGAGCCACTCCTCGGACGATCCGCCGGGCGCGTCGTCGGCCGCTTCCGGCAGCCGCGTGACGCGTGCCACGCCCTCGCCGAGTCTCAGCGCGGTCTCGAAGGACTCCGCCAGCCGCTGCTGCACGTCCGGCTTGATCTTCATGCGATCGACGACCGCTTCAATGGTGTGTTTGCGCTTCGGGTCCAGTTCCGGTGCCGCATCGAGCTCGTAGATCCGCCCATCGATGCGTGCGCGCACGTACCCCTGGGCCGTGAGCTCACGCAGCGTCTCTTCGTGCGCGCCCCGGCGGTCGGTGACCCGGGGCGCGAGCAGCGCGATCGGACTGCCGGCCGGCAGATTGAGGACCTGGTCGACCATCTGGCTGACCGTCTGGGCAGTGAGATCCTGGCCGTGCACCGGGCAGCGCGGCACCCCGGCGCGCGCGAACAGCAGTCGCAGGTAGTCGTAGATCTCCGTCACCGTGCCCACCGTGGAGCGCGGGTTGTGCGTCGTGGCTTTCTGCTCGATGGCAATCGCCGGGGATAGCCCGGCGATGTGATCGACGTCGGGCTTGTCCATCACCGAGAGGAACTGCCTCGCATAGGCGGACAGCGACTCGACGTAGCGGCGCTGGCCCTCGGCGTAGAGCGTATCGAAGGCGAGCGAGGACTTGCCGGAGCCGGACAGGCCCGTGAGCACGATCAGCCGCTCGCGCGGCAGATCGAGGTCGATGCCCTTGAGGTTGTGGGTACGTGCCCCGCGAATGCGAATTTCCTGCATGACCACTCAGTGTACGCGCCTTGTCCAGCGGGCCGCGCCCTCGAGGTGCGGTCCGACTTTATGGACGCACTCGTCGCCTGCCGCGCTTCGCCTCGGCGTCCGGCCCGTCTACAATGCCCCCCTTTTCCGGAGGGTCTGCTCATGGCGCGTGGGGTCAATAAGGTCATCATCATCGGCAATCTGGGCGCTGACCCGGAATCGCGCGCCATGCCCTCGGGCGCTTCGGTGGCGAACCTGCGCATCGCAACCACCGAGTCGTGGCGCGACAAACAAAGCGGCGAGCAGCAGGAGCGGACCGAATGGCACCGCGTCGCGCTGTTCGGGCGTCTGGCCGAGGTGGCGAGCGAGTATCTGCGCAAGGGCTCGCAGGTCTACATCGAGGGAAGCCTGCGCACCCGCAAGTGGCAGGACAAGCAGGGTAACGAGCGCTACACCACGGAGATCGTCGCGAACGACATGCAGATGCTCGGCGGCCGCGGTGGCGGTGGCGGCGGCGGCGGCGGCGGCGGCGGCGGCGGCGGTTCGGGCGGTGGTGCGCCGCCGCGCGAGAGTTCCGATTACGGCCAGAGCACCGGCGGTGCGAGCGGTGGCAGCTCCGGCGGCGAAGGCACGGATTTCGACGACGATATTCCTTTCTAAATCAATCAGTTGAGTGTGAATCCGAGGCGAGCTCCCGTGAGTCTGCGGGGGCTCGCGGTTGCGCCGCTGCCGGCTGCGGCGGCGGCACCCCCTGCGGCCGGGTCTGCCAGGGCCGTCCGGGTCGCTGTGATGGCGGCCCACCGGCGCATCGATCCCGTGGGTACCGCACTCGATGATCCTGCCGGCTCGGTGGTCCGCCTGGTTGCACTGTGGCGTGGGACGCGGCAAGGGGCGGCACGACTTTGGGTCCTGCCGTTCAGTCTGTCCGGCTGACGGGTTCGCGCGGCGACGCCGTCGCGGCAGGGACTGCCGGCTGACCGGCACGTTTCGACACCCCCGCCCGTGCCCTTCGCTGGGTTCCGCCACCTTGCGGTCGCGTGCGCCGGCAGACCCATCGGGTGCTGCGGGGCGCCCGCCCCGGGAACCGAATCGTGGTCCGGACCGGGTGACATCTCGCAACATCATGAAAATTAATGAGATAATGAAGCTCAGGTCGCCGTCGTGCGGCCAGGCCGTCCAGGCCGTAAAATTCCCGCTCCCCGTACCCCATGAGCCTATGCCCCGCCACTATTACATCAAGACCTTCGGCTGCCAGATGAATGAGTACGATTCCGCCCGCATGGCGGACGTGCTGCGCGCCGGAGTGGGTCTCACCCCGACCGACGATCCTGCCGAAGCCGATGTGCTGCTGATGAACACCTGTTCGGTGCGCGAGAAGGCGCAGGACAAGGTGTTCTCCCTGCTCGGGGAATGGCGGCAGCTGAAGACGCTGCGTCCCGAGGTGCTGATCGGCGTGGGTGGATGCGTGGCCAGTCAGGAAGGGGATGCGATCACGGCGCGTGCGCCGTTCGTCGATCTGGTGTTCGGTCCGCAGACGCTGCATCGCCTCCCGGAAATGATTGCCGCGTTGCACCGCACGGGCCGCGCCCAGGTGGACGTGAGCTTCCCGGAGATCGAGAAGTTCGATCATCTGCCGGCGCCGCGCGCCGAGGGCAGCTCGGCATTCGTGTCGGTCATGGAGGGGTGCAGCAAGTACTGCAGCTTCTGCATCGTGCCCTATACACGCGGTGAGGAAGTCAGCCGGCCGTTCGATTCGGTTCTCGAAGAGATCCATCAGCTCGCCGAGCAGGGCGTGCGTGAAGTCACGCTGCTCGGGCAGAACGTCAACGCTTATCGCGGTGCGATGCGCGATGGCGCCTCCGTCGACCTCGCGACACTCATTCATCACGTCGCGGCACTCCCGGCCATCGAGCGGATCCGCTTCACTACTTCGCATCCGGTGGAATTCGACGACAGTCTCATCGAGGCCTACGCGAACGTGCCGAAGCTCGCCAATCATCTGCACCTGGCGGTGCAGAGCGGCTCGGACCGGGTGCTCGCGCTGATGAAGCGCGGGTACACCGCGCTCGAATTCAAAGACAAGGTGCGCAAGCTGCGTGCCGTGCGGCCCGACATCAGCATCTCCTCGGACATCATCGTCGGTTTTCCGGGCGAGACCGAGCGCGACTTCGAGGCGACGCTCGCGCTGGTGCGCGATGCGCAGCTCGACCAGTCGTTCAGCTTCATCTACAGCCGCCGTCCCGGGACGCCCGCGGCCTCGCTGCCGGATGAGACGCCGGAGACCGTGAAGCACGAGCGGTTGGCACGCCTGCAGGCGCAGCTCGATCAGCAGTGCCTGCAGATCAGTGCACGCATGGTCGGCAGCGTGCAGCGCGTGATCGTCGAGCGTCCGTCCAAAAAGGACGCGCGCGAGCTCGCCGGACGCACCGAGAACAATCGATGGATCAATTTCGCTGGCCCGCCTGAGCTCATCGGGCGATTCGCGGACATCGCGGTCACGGAGGCCCGGTCGCACAGTCTGCGTGGACGGCTCTGCTCGTGAGCGCACCGGACGCGCCGCGCGAGTTTGCACTGGCACCAGCGGACAACGCGCGCCTGGCCAATCTGTGCGGTCCGCTCGATGAGAACCTGCGTCTGCTCGAGAACCGGCTCGACGTGCAGATCCGACGCCGCGGCGAGAGCTTCCAGGTACTCGGGGCACGCGCGGACAGCGCCGAGCAGACGCTGCGCGAACTGTTTGCACTCGCCGAGCGCGATGAAGTGACACCCGAGCGCGTCCATCTGGCGCTGCGCGAACACGAGTCCGGCCGCACGCCGAGCGAGGAACACGAGGAATCCTCCATTCGCCTGCCGCGCGGCGGACTGCGCGCCCGTGGCCATCATCAGCGCCAGTATCTGGCGCACATCCGTTCGCATGATCTCACTTTCGGCATCGGTCCGGCCGGCACCGGCAAGACCTATCTGGCGGTCGCCTGCGCCGTCGAATCCCTGCAGGCCGAGACCATCCGGCGAGTCGTGCTGGTGAGGCCAGCGGTCGAGGCTGGCGAGCGGCTCGGCTTTCTGCCCGGCGATCTGACGCAAAAGGTCGATCCGTACCTGCGGCCGATGTACGACGCGCTCTACGAGATGCTCGGGTTCGATCGCGTGTCGCGCTTCATCGAGCGCAACGTGATCGAGGTGGCGCCGCTCGCCTTCATGCGCGGTCGCTCACTCAACGACTCGTTCATCATCCTCGATGAGGCGCAGAACACCACCGTCGAGCAGATGAAGATGTTTCTGACGCGCATCGGCTTCGGCTCCAAGGCCGTGGTCACCGGTGACATCACCCAGACCGATCTGCCCGCCGGGCGTCAGTCCGGCCTCAGCCACGTCATCGACGTGCTGCGCGGCGTGGATGGCGTGGCTTTTACGTTCTTCGATGCGCGCGACGTAGTGCGGCACCCGCTCGTGCAACGCATCGTGCAGGCTTACGAATCCCGCACCGCAACTGCGCGCCAGGGGGATCCGTCCTGATGCGCACGCGCGCCGTGCGCATCGAGCCTCGTCCCGTGCGCCTCGAGGTGCAGCGGCGCGTACTCACCTGGGCGCCTCGCAATGCGGATTTCGCCCGTTGGGCCGCCGCGGTTCTCGGGCGGCGGGGTGCGAACCGGGAAGTGACCGTGTGCGTGGTGGGACCGGCGGAGAGCCGCAGGCTCAACGCCCGTTACCGCGGCAAGGACAAGCCGACCAACGTGCTGTCGTTTCCGGCCGCCGCGCTGCCAGCGGCGGCCGCAGCAACCGCAGTGCCGCTCGGCGACCTCGTCATCTGCGCACAGGTCGTGCGCACCGAGGCCCTGGCCCAGGGCAAGCCACTGCAGGCGCACTGGGCGCACCTCGTGGTGCACGGCGCGCTGCACCTGCTCGGCTACGATCACGAATCCGAGTCCGATGCGCGCCGCATGGAGCGGCGCGAGATCAGCGTGCTGCGCGCGCTCGGATTCGCCAACCCGTACCGGAGTGTCCGATGAATCCGCCGGGTGAGACCCGCCAGTGGCTGAAGCGCCTGTGGCGCAGCTTCGCCGCCGAGCCACGCGATCGCCAGGATCTGCTGACACTGCTGCGCGAGGCACGCGAGCGGGGGCTGTTCCAGGCCGATGCCCTCACCATGATCGAGGGTGTGCTCGCCGTTTCCGATCTGCACGCGCGCGACGTGATGGTGCCGCGTGCGCAAATGGTGTGCGTGCAGCGAGACGATCCGGTCAAGCGGATCCTGCCGGTCGTGATCGAGTCGGGGCACTCGCGATTTCCGGTGCTCGATGAGGATCGCGACGACATCGCGGGCATCTTGCTCGCCAAGGACCTGCTGCGCCTGTGCAGTGACGAGGAGCGCGAACGCTTCGATATCCGCGAATACATGCGCGCGGCGGTGTTCGTGCCGGAATCGAAACGGCTCGACGTGCTCTTGAAGGAGTTCCGCGGCAACCGCCAGCACATGGCGATCGTGGTCGATGAGTACGGCGGGGTTGCCGGCCTGATTACCATCGAGGACGTCATCGAGCAGATCGTCGGGGAGATCGACGACGAGTTCGACGTCGAGGACGATCAGAACATCCGCAAGGAAGCCGACCGGCAGTATCTGGTGCGCGGCGTGACGCGCATCGAGGAGTTCAATGAGCACTTCGGTGCGCGCCTGCCCGAGGAGCAGGGATTTGAGACCGTGGCCGGGCTGCTGATGCGCCGCTTCGGCCGGCTGCCGCGCCGCGGCGAGGCCGTGACCATCGATGGGTTCGAATTCCGCATCACCCGGGCCGACCGGCGCCGCATCGATGCGCTGCGCGTCGTGCTGCCGGCCGGCATGAGCGCGCCGCGCGAGCCGGAGTCGGCCGTTTGAGCGGCGCGGCGCCGAGGGGATTCGCGGCCCGTGTCCGCCGCGCCGCTGGGCCTCGCTCGGCGGGAGCGTCCCCGGCAGGCCCGCTCTGGCACCATGGCCTCGCGCTGTGCGCCGGGGCGATGCTGGCTACGGCGTTCGCGCCGCAGGGCTGGTGGCCGTTCGCGCTGTTGAGCCCGGCGTTGCTGCTGGCGCTGTGGGAGAGCGCCGATGCGCGCCGGGCGGCCTGGCTCGGATTCTGGTTCGGCCTCGGCCTGTTTGCGCTCGGGACCTACTGGCTCTACAACGCCATCGATCTCGATGCCCCGGCGTGGCTCGCTCTGTCTGCGACGCTCGCGCTGATGGGGCTGATGGCGACCTACCATGCGCTCACCGGGTATTGGGTGGTGCGGTTCTTTCGCAGCGGCCCGCTGCGCTGGCTGCTCGCCGCACCAGGGGCTTGGCTGCTCAGCGAATGGCTGCGCGGCTGGCTGCTGTCGGGATTCCCCTGGCTGACGCTCGGGTACTCGCAAACGGGTACGGCGCTTGCGCACCTGGCGCCGCTCGCGGGCGTATACGGCATCAGCCTGGTGCTGCTCGCCGGCGCGGGGGCACTGGTGGCGCTGGTGCGCGGCACGTTGCGCGTGCGTCTGATTGCATCGGCGGTGCTGATCGTGCCGTGGCTCGCGGCGGCCGCGCTCGGTGGTATCGCGTGGACACACCCGTCCGGGCCGTCGACCTCGGTGGCCATCGTGCAGGCCAACATCCCGCAGCAGGAAAAGTGGCACAGTCTGCACCCCGAGCGGATCCTCGAGCGGTATCAACGCATGACCGAGTCGGCCCTCGGCACGCGCCTGATCGTCTGGCCGGAGTCTGCCCTGCCGGACCTGATCAACAACCTGTTTCCCTATGTCGCTAGGCTGGATCGGGCCGCCCGTGCACACGGTTCGGCGCTCGTGCTCGGCGCGCTGCGCGAGTCCTCCTCGGGCAATTATTACAACTCGATTCTCGCCCTCGGCCGCCAGGCCAGCTGGTACGACAAGGACCATCTGGTGCCACTCGTGGAGATCATTCCGCTGCCGCGCTTCGTGCGCCGCTGGCTGCGGGAGATGAACCTGCCGTCCTCGAGTTTCACCCGCGGCGGCCCTGACCAGAAGCCGCTGCCGGTGGCGGGTCTGAAGCTCGGCCCGACGGTGTGCTACGAAGTGGCCTACGGCGGCTACATGCTGCGCATGCTGCCGGAGGCGGATGTGCTGGTGAACGTCACGGACGACGCCTGGTTCGGTGACAGCTCCGAGCTCGCCCAGCAGTTCCAGATGGCCCGTATGCGCACCCTCGAGGAGGGGCGGTACATGATCGTCGCGACCGACGACGGCATCTCCGGGGTCATCGGGCCGCAGGGACAGATCATCGCGGAGGCCCCGGCCATGCGCGCCGTCGTGCTGAAATCCGCGGTCATCCCGATGAGCGGCATGACGCCCTTCGCCCGGGTCGGCAATGGGCTCGCCGTCCTGCTGGCGGGGGCTGCCTTGACCGCGGCGTTCGCGCTGCGGCGGCTCGGCCGCCGCCGTACAATGCCCCTGCCGTGAGGTGCCGTGAGGCGGCTTGCGGCGTCGACCTCCACTGAATTTGAGAACACCCAGGCGATTGTCCGATGGAACAGACCTACGATCCGGCGGCCGTCGAGCGCGCGGCGCAGCAGTATTGGGAAACGAACGGCACGTTCAACGTGCGCGAAGTGCCCGGTCGGGAGAAGTTCTACTGCCTCTCGATGTTCCCCTATCCGTCGGGCCGGCTGCACATGGGGCATGTGCGCAACTACACGATCGGCGATGTGCTCGCCCGCTACATGCGCATGCAGGGGCGCAACGTGCTGCAGCCGATGGGCTGGGACGCATTCGGGCTGCCGGCGGAGAATGCCGCCATGGGCAACGGCGTGCCGCCGGCCCGCTGGACGCGCCAGAACATCGAGTACATGCGCCACCAGCTCAAATCGCTCGGTTTCGGCATCGACTGGAGCCGTGAGCTGGCGACCTGCGACCCGACCTACTACCGCTGGAACCAGTGGCTGTTCCTGCGCATGCTCGAGAAGGGCATCGCGTACCGGCGCACCGGGGTGGTCAACTGGGATCCGCTCGACCAGACGGTGCTCGCCAACGAACAGGTGATCGAGGGGCGCGGCTGGCGCACCGGGGCACTGATCGAGAAGCGCGAGATCCCGATGTATTACCTCAACATCACGCGCTATGCCGAGGAGCTGCTCGGGGACCTCGAGCAGCTGCCGGGCTGGCCGGAGCGCGTGAAGCTCATGCAGGCGAACTGGATCGGCCGCAGCGAGGGCTGTGAGGTCGCCTTCCCGTATGCGCCCGACACGCGCGACGCGCTCGGTGCCGAGGGGACCCTCAAGGTCTTTACCACGCGCGTCGACACGCTCTACGGCGTGACGTTCATGGCCGTGGCTGCCGAGCACCCGGTGGCACTTGCCGCGGGCGCCGGCAATGCCGAGCTCGCCGCCTTCATCGAGGAATGCCGCCGCGGCAGCGTCATGGAGGCCGATGTGGCCACCCAGGAGAAGAAAGGCATGCGCACCGGATTGCACGTGCTGCATCCTTTCACCGGCAAGCCGATCGAGGTCTGGGTCGCCAACTACGTGCTGATGAGCTACGGCGAAGGCGCGGTGATGGGCGTTCCGGCCCACGACGAGCGGGATTTCGAATTCGCCAGCCGCAACGGCATCGAGATCGCCATGGTGGTCCGTTCGGCGAACGGCGCCTACGAGCACATCGAGGCGCCTTGGCAGAGCGCTTATGGCGAGCACGGCATTACGGTGAACTCCGGGGAGTTCTCCGGACTCGATTTTCAGGCCGCGGTCGATGCCATCGCCGCGCAGTTGGAACGGGGCGGCCTCGGCCGCAAACGCGTGCAGTACCGGTTGCGCGACTGGGGCATCTCGCGCCAGCGCTACTGGGGCTGCCCGATTCCGCTCATCCACTGCGAGCATTGCGGTGAGGTGCCGGTGCCGGATGAGCAGTTGCCGGTGCGCCTGCCGGAGGACTTGGTGCCGGACGGCAGCGGCAATCCGCTGGCGAAATCCGCCGCGTTCTACCGCTGCGAATGCCCGCGCTGTGGGCGCACCGCACGCCGCGAAACCGATACCATGGACACGTTCGTCGACTCATCCTGGTACTACCTGCGCTACGCCTGTCCGGATCAGGACCAGGCGATGGTCGATGCGCGCACCGATTACTGGCTGCCGGCCGATCAATACATCGGCGGCATCGAGCACGCCATCCTGCACCTGCTGTACTCGCGCTTCTGGACCAAAGTCATGCGCGATCTGGGACTGGTGCACTGCGACGAACCGTTCACCAACCTGCTCACCCAGGGCATGGTGCTCAATCACATCTACTCGAACGTCGCGGCCGACGGCCGGCGCCGCTACTACAACCCGGCCGACGTGCGCACGCAGCGCGCTGCGGACGGCTCGGAGATCTTCGAGGTGAGCGGGCCGGACGGGCAGGCCGTGCGGGTCGAGTACGGTGGCCTCGGCAAGATGTCCAAGTCCGAGAACAACGGCGTCGATCCGGAGGGCCTGGTGGCCCGTTTCGGGGCGGACACCGCCCGGTTGTTCACGATGTTCGCGGCGCCCCCGGAGCAGACCCTCGAGTGGTCGGACGAGGGCGTGCAGGGCGCCTCGAGGTTCCTGCGGCGCGTGTGGACTGCGGTTTACGAGCACGTCAGCGGCGGTTTGCCGCCGCGGCTCGAGGCGACGCAGCTGAGCCCGCCGCAGCGGGCCCTGCGCCGCGCCGCGCATCAGGCACTCGCCAAGGCGACCGACGACATCGGCCGCCGGCGCAATTTCAACACGGCGATCGCCGCATGCATGGAACTGCTGAATGCGGTCGGGCGCTTCGATGACGCGACCCCCGGCGGCCGCGCCGCGCGGCACGAGGCGCTCGAGATCATCACCCTGGTGCTCGCCCCGATCGTGCCGCACCTGAGCCATGCGCTGTGGCAGGCGCTCGGACACGAGCGCGCCGTGGTCGATGAGCCTTGGCCCGAGGTCGACGCCGCCGCGCTGGTGCAGGACACGGTCGAGCTGGTCGTGCAGGTCAACGGCAAGCTGCGCGGGCGCATCCAGGTGTCCGCCGGCGCCGACGAGGCGCTGGTGCGCGAAGCGGCGCTCGCCGACGAGCAGGTCACCCGTTTCGTCGCGGGTCAGCCGATCCGCAAGGTCATCGTCGTGCCCGGCAAACTCATCAACATCGTGGTCTGAGCCGCCGTGAAATCCACCCTGCTGCGCCGCTTCGCTTGCGCCTGGGCCGCCTCCGCCGTGCTGCTGCTGGCGGGCTGCGGCTTTCATCTGGAAGGCCGCACGGTGCTGCCGGCGGTGATGCGCCGGCCCTACCTCCAGGCGTCCGACCAGCAGAGTGACTTCGTGCACAGCTTGCGTCGCGACCTGCTGATCTCCGGGGCCCATCCGGTCCGCGGGCCTGCCCATGCCACGGCGATTATCGTCGTGCACGAGAGCCGGGTGAAGCGGGTCCTGTCGGTATCGGCCACCAACCGGCCGACCGAGTACGAGGTGGTCTACGCGGTGCAGTTCTCGGTGATCGCCGGCGGCAAGACGCTGCTTGAGAAGCAGACCGTGCGGACCTCGCGCTCCTACACATTCAGCGAGAACCTGCTGCTCGCCACCGAGCACGAGCAGGCGATTCTCACCGGAGCGATGGGGCGGGAGCTCGCCGACATCGTGATGCGCCGACTCGCCAAGCTGTGACGAGCGATGTACTGAGGCTCGCCGTGCTCGGGCCGGCGAGCGTGGCGGCGCTGCTGGCGCGCTACGGGATGAGGCTCGAGCTGTTGGCCGCCGATGAGCCGATCCCGGGTTCCTTTTGGGGCGAGTGTGAGGCGGGGCTGCGCGGCGAGACGCTCTACGCCCGGCCCGATACGCCAGTGCACTCCATCCTGCACGAGGCGTGTCATTTCATCTGCATGAGTCCCGAGCGTCGCGCTGCACTCGACACCAATGCCGGCGGCGACGATGCGGAGGAGTCCGCCGTGTGCTATCTGCAGGTGCTGCTGTCGGATGCACTGGCCGGTGTCGGGCGCGAGCGGATATGTGCAGATATGGACGCGTGGGGCTACAGCTTCCGTCTGGGCAGCACGCAGGCCTGGTTCGAGCGTGACGCCGAGGATGCGCGCGCATGGCTGCGCCGTCACGCCCTGACCGACGCATCGGACCGGCCTACCGGGCGGTGCCGGGACTGACCGACCGGTCCGGCGGCACGCACGGACCTGCCCGGCCGAGGCCGATGCGCTGGCGCAGCGCATGCGAGTCGGCCGCGCCGCTCAATAATGCGGCGGGCGTTCCTCTTCCGGCGTGCGCGGTGTGACGTCTGATTCGTAGGTCTGCAGGCGTGAGGCGAGCGCCCCAATCTGCTCGCGCAGAGCCTCGATGTCCCGGTGCTGGCGGAACACCACGTCGCTGAGTTCGGCGTTGGCCCGCTCCAGAAAGGCGATCTTGATCTCGATCTGTTCGATCGCGTGGGCGTTCACGGCGGGCTCATCTCCGGGTCGAAGGGCGTGGCGCATTGCAACCGCATCGTCCGTGGCCGTCAAGCGCTGCGGCCAGGACGGCTGCGCTTCGGGTCGCGCCACGCCGTGGTATTTCCGTATGGCGGATCTGCCGCGGCATTGCATAGTGTGCGCTCGTGTCCTCACCGGGACCGGAGCCCCATGAGGGGCCCGCCGGAAGCTCTCCTCGGCACCGATCATCATGGCGCTGCTGCACAGATTCATCGACCGAGCGGCCGCGGGTGTGGCCCTCGCCCGCGAATTGAAGCGCAAAGGGCTGCATCCGCCGTGGATCGTGCTCGGCTTGGCGCGCGGCGGAGTCGCGGTCGCCGTCGAGGTCGCAGCCCGCCTGGGCGCACCGCTCGATGTGATGCTGGTGCGCAAGATCGGGATGCCGGGGCAGGCGGAGTTTGCCATCGGCGCCATTGCGTGGGGCGGCATTACAGTGCGCGATCCGCACATCGTGCGCGACGGCGACGACCTCGCCGCGGCATTCGACGCGCGGGTGGTGCGTGAGCGGCGCGAGTTGGAGCGTCGCGAACGGGTATTCCGGGCGGGACTTGCACCCCTGACGCTCACGGACAAGACGGTCATCCTGGTCGATGACGGAATCGCTACCGGTTGGACCATGCTCGCGGCCGTCCGTGCCGCGCACAAGGCCGGTGCTGCGCACATCATTGCGGCAGCCCCTGTGGCCTCGCACGCGGCGCTCGGACCCATTCGCGCCGAAGCGGACGACGTCGTGATCGTGCACGTTCCGCCGCAACTGATGGCCATCGGGGAGTGGTACGAGCATTTCGAGCAGCTCGAGGACACCGAGGTCTCGCGTTTGCTCGCAAAGGGTCGCACCGAGCCCGCCATGGCCGAATGAGACTGTCATGAACACCGTGCGCGCACGCACAGTGGCGATCGAGCTCGCAACGGTGAGACTCGAGGGCCTGCTGCGCGTGCCCCGGGGCGCCCGCGGGCTCGTCCTGTTCGCGCATGGCAGCGGCAGTGGCCGACTCAGTCCGCGCAACACCTACGTTGCCCAGTACCTCTCGGCGTTCCGGCTCGCCACGCTCCTGTTCGATCTGCTGACGGTGCAGGAGGCGCGCCTCGATGCGGTGACGGGGGCGATGCGTTTCGACATCGCGCGGTTGACGGACCGGCTGGCCGCGGCCACGGCCTGGGTCCGCGCGCAGCCCGCGCTGCCGGATCTGCCTCTGGGGTATTTCGGCGCCAGCACGGGGGCGGCCGCCGCGCTCGCCGCTGCCGCCCGCCTGCCGTACGTTCGGGCGGTGGTGTCCCGCGGCGGCCGACCGGACCTCGCCGGACCGATGCTCGGGGCGGTGCGCGCCGCGACGCTGCTCATCGTCGGCGGCAATGACCGGCAGGTCCTGGCGTTGAATCGCGCGGCGCTCGCGCAACTGCGCGGGGTGGCTCGTCTGCAAGTCGTGCCGGGCGCGACGCATCTATTTGCCGAGCCCGGTGCGCTGGAGCACGTCTCGGCGCTTGCCGGAGCCTGGTTCGAGCAGCACCTGTGCGCCCCGGCCTTCGGGCGAGTGCAACGCGAGGCGGGCTGATGGCCGCCGAGGCCGTGCTGCTCGCCCTCGACGAGAGTGGTGTGCTCGGCGCGGCCGTCGCGCGCGAGGCAGGTATGGCGCTGCTGCCGATCGAGGCGCGCCGCTTCGAGGGCGGAGAATTCAAACTGCGGCCGCTGCAGTCGGTGCGCGGCTGCGAGACGTTCGTCGTGCAGTCGCTCGCCGCGAGCCCGGCGGTGCCGGTGTGCGAGCGCCTGGTGCGGCTGTTGTTTCTGTTGCAAGGGCTGCATGACGCCGGTGCCCGCTCCGCGACGGTGCTCGTGCCGTACCTGGCGTTCGCCCGCAAGGACCGGCGCACACAACTGCGCGATCCGGTCAGCGCCCGGTACGTTGCGGAACTGCTCGAAGCAGCACATGCGGGTGTGGTCATCGGTCTGGATGTGCACAACCCGGCGGCGTTCGACAATGCATTCCGGGTTCCAACCGTTCACCTGACCGCCATCCCGATGATGGCGGCGCACTTCGCCGGCCAAAACCCCTCGGCGCGGCTCGCCGTGGTCTCCCCGGACGTCGGTGGCATCAAGCGCGCACAGATTTTCCGCGAGCAGCTCATCGCGCACCTCGGTCGCGAGGTGGAACTGGCGTTTGTCACCAAGCGCCGCGCGAGGGATGTCGTCTCGAGCGGGAGTCTGCTCGGGGACGTGACCGGATGCACCGTCATCGTGCTCGATGATCTGTGCGCCACGGGCGGGACGCTGATTCGTGCGGCGCACGCCTGCCGGCGGGCCGGGGCCGAATCCGTCTACGTCGCCGTCACGCACGCACCGCAGCCGAGCGGCCTCGATGCGCTGGCAGCGGCCGAAGCCATCCGCGGCATCGTCGTGACCGACAGTGTCGGGCTCGACGTACCGACGGTGAGCGGGGCGCAGGCCTCGGGCAAACTCGTCACGCTGTCGGTCGCGCCGCTGCTCGGCCAGGTCGTGCAGCGGATGGCGAGCGGCGTTGCGGTGGCGCCGCTGCTCGAGCAGTGGCCGGTGCGCCCCGGGGAGTGACCCGGCGGGCCGCACCACGGGCCCCGGTGGCCGTTCGGCCGGCGCGGCTCAGCGCACGGCGTCCCAGGCGCAGTGCATCGGCGAGGTACGACTCGGCGCGGGCGCGCCAGGCCGGCTGCTCGAGCGCGAAGGCCGCATCGCGCAGATGCCAGGCGCTGATCTGGGCGCGCACCGCGGCGCGACGGCTCATGTAGAAGTCGATCAGCGCCGCCGGTGCGCGGTCGGCGCTCGAGCGGCGGTAATGCGCAATCAGGCGCGAGGCGCTGCGGGCGTCCGCGAGGCGCGCGCATTCGAGTGCCAGGAACGCGATTTCCTCGGCCGGATCGAGCCGCCGCAGGTCGGCGTCGAACTCCAGACAGTCGATCACGCACAGCCGCGAGGCGCGCGAATCGAGGAACACGTGCTCGGGTCGAAGATCGCCGTGCCCGTCACGCAGTTGCGCGGCGCGTCCGCGCAGGAGCGCTCCGTGCGTGGTGAGGAACTGCCGCTGAACCTTCGCCAGCGCCGCCACCCGGCGCGCATCGAGGCCGAGGTCGGCCGCGCACAACGCCCGGGCCGTGCTGTCCGTCTGCCGCCGCAGCCGCGCCAGATACGCTGCCTCGCCCATCGGCCGCCGCTCGGCGCCTGCGAAGAACCCCGCGAGCGTTGCCGTCAGCCGGGTCCAGTCGCGCTCCGTGACGCCACGGCGCACAAGCGTCCGCTCGAGGCTGCGCCCTGGCGCGAGCCTGCGCATCCGCACGAGCCAGTCGACGACCCGTGTTCCCGACCGCAGCGAAAGTCGTCCGGTGCGCGTCTGCTTCAGCGCCGCGAGGCCGAGATACACCGACGGGGCGAGCCGTCGGTTCAGCTGCAGTTCGGTGCGGCACGCCCGCTCCCGGTCCGCGAGGGTGCGGTAGTCCATCGAGGTCTGGCGCATCGGCTTCTTCAGCTTCAGGGCGTACGATCCGACGAGAAATACCCAGGCGTAGTGCGTTTCGATGCACCCGATCGAGCGCGGTCGTGGCGTGTAGTGGCGCGGATCGGCCAGGTACGCGAGCTTTGCCGGCAGCGATGGAGCCGCGGGGGACGTGAGGGTGCGGTTCGAACGACTCATGCAGCGCGCGGGGGGCCCCGATCCGATTCAGCGGCACGTGCCTGCACACGCAGCGCCGCCGCAGTCGCCGGCCACGTGCACCGCACTGTCGGGCACCGCGGCGACATCCGCCATCCGTAGAGCCCGCAGCAAGCGCCTCGCGGGCCGACCGACTCGAGGGGGAGTAGTGCCGGAACGGAGAGGCTTAGGGATTTCCCTCACTGTCGGCGCACCCCGACTGGGCGTATCAGATGCCGGCATAGCGCAGGCGCGCGGCGCTCAGGAGCGGACCGCCATGAACCCAACTCTTCGTGCAGCCTCTCAGCCAAAACTGTCTCTTGCGGCACGCCCCAAACGCAGCCGAGCGCGCGAAGGTCTGCTGGCCTTGCCACCGCCCAGGGTCCGCGGCGGGATGCCACTGTACTCGGCGCTCGCGCAGCGACGCTCGACCCGTGAGTTCTCCGACCGTCCGCTCACCCCCCAAGTGCTCTCCACCCTGCTGTGGGCCGCCTATGGCGTCAATCGCGACAGCGGCGAGCGTACGGCGCCGTACTGGCGTCACGTGATGGTCATCGAAGTGTATGTTGCGATGGCGGATGGCGTATGGCTATTCGAGCCGCAGGGCCGCATGCTCATCGCACACTTGCCGAACGATATTCGCGTCGCGACGGGCACTCAGGAGTTTGCCGGAACAGCGCCGCTCGATCTGATCTACGTCGCGCACGGCGAGCGGATGAGCGGTCTGTCGCTCGTCGAGCGTCGCCTGTATGCGTCGGTGGACGCCGCATTCATCGGGCAGAACGTGTATCTGTGCTGTGCCGCCGAGGGGCTCGGTACGGTGTTCCGCGGCGCGATCGACTATCGGGCACTGACCCGTGCGCTGCAGCTGCCGCGCGAGCAGTTCGTCACGTTCGCGCAGACGGTCGGTTATCCTCGGGAAGGAACCTGAGATGAGCGAGCCGGGTGCGGCTCCCGACCGCCATCTGACATCCTTCCCGTGGTAGCGTGGCCCCACTGGGGCAGGTCACGGTTTCAGGTGACACCCGCAGGATCGCTGGCGAGTCGCGCATACATTTTGAAATTTCCAGGTGCACCGCGCACCTGACGGTAGGCGCGCAGCAGGCCCTCGAACGCGAAGCCGCACTTGAACAGGACGCGCTCGGAGCGCAGGTTCGTCTCCAACACCGTGGCCTGCAGTCGCTGCAAGCCGAGAGTTGCGTACGACCAGGCCGTGACGGCGCCGCAGACCGCGGTAGCGATTCCGCGGCCCCAGTACGGGCGCGCGAGATCGTAGGCGAGTTCGGCGCTGCGGTGCTCGAGCGAGATCGTATGCAAGCCGATCGTCCCGAGCAGGCGGCCGAATCGCTCGTCGATGATGGCGAAGCGCAGCGGGGCGGCCGGGTCTTGCGATAGGTAGCGGCGCAGAAGCGCCGCGAGCGACTCCGGTCCGTGCAGATCCCAACTCGTGTGCTCGATGACTGCCGGATCCGACAGATACGCGTACCAGTCCGGCAGATCCTCGTCCACGAGCCCGCGCAGCGCGATGCCCGGAAGTGGGCATCGCGGCGGGTCGTGCACGATCACGTTCGGCTCCGCGGCGGCGGGCCGCGCCGCTCCGCTCAGGCCTTCTTCAGCAGCCGCGTGATCCAGACCAGGATGACCGCGCCGATGAACGCGACGATGATCGAGCCGATCAGGCTGCCACCGTGCCAGATGCCCAGTACACCGAACAGCCATCCGCCGAGCAGGCCGCCGAGGATCCCGAGCACGATGTCCATCAGGACCCCGTAGCCGCCCCCTTTCATGACTTTACCGGCGCCCCAGCCGGCGATCAGACCGACAATCAACCAGGTGATGATGCCCATGCTGTCCCCTGTAGAGCGCGAGCTCTGTGTTCGTTGGATTGCCGGAGCCGCCCAGGTGGCCGTTGATCCGGCGGACCGATCGTTGTTTATCCGCGAGCCGAATCGATGATACGCCGCGCCGCGGACCCTCACAACGCGCGGGGCCGAATGTCGCGCGCCGGCGTCGTTGGCCGCAGGCGTCACTCGAGCGGCCAGACCTGGATCCGCTCGGCGTCCAGATCGAACCGGCAGGGTTGTCCCGCCGGCAGATCGGCGGCGCACGCCGCGCCGATCAGCGCATCCCCGAATCGGATCAGCGCTCGCGGTAGTGGTCCATCCGTACGGCGCTCGACGATACCGCCGTAACGGCCGCTCTCGTGCAGCCAGACGCGGTCGGCCGGCACGCTCCAGCCGACCCGTCCGGCGGGCAGCGCTGCGCCGGGAACCACGAGCGTCGTGGCGCGCCCGAGGGCGAGCTCGTGTGTTCCTGCACTGAGGGCAGTGTTGACGTCCTCAGCGCCGAGCAGACGGGCGGCGAGCTCATTGACCGGACGGCGGAGCACCTCGGCCGCCGGACCGCTTTGCAGCGGGCGGCCCTCGGCCAACACCAGGATGTCATCGGCGAGCAGCAGTGCCTCGCCCGGATCGTGGGTCACGAGCAGCGTGACCACCGGCAGTTCCGCCTGCAGCGCACGTAACTCGCGACGCAGCGCCGCGCGCAGCGGCGCATCCAGCGCGGAGAACGGCTCATCGAGCAGCAGCAGCTCGGTGGGCCGCACCAGGGCACGGGCGAGCGCGACGCGCTGCTGCTGACCCAGGGACAGCTCCGCGGGCCGACGATGTTCGAGTGCGCCGAGCCCGAGCCGCTCGAGCCAGCGGGCCGCGAGTGCCGGGTCGGCGCCGGCCGGGAAGGCGAGTTGACCCTGCACGTCCAGGTGCGGAAAGAGCGCATAACTCTGTGGCACGTAGCCGATGCGCCGCGCCTCGGGCGGCAATGTGCTCAACTCGCGCGTGCCGATGTGTGTCGTGCCGTGCGGGCAGCGCTCCAGGCCCGCGATCAATTTCAGTGTCAGTGATTTGCCGGAGCCGGACGGCCCGAGGATCGCGAGCCGGCGTGCCGTGCTCTGCCAGTGCACCGCGAGCGAGAAGCCGCGCAGAGATTTTTCGAACGAGAACGACAGACCGCCTGGAGCGGGCGGCAGTTCGGGCGCGGCGTACGGCGGGGTACTCACCGCTCGGCGCGGCGTGATCGGCGCCCGGGCGCGGGCCGCGCGCCGGGTACCGGCGAGGGTGCTCAGGGCCATCACCCCCAGCGCCAGCACGAGCGCCGGCAGCAACACCGGCAGCATCGCGGGCAGACCCTGTTCGCCGAAAGCCACGTAGGTGTACACCGGCAGCGAGTAGGGATGGTAGGCGACCATCACCGTGGCCCCGAATTCTCCGAACGCACGCAGCCATGCGAGCAGCAGACCGGCGAGCAGCGCCGCTCGTGTCGTCGGCAACGTCGCGCGCAGGAACACCGCGAGCCGGCCGCGGCCGAGCGTCGCGGCGACATCCTCGATCGCCGGATCCATCGCGGCAAATGCCGAACGCGCCGCGATGATGACGAACGGTGCGGACACGAAAGTTTCGGCGAGCACGATGCCGGCGAAGGAGTCCGTGAGCGCACCGTGGGCGAGCCGTCCGAGCGGACCGTGGTAGCCGAGCAGGAACAGCAGCAGCACGCCGCTGGCGAGCGGGGGCAATGCCAGAGGCAGCTGCACGAGCAGTCCGAGCACACTCATGGCGCGGCCGCGCACGCGCGCGAGCAGCCAGCCGAGCGGGATGCCGCACAGCGCCGTCAGTGCCGTTGCGAGGCTCGCGCTGGCGAGCGATACGGCGCAGGCATGCGCCAGTGCGCCGTAATCGACGCTGCTCCAGTGTGTCGCGGCCGCCGCCTGCACGCCGGCCAGCAGCGGGGCGAGCAGATACATCGCCAGCAGTGCGGCGAGCCAGGGCAGAGGCGAGGCGAGCGATCGCGACACGGCGGCGCGGCGGCGCGGCTAGGCGGGCGGACGCGTCGGCCCGCGGGCGCCAGCCCCCGGGCGCGCGTGGCTCATCGGTGTGCGCCGTCGTGCAGCAGCCGGCGCAGCGGGCCGGGCAGCGTCCGCTCATCGCCGCTCGCGACGGGTGCGAACACCCTCAGGCCGTGTGCCCGCATCAGCTTGCGGCCGACGGGGCCGAGCAGAAATTTGATGAAGGCCACCCCGGCGCGCCGATGCGGGGCGTCCCGAACCAGTGCGACGGTATACAGGGCCTCGGGGGTGAGTTTGGGCGGCAGCCGGACCGCCGGAATCCCGGCCGCGGCGGTCTCGGTCGAGTAGAAGAACCCGGCATCGAGCTGCCCGGACTGCAGCCGCCCGAGCAGCGTCTCCTCGGGCAGCACCTGGGCGGGATTCTCCGCCCCGCCGAGCACGCGGTGCGCCAGTCCCGGCAGGTGGTAGCGAACCGCTGCGCGGCGCAGCAGACGCACGGTGAGCGCCCCCTTCGGGTCGAGTTTCGGGTCGGTGCGGCCCAGGCGCAGGCCCGGCTGCTGCAGCACCTGGTACCACGGCCGTGAGCGCCACAGCGGCGCGAAGCGGCTCTGCGGGTTGTAGCCGATCACCAGCGGTGAGCGGGCGAAGGTGAGGTAGGCGCCGATCCAACGGCCCTCGTGCCGGCCCATCAGCCGAGCGTTGATCGACGGCGCGGCGCTGATGAACACATCGGCCCGGCGCAGCCGTGCGGCGATCTCGTTGGCGAGCAGCTTCGAGCCGCCGGCAAAGCCGCGGAAGCGATCGCCGCTCGCCTGATCGAAGGCCGGACCGATCGCCTGCTCCATGAGATTCACCAGTGAACCGGCGTACAGCACGTTGACGTCGGTGGCGGCGCGGGCGGGTGCGGCCGCGCCGAGAATTGCACCGAGCAGCGCGGTGGCCGCCCCGAGCGCCACTGCTCGCGCACGCGGTGCGCGGCCTTGCGCTGGGCGGGTGGTCCGGCGCCGTCGCAGGCGCTGTGTGAGGGTGAGTTTCATGGGACGATGCTACCGCCTCTTCTGCGTACCGGTCCGCTCAGCGGAACCGGTCGGTGGCGCTCACCAGCTCGTGCAGGTTGCCGCGCTCGAACGCGGAGTGTCCGGCATCGGGCACGATGCGCAGGTCCGCCTCCGGCCAGGCCCGGCGCAGGTCCCAGGCGCTGCGCATCGGACAGACCACATCGTAGCGGCCCTGGACGATCACCGCCGGGATGTGCCGGATCCGGCCGATGTCCTCGAGCAGCTGCGCATCGCTGCGAAAGAAACCGCCGTTGACGAAGTAATGGCACTCGATGCGGGCGAACGCCTCGGCGTAGGCGCCCGCAGCAAATTTGGCGACGTACTGTTCCGAGGTGCGCAAATAACTCGTCGCGCCTTCCCATCCCGACCAGGCCTGCGCGGCGCGGGCGCGCTCGGTGCGGTCCTCGCTCGTGAGGCGGGCGTAGTAGGCGCGTATCAGGTCGGCGCGCTCGGCCGGCGGAATCGGTTCGAGATACTGTTCCCACAGGTCCGGGAACAGGGCCGCAGCGCCGCCGCTGTTCTGGTAGAACCACTCCAGTTCCCAGCGGCGCAGCATGAAAATGCCGCGCAGCACGAGCTCCGTGACGCGCCCCGGGTGCGCCTGCGCGTAGGCGAGCGCCAGCGTCGAGCCCCATGAGCCACCGAACACCAGCCAGCGCTCGATGCCGAGGTGCTCGCGCAGCTGCTCGATGTCCGCGACCAGATCCCACGTGGTGTTCTGGCGCAGCTCCGCGTGCGGCCGGCTCTTGCCGCAGCCGCGCTGATCGAACAGCACGATGCGATAGTGCGCCGGGTCGAAAAAGCGGCGCATCTTCGGGTCGGTGCCGCCGCCGGGGCCGCCGTGCAGGAACACGGCCGGCTTGCCCTGCGGGTTGCCGCTTTCCTCGAAGTAGATCTCGTGCAGGTCCGAGACGCGCAACCGGCCGGTGCGGTAGGCCTTCAGGGGCGGATACAGCCGGCGGCGCGCGCCGGCGGGTCGTTGAGCACTCGTCATGGTGCTTTTCAGCGTAGCAGATCGGTGCGGGCAGGCCCAAGAATGCCCGGTTGCGCCGGCTCTGCCCCGGTTATAATCGCTGCTCCTGCCGTCCGCGACGCTCCCGCTTGAAACTCACCTCTGACAGCCTCGAGGCCCACCTCGCGCAAAAAGTGCTGCCGGCGTACCTGATCTCAGGTGACGAGCCGCTGCTCGCTGCAGAGGCCGCTGATGCGGTGCGCGCACGCGCTCGAGCCTTGGGCTTCACCGAACGCGACGTGCATTTCATCGAGCGGGCCGCGGACTGGGAGGGCGTGCGCGCCTCGGCCGGCACGTTGTCGCTGTTCGGTTCGCGCCGGGTGCTCGAGGTGCGGCTCTCGAGCGCGCGTCCGGGTGCGGCCGGGGGAGCGGTGCTGGTGACGCTGCTCGAGCGAGCCGATCCTGACACGGTGCTGCTGATCCTCGGTCCGCGGCTCGACCGCGATGCCCAGTCGGCCAAATGGGTCCAGGCGGTCGAGCAGCACGGCGCGTGGGTGCCGGTCTGGCCGGTGGAGCCGGGCAAGTTCATTCCCTGGCTGCGCGCGCGCAGCCGGCGGCTCGGCCTGTCGCTCGATGCACAGGCGCTCGAGCTGCTCGCCGCGCGCACCGAAGGCAATCTCCTCGCCGCACATCAGGAGCTCGAGAAGCTCCAGCTGCTCGGGTCCGGGGCCAGCGGCGCCGGGGCACTCGAGGCGCTCGCCGACAGCGCCCGCTTCGATGTGTTCCGGCTGTCCGAAGCGGCGCTCGCCGGGGACCCCGGCCGCTCGCTGCGCGTGCTCGCCGGACTGCGTGCCGAGGGCACCGAGCCGACGCTGGTGCTCTGGGCCCTGACCAAGGCGCTGCGCGATCTGGCCGGGGCGCTTAAGCGTCCGGGCGGCGGTGGGCGCGGCTGGCAGCGGCCCACTGCCGGGCTCGATGCGGCGGTACGCCGCGCCGGACGGCTCTCGCTGCGGGCGCTGATCGTGCGCGCCGCGCGCGCCGACCGCATGATCAAGGGACGGCTGCGCGGGGACCCCTGGGACGAGATGGCGCTGCTCGCGGCCGACCTGTGTGCGCGGCCAGCCGTGTCGGCGCCGCAATCCATGTTCAAATAGCGCCCGAAGGGCCGTGCGCCGCGCACGGCCGAGTGCACGGAAATCATGCAACCCATCGGACTGTTCGGCGGTACCTTCGACCCGATCCATTACGGCCACCTGCGCACGGCGTTCGAGCTGCGCCAGCTGTTGCGGCTCACCGAGGTGCGGTTCCTGCCCACCGGCAATCCGCCGCACCGCGAGCAGACCATCGCCAATGCCGAGCTGCGGCTGCGCATGGTGCGTGCGGCGGTCGCCGGCGAGCCGGCCTTCACCGTCGATGACCGCGAGATGCGCCGCAGCGGCGTGTCGTACTCGGTGGATACCCTCGCGGAGCTGCGCGTCGAGCATCCGCACCGTTCGCTGTGCCTGCTGCTCGGCATGGACGCGTTTCTCGGGCTGCCCCACTGGCATCGCTGGCGGGAGCTGCTCGCGCTGGCGCACGTCGTGGTCGCGCACCGACCCGGCTGGAAGGCGCCGACCCACGGCCCGCTCGGGGAGGTCATGGTCGATCACGGCACCGGCTCGATCCGCGACCTGCACGAGCAGCCCGCCGGCAAGGTCTACATCCACGCCGTGACGCAGCTCGAGATCTCCTCGACCGAACTGCGCCAGCTTATCCTCGCCGGGCGCGATCCGCGCTATCTCGTGCCGGATGAGGTGCGCCGTCTTCTGCTCGACACCCAGTGCTATTCTCCGCAAACATGACCACCCGAACTCCCGCGCGACGCGGCAAGACCACCCGATCCCGCGCACGCGCCAAGGGCGCCGCAGCGTTGCTGCGCGTCGTGCTCGGCGCACTTGACGACATGAAGGCCGTGAACCTCAAGGTCATCGACGTGCGCGGCCTGACCGACGTCGCCGACACGCTCGTGATCGCGTCCGGCACCTCCGACCGGCACGTCCGTTCGCTCGCCGAGCACGTGGTTGCGCAGGCCAAGGTGCACGGCGTGCGTCCGCTCGGCATGGAGGGCGAGCGCGAAGGCGAATGGGTCCTGGTGGACCTGCAGGACATCGTCGTGCACGTGATGCTGCCGCGGGTGCGCGAGTTCTACGCTCTGGAGCGGCTCTGGGAAGCCGGTCCGGCGGCCGAGCCCCCCGTACACACGGCCAGCCATCCCTAGCGGCCCCGGGGGCGCCCGCCATGCGCGTGCGGCTGATCGCCGTCGGCACCCGGCCGCCGACCTGGGTGAGTCAGGGATACGAGGAATACGCGCGTCGCCTCGGCCCTCAGCTGAAGCTCACGCTGGTGCAGATCGAGCCCGGTCGGCGCAGCGCCGGCCAGGATCCGCACCGCGCCATCGAGACCGAGGGTCGCAAGATACTCGCGGCGCTGCAGGACGGAGAATTCGTCGTGGCGCTCGATGAACACGGCCGGCAGATGCCGACCCGCCCGTTCGCCGACTGGCTGGCCGCGCGGATGCACGCGGGGCAGGACCTCACCTTCCTGATTGGCGGGCCGGACGGCTTTGCACCCGAAGTGCGCGCGCGGGCCGACCTGCTGCTGTCGCTCTCGGCGCTCACCCTGCCGCATGCACTGGTGCGGGTCGTGCTCGCCGAGCAGCTGTACCGGGCGCTTAGCATCCTGGCCCATCACCCGTATCATCGCGACTGATGACCTCAGAGCCCACCCCTGCGCTCGTGTGCCTCGCCTCCGCCTCGCCGCGGCGGCGCGATCTGCTCTGGCAGATCGGCGTGGCGCACAAGGCGGTGCCGGCGAACCTCGATGAAAATCCCCTGCCCGCAGAGTCCCCGCACGATTACGTCGAGCGGCTGGCGGTGGAGAAGGCGATGACGGTGCGCCATCGCGGGGAGCGCCTGCCGGTGCTGGCGGCCGATACCGCGGTGGTGCTCGACGGGGTGGTGTTCGGCAAACCCGTCGATCGCGCCGATGCGCTCGCGATGCTGGGCCGGCTGTCGGGGCGGGTGCACCAGGTGCTCACCGCCGTGGCGCTGGCGAGCGAGCGCAGCGTCGAGGTGCGCGTCAGCGCCACTTCGGTGCGATTGCGCGAGCTGACGTTGGCGGAACGTGAAGCGTACTGGCAGAGCGGCGAGCCGCGCGACAAGGCCGGCGGCTACGCCATCCAGGGCTACGGCGCGGTGTTCGTCGAGTCGCTCTCGGGCAGTTACTCCGGGGTGGTGGGGCTGCCGCTCGCGGAGACGGCCGAGCTGCTGCGCGCCGCCGGCATCGCCGTCTGGCGGGGCAGTCGCGCTTGAGGGAGATCCTGATCAACGTTGGGCCGCGCGAGACGCGCGCCGCGCTCATCGAAGAGAACATCGTCCAGGAGATTTTCATCGAGCGCGCCAGCCGCCGGCGGCTGGTGAGCAACCTGTACAAGGGCCGCGTGATGCGGGTGCTGCCCGGCATGCAGGCCGCCTTCCTCGACATCGGGCTCGAGCGCACCGCGTTTCTGCACGTCGATGACATCGTGCGCCCGCCGCTCGAGGAGGGCGAGCCGGCACCGACCGGCACGACCCCCGAAGTCGACGTGCGCCGGCTGCTCAGCCCGGGCGATGAGCTGCTGGTGCAGGTGATCAAGGATCCGATCGGCACCAAGGGGGCGCGCCTGACGACGTTCGTCACGCTGCCGGCCCGCTACCTGGTGTACCTGCCGCAGGGTGAAGGCATCGGCGTGTCGGCCAAGATCGAGGAGGAGGACGAGCGCGTGCGGCTGAAGACGCTGCTCGGGCAGCTGCGCCCGCAGGGCGGCGGGTTCATCCTGCGCACGGCCGCGCAGGGCGCCACCGCCGAGGGGCTGCGCGAGGACATTGAGTACCTCGAGCGGCTGTGGCGGCACGTGCGCCAGCGCGCCCTGGCCTCGCCCCCCGGCGCGGTGGTCCACGAGGATCTGCCGCTCGCGCTGCGGCTGCTGCGCGATGAGCTCTCGCGGGGCGTTGAAGTGGTGCGGGTCGATTGCGCCGAGACCCTGGCGCGCATGCGCGAGTTTGCCGACGAGTTCATGCCGGGCGTGGCGGCGCGGCTGGAGCTGTACGGCGGGCCGCGGCCGATATTTGATCTGCACGGGGTCGAGGCGGAGATCGGTCGCGCGCTCGAGCGCCGGGTGATGCTGCGCTCCGGGGGGCACCTGGTCATCGAACAGACCGAGGCGATGACCACGATCGACGTGAACACCGGCGGCTACGTCGGTCATCGCAACCTCGAGGAGACGAGCTTTCGGACCAATCTCGAGGCGGCCGAAGCGATCGGCCGGCAGCTGCGCCTGCGCAACCTCGGCGGCATCATCATCATCGATTTCATCGACATGCACGCCGAATCGCATCGGCGGCAGATCCTCGCCGCCCTGGAGCGCTCCCTCACGGGGGATCGGGCCCAGAGCCGCATCGTCAGCCTCTCCCCGCTCGGACTGGTGGAGATGACCCGCAAGCGCACCCGCGAGAGCCTCTCGCATCTGCTGTGCGAGCCCTGTCCGGCCTGCGAGGGGCGCGGCTTCGTCAAGACGGCCGAGACGGTCTGCCATGAGATCTTCCGCGAACTGCAGCGCCAGGAGAGCGCCGGGGAGGTGCTGGTGCTGGCGCACCCGGCGGTCGTCGACCGGCTGCTCGAGGCGGAGTCTGCGGCGCTCGGGGCGCTGCAGAGCGCCGCCGGGCGCGCGGTGCGGCTGCAGGTCGAGGCGCTCTACGGCGTCGATCAGTTCGACGTCGTGGCGCTGTAAGGCGCCTGCGCGGCGGACGGAGTACGCTTCGGGCATGAGCACGGTGGCGGCCCTCCAGATGACCTCGGGCGCCGAGGTCGAGGCCAACCTCGAGCAGGCGCGCGCACTGCTCGAGGCGGCGGCCGGGCGCGGTGCGCAACTGGCCGTGCTACCGGAGAATTTCGCGTTCATGGGCCGAACCGAGGCCGATCGCCGGCGGGTCAGCGAACCGGACGGCGCCGGACCGATCCAGGCATTTCTCGCCGCGAGCGCCCGCGAACTCGGTCTGTGGATCGTGGGCGGAACCGTACCGCTCTCGGGCGCAGGCGACGGGCGCGTGGCGCCGGCCTGCCTGGTGTACGACGCCGACGGCGAACGGCGCGCCCGCTACGACAAGATCCACCTGTTCGACGTGCAGCTGCCGGACCGCGCCGAGAGCTACCGCGAATCGGCGCATTTCGCCCCGGGCAGCGCTGCGGTCGTGCTCGACACGCCGGTCGGACGGCTCGGCCTGTCGGTCTGCTACGATGTGCGCTTTCCTGAGCTGTACCGCACGCTGAGTGCGCGCGGCGCGCAGCTGTTTGCCGTGCCGGCGGCCTTCACCGCAGCCACCGGGCAGGCACACTGGGACGTGCTGCTGCGCGCGCGGGCGATCGAGAACCTCTGCGTCGTGATCGGCGCAGGTCAGTCGGGTCGGCATGCCAACGGGCGCGAGACCTACGGCGACAGCCTGGTGGTCGATCATTGGGGCCGGGTGCTGGCGCGCCAGGCGCAAGGTGCCGGCTGCGTCACCGCGGACATCGACCTTGCGGTGCAGCAGCGCGACCGGGAGCGCTTCCCGGTGCTCGAGCACCGCGTGCTCGGCTGATTCTCCCTTTTGAGCCTATGGGAAGGCGTTCATGACCGAATTGACCCGTACCGATCCGCTGACTCTCGCCCGCGACCTGATCCTGCGTCCGAGCGGCCTCGACGGCCGCCTGGAGAACATCTTCGGCGAGGTGCTCACGCACTCGGTGGACTTCGCGGATGTCTACTTCGAGCTGTCCCGCCAGGAGTCCTGGTCGCTCGAGGACGGTATCGTCAAAGACGGCAGCGCGAGCATCGATCAGGGCGTGGGCGTGCGCGCGCTCGCCGGGGAGAAGACCGGCTTCGCCTATTCGGACGAGATCCACCTGCCGGCGCTCACCGAGGCCTCGCACGCGGCGCGCGCCATCGCCGAGCACGGCACTGAACGGCGGGTGGCGGCCTGGCGCGAGCGCAGCGGTCACCAGCTGTACCTGCCGGCCGATCCGCTCGCGACGCTCCCGGATGCGGACAAGGTGGCCTGGCTCGAGCGGGTCGACCGCGAGGCGCGGCGCGTCGATCCGCGTGTCGTGCATGTGACCGCGAGTCTGGTCGCGGTGCACCAGGTGATACTGATCGCCAATAGCGAGGGCGAGCTCGCCGCGGATGTCCGTCCGCTGGTGCGATTCAACGTCTCGGTGCTCGTCGAGCACAACGGCCGGCGCGAGCGTGGCTACAGCGGTGCCGGCGGGCGCTACTCGCTGGCCGAGCTGGTCGCAGACGACGCCCCGCTGCGCCTGGCGCGCGAGGCATCCCGCCAGGCGTTGGTGAACCTTGAGGCCGTGCCGGCGCCGGCCGGTCCCATGACGGTGGTGCTGGGCGCCGGATGGCCGGGCATTCTGCTGCACGAGGCGATCGGCCATGGACTGGAGGGCGACTTCAACCGCAAAGGCACCTCGGCGTTCGCCAATCGCATCGGCCAGCGCGTGGCGGCCGCGGGCTGCACGGTGGTCGATGACGGCACGCTCGCGCGGCGGCGTGGCTCACTCAATATCGATGACGAGGGCACTCCGACGCAGTGCACCACGTTGATCGAGGACGGGATCCTGCGCGGCTACATGCAGGACCGGCTCAACGCGCGGCTCATGGGACAGCGCCCCACCGGCAACGGTCGCCGCGAGTCGTACGCGCATCTGACGATGCCGCGCATGACCAACACCTACATGCGTCCCGGGCCGCATGATCCGGAGGAAATCATCCGCTCGGTCGAGCGCGGCATCTACGCGGTGAATTTCGGAGGAGGGCAGGTGGACATCACGTCCGGGAAGTTCGTCTTCTCCGCGAGTGAAGCCTATGCGATCGAGAACGGACGGCTGGGCGCGCCGCTGAAGGGCGCGACACTGATCGGCAACGGTCCGGACGTCCTGACCCGCGTCACCATGGTGGGCAATGATCTGAAGCTCGATGAGGGCGTCGGGACCTGCGGCAAGGAGGGCCAGAGCGTGCCGGTCGGTGTCGGTCAGCCGACGCTGAAGATCGAAGAGCTGACGGTCGGCGGAACGGCCTGAGGCGTTCGGCCATGGACCACGAGGAGTTTCGCCGATTCGGTCACCAGCTGATCGACTGGATCGCCGATTATCGGCGCGAGTGCGCCGAGGGCACCCGTGCGGTGATGGCCCGCGTGGCGCCCGGGGACGTGCGGGCCCGCCTGCCGGCCGAGCCGCCGCTTGATGCGCAGCCCCTGGAGGACGTCCTTGCTGATCTTTCCAATATCATTCTGCCGGGCTGCACCCACTGGCAGGATCCACGCTTCTTCGCCTATTTCCCCTCCAATAGTTCGCTCGCCGCGGTGCTGGGAGATCTGGCGAGCACCGGCCTGGCGCAGCTCGGCCTGAACTGGCAGGCGAGCCCGGCGCTCACGGAGCTGGAGGATCTCACCACCGACTGGTTGCGCCAGATGATGGGCCTCTCGGCGCAGTGGAGCGGCGTGATCCAGGACACGGCCTCGACGGCCACCCTGGTGGCGCTGCTGTGCGCCCGCGAGCGCGCCACGAACTTCGCCGCGGCGCGCGGCGGACTGCAGGGCTGTGCCGAGCCCCTCACGGTGTACCTGTCGAGTCAGAGTCACAGTTCGGTCGAGAAGGCGGCCCTGCTGGCGGGGTTCGGGCGGGAGAACCTGCGCGTGATCCCGGTCGATGACGCCTTTGGCATGCAACCGCAGGCGTTGCGCGAGGCCATCGAGGCCGACGTGCAGCGCGGATTGCGGCCTTGTGCCATCGTCGCCACGGTGGGCTCGACGGCCGTCACCGCCATCGATCCGCTCGCGCCGATCGCCGAGGTCGCGCGCGCCCACGGTCTGTGGCTGCACGTCGATGCAGCCCTGGCGGGCGCCGCGATGCTCCTGCCGGAGTGCCGGGCGCTCTGGCAGGGCGTCGAGGATGCCGACTCCCTCGTGGTGAACGCGCACAAGTGGCTCGGCGCATCCTTCGACTGCTCGCTCTACTACGTGCGCGATCCGCAGCACCTGATCCGGGTGATGTCCACGAGTCCGAGCTATCTGCGCACGGCCGCGGACGAGACGGCACGCAACCTGCGCGACTGGGGGATCCCGCTCGGGCGGCGCTTCCGCGCCCTGAAGCTGTGGTTTCTGATCCGCGAGCAGGGTGTGAGCGGGCTGCAGACCCGACTGCGGCGCGATCTGGCGCACGCGCGCTGGCTCGCCGCGCGCATCGATGCCAGCGCGCAGTGGCGGCGGTTGGCGCCGGTGCCGCTGCAGACCGTGTGCGTGCGGCACGAGCCGCCGGGACTCGACGGCGATGCGCTCGATCGGCACACGCTCGCCTGGGCGCGGCGCATCAACGAATCGGGTCAGGCGTATCTCACCCCCGCGATGCTCGAGGGGCGCTGGATGGTGCGAGTGTCGTTCGGCGTCGAGACGACCGAATACCGGCACGTCGAGGCGCTCTGGGCGCTGATGCAGTCGGCCGCTGCGGCTGACTGAACGCTGCCGGGGTCTGCCCCCGGCACGCTAGGCATTGAGGTCGGGGATGAGTTCGCTTTCCAGGCGGGTAATCTGGTCTTTCAGCGCCAGTTTGCGTTTCTTTAGCCGCTTCAGCTGCAGCTCATCGACGTGCAGGTCGAGCGACAACCGGCAGATCACCTCGTCGAGGTCGCGATGCTCGATGCGCAGCTGCCGCAATTTCTCCATATTGCGGAACAGCTCGCGATCGATGTTGTCTTCGGTGTCGGTCATGGCGCTCCGTTCCCGCCGCAGCGGCGGCGGGAACGGTCACAGGCGCCCCCGCCGTGCCGTGCCTCGCTGCGTCACCCTATCATAGCGCGCGCCGCCGCAGGCGGCGCTAGCCGGACCGATGCGGCTTGCCGCGCCCGCGACGACCGCCACCACCACCACCACCACCACCACCGCCACCCGATCCCGGCCGGCGTCCCGAGTGAGGGCCGCCGCGGCGCGGACCGCGCCGGTACTCAGGCAGGGCCTCGGGCAGGGCCAGATCAGTGGCCAGCATCGAAGTTTCGATCGGTGCCGAGGGAATCTTGTGACCGATGTAGTGCTCGATGTCCGGCAGTCCGACCGCGTACTCCTCGCAGGCGAAGCTGATGGCATCACCATCGGCCCCGGCTCGGGCCGTGCGGCCGATGCGGTGCACGTAATCGGCCGCATCCTGCGGCAGATCGAAGTTGAAGACGTGGCTGACGTCCGGAATGTGCAGGCCGCGCGAGGCGACGTCGGTGGCGATCAGCACCGCGAGTTCGCCGTCGTGGAAGTCGCGCAGGAAACGCAGCCGCTTCGCCTGCGGCACGTCGCCGGAGAGCGCCTGGGCCTGAATGCCGTTGGCATGCAGCACCGCCTCGAGCCGCTCCGCCATGCGCTTGGTATTGACGAAAATCATGGTTCGGTGCGCCTCGCTCTGGCGCAGCAGGCCGATCAGCAGTGGGATCTTCTCCTCCATGGAGGGGTAGTACATGATCTGGCGGATACGGTCGACCGTCTTCTTGTCCGGCTCGATCCGCACCAGCTCGGGGTTGTTCATGTGCTCATAGGCAAGCTCGAGCACCCGGTAGGAGAGGGTCGCAGAAAACAGCATCGACTGGCGCCGCTCCGGCGGCGGCAGCCGGCGCAGCAGGTAGCGGATGTCGGCGATGAAGCCGAGGTCGAACATGCGGTCGGCCTCATCGAGCACCACGGCCTGCGCGTGCTTCAGGTCGAACACGTGCTGCTTGTAATAGTCGATCAGCCGTCCGGGCGTGCCGATCAGCACGTCGATGCCTTCCTCGAGCGTGCGGCGCTGCTTCTCGTAGTCGATGCCGCCGTAGACCACGGCATGTTTCAATCCGGTGTGCCGGCCGAGCGTCTCCGCATCGTGATGGATCTGCACCGCGAGTTCACGCGTCGGGGCGACGATCAGTGCGCGGACCGAAGTCGGCGCGCGCCCCGCAGGTGCGGCATGGGTGAGCAGCGTGTTGTAGAGCGCCACGAGAAAGGCGGCGGTCTTGCCGGTGCCGGTCTGAGCTTGTCCGGCCACGTCCCGGCCGGCGATCGCGATGGGCAGCGTCTGGGCCTGGATGGGGGTGCAGCTGGCGAAACCTGCGTCGCGAATGCCCGCGAGCACCGGGGCGGCGAGGCCGAGACCGGCAAAGGTCACGGCACGATCAAGGGGTTCGTTCATCGACTCTCCGGCGTGCGCCGCAGGGGCCAGAATGGCCCGAAACAGGCGCCGCTCATGCGGTTGTGGTAATATGTGTGCATCGATTATCGCGCCCATGGTACCTGCTGACGCACCTGCGCGGACAGCCGGACCGGTCCGCTTGCGGACCGATGCGCAGCGCCAGCCGAACCGGCGGTGACATACCCGGATCTGCCGGCCGGTGGGCGTTCAGAATCAGCGTTGAGCTGGGGATTTGCGGACGTTTTGGCTGTCATGACGCCCAGGCCGCGCGCCGTGGATGGCGTGCCGGCGGCTCGTCCCGGCTCTGAGTCACAGTGTCGAATGGAGGTCTGGTTGGGCCTTGCAAAAGCGCTCCGGACGCGTTAAAAAGCGCTCCAGCAAGCGGACCATCCGGTCCGTGCCTGCCGGCCCCAGGGGGCGCTTCACGCAGGCCGCATCCTAATTGATTCAAGCTCGAACCCTCATTATTTCACGAGTTAGTGTAACCGTTTGACGGGTATTTCCGGCAGGGGCGCTTCCAGCCCGCCACCCGGCCTCGATAGCCCTTCGCTAAATCCCGACAAAAAACTGCCTTCGACGGAGGTTGAACCGCGTGAGCAACCCGCACATCGTCCACACCACAGATGCCACTTTTTCCCAGGATGTCCTGAACTCCGACAAGCCCGTGCTGCTTGATTTCTGGGCCGAGTGGTGCGGTCCGTGCAAGATGATCGCGCCGATTCTCGATGAGATCGCCGGCGAGTATCAGGACCGCGTCAAGATCGCCAAGATCAACATCGATGAGAATCCGCAGACCCCGCCGAAATACGGCATCCGCGGCATCCCGACGCTGATTCTGTTCAAGAACGGCACGGTCGAGGCCCAGAAGGTCGGCGCCGTATCCAAATCCCAACTCTCTGCATTCCTGGAAAGCAATCTGTGAGAGGCTACCTCGGCAATCAGGGCCGTAACCGGTCCAACAAAGGTCAGCGTCACGGCAATCGTGAACGCGACGGCAACCGCGCCAACGGCAACACCGGCGGCCGCCCGGATGACCTGCACGATGAGGTCTTCGAGGGCGATGAGTCGGAAATCATCAGTCCCGCGGAGCTTGCGCAATCGCGCAACTCGATGAGCCTCACGGCCCTGAAGGCCAAGCCCATCTACGAGCTGGTGAAGGTGGCCGAGTCCATGGGGCTCGAGAGCCTGGCCCGCTCGCGCAAGCAGGACATCATTTTCTCGATCCTGAAGGCGCACGCGCGCAACGGCGAGAACATCCACGGCGATGGCGTGCTCGAGATCCTGCAGGACGGCTTCGGCTTCCTGCGCTCGGCGGACGGTTCTTACCTCGCCGGTCCCGACGACATCTACATCAGCCCGAGCCAGATCCGCCGCTTCAATCTGCGCACCGGCGACACGATTTCCGGATTGATTCGCCCGCCGAAGGACGGCGAGCGCTACTTCGCGCTGCTGAAGGTCGGGGAGATCAATTTCGACTCCCCCGAGAGCTCGCGCAACAAGGTGTTGTTCGAGAACCTCACGCCGCTGCACCCAACCAAGCGGTTGAAGCTCGAGCGCGGCAACGGCTCGACCGAGGATCTCACCGCCCGCACCATCGACCTGGTGGCGCCGATCGGCAAGGGACAGCGCGGCCTGATCGTCTCTCCGCCGAAGGCTGGCAAGACCGTCCTGCTGCAGAACATCGCCACCTCCCTCACGGCCAATCATCCCGAGATCTACCTGATCGTGCTGCTCATCGATGAGCGGCCCGAGGAAGTGACCGAGATGCAGCGCACCGTCAAGGGCGAGGTGGTCTCGAGCACGTTCGATGAGCCAGCCGCCCGCCACGTGCAGGTCGCCGAGATGGTCATCGAGAAGGCCAAGCGTCTCGTCGAGCACAAGAAGGACGTGGTGATCCTGCTCGACTCGATCACGCGTCTGGCCCGCGCCTACAACACCGTGGTGCCGTCCTCCGGCAAGGTGCTCACCGGCGGCGTGGATGCGAATGCGCTGCAGCGCCCGAAGCGCTTCTTCGGCGCGGCGCGCAACATCGAGGAGGGTGGCAGCCTCACCATCCTCGCCACTGCGCTGATCGATACCGGCTCGAAGATGGACGACGTCATCTACGAGGAATTCAAGGGTACCGGCAACAGCGAAATCCACCTCGACCGGCGCATCGCCGAGAAGCGGGTGTTCCCGTCAGTGAACATCAACCGCTCCGGGACGCGCAAGGAAGAGCTGATCACCGATCCGGGTGAGCTCGCCAAGATGTGGATCCTGCGCAAACTGCTGCACCCGATGGATGAACTGGCCGCGATCGAGTTCCTGCTCGACAAGCTCAAGGACACCAAGTGCAACAGCGAGTTCTTCGAGGCGATGAAGCGCTGAGATTGTTGTGGGGCGGCGCATAAAGTTTCCGATCGGCCCCATAAAGATTCCTACGCGTTCCATAAAGGTTCCGGCTGCGATCAAAGTTGCCTTTGAAAAATAAGGAATTTTTCCGGCCGGATACCCCATAAAGGTTCCGCGCAGTGAAAATCACAAATTTGACGCTGCAAACCGGGCAAATATTCGCTCTGATGGGCAATTCCCCGTCGGCTGATGGTCAGGGCCCCTTTCCTCCACCGGCGTTACCCGGCTTCATCGGTGTCGGGTCGGGGGAGGCGCCCTGAAGGGGCTGGCCTCCGCCCGCCGCCCAAACTGGACGTGCAGTTTTCCCGCATCCAGCTTTCACGATGACCACTTGCGGTGGGGAGCCAAGGAAGGGATCAGACCGACGAGATTCACGAGGCCGTACTCACCATATAGCGTGCTCTCGGGCAGCGTACGCCACCCACAGCAGCGCCAATGCCGGTATCGATGCGCCCAGAGGCGCTGCACGACCCAGCGGTTGAGCCGGTTGAAGAGCCTGCGGACATGAGCGCGCTTGTAGTACTCGCGCCAGCCACGAAGGACAGGGTTGATCTGCTGGATAAACTCGGCCGTGGTCACCGGCGCTTTGCGACGCGTGAGTTGACGAATCTGATCTTTGAAGTGTCGGACCGATCTCTCTCGCGGGATGGCATACAGCGCTCCCGCTTTGGTGCCACTTTTGATCTTCGCATCCCAATAGCCTTAAAGAGAACGTGCTCTATCCGCGGCAGTCGGCTACGATGCTCACGGTGTCGGTGTATCCGACTCCGTCCTCTTGAGCCCGAGCGGCTGAGTCAGCGCTTCATCCGCGCGTTCCACCTCCAGAAGTTGGTACGCTCGTGGGTTGTTGAAGCTCGTATTCCAGGCTGGGCTCTTGGGGTAGTCGTACACCCACAGCGCAGCCAACGGCGCTCCGCTTGCGATGACCGATCGCAGCAGTGACTGAAACGCCTGCTTGGCGGCAGACGCTGCCGCGGCGGCTGCAGGCGCCGGGACGCCGAACTCCCCTATGAAAAGAGGCTGGTGGTTGCGGCGTGCAATGTGGTTCAGGAAGCGGAGATACGCATGCCCGGACTGGAACGGAGGCAGCGGCCTGCGGCCGGCATACCAGTGCACGCTGGTCATGTCCATGGGCGCAGGGTTCAGGGATCGGAGCATCTGGGTGTACTCATGCTTGCTGTCGATCCCCCAGGAGTGGCGGTATCTCTGGTGCCAAGCCGAGATTCGGTCGACGGAATTCCCGCTGTCGATGATGCGGTAAGGGTCGTACTTGCGGACTTCCGCGGCGAATGTCTTGTAGGCCACTGCGAGCTCGGCGCTGGTCAATCGATCTGCCGCGGTTCGCACCGCGGGAGTCCCGCGAGCAGGACTGATCGGTGCGCCGTGGCTCCTCCAGTTGGGAAGATCGGCGGCGAGATTGTACTCGTTGCCGAATTCGTATCCCCAGATCGCCGGAGAATGTGCGAAGCGCTTCATGAACTGCGATACGTAGCTGCGCATGAAGCGGATTGTCTTGCTGTTCGGGTTTCCCCACTGGTCGCGCGCTTCTCCAACGAGGTCGGGAACGGTGGAACTGTTCCAGAAAAAGTCCGGGATTAGTCCGACGTGGTCTTTCTGAGCCTGTCGCACGACATCTCGCATGAGCCCCCAGTACTTGCTGGGATTCTTTTGCAACAGATTGAGGTCATTTGGCCAGAAGCCAGTTGCCATAAAGCGAGCGAAGGGAATGTGGTGGGATTCGAGTTGCCGCAACCCGCTGATGTAAGCGGTACTTGACGGATCGGCGAGCAGCCCGGAGAAGAGGCTGTAGTAATTGACCCCGATCCCGCGATAGGGCTTCCCTTCCAGCAGTAACTGGCCCCCGACCCCCACGGTGAGTCCAGGCTGCGTCGGGTGGACCAAGGTTCCCGCGGGCGGGATTTCCGAGGCATTTGCCCGCGCAGCAGAGAGGCCCAGCACCACGAGCAAAACCCGGATTAATCGGGCTCCCTGAGATGCTGAGCGGCGGTGCACGCAAGACCGGGATTGCGAAGCCAGCGCCTGCGCTGCGCGGTGCCACTGCGCGCCGAGGTAGGGCTTTCCGGTCGACGTGTCATTGCGCGCTGTGCTTCGGGGTTTTCCCATCTCCACGGGGAGCTCCGGGTAACGTCGATCCTTCGACTCCGTATTCGCCTCGATACGGATAGGGCGCATGCACAATCGCGCAAGAGGAATGTCCTGCTGAGCGGGCGCCACGTTGCATGCCACTGTCGTGATCCTCCCAGTGATATCAGGCGTAGGGTAGCCCGGAAACGCATCGGCGTGCAGGTGGCTGGGGTGGTTTTCCATTGACGCTAGGGACGCATCCTGGCCGCGGGATTTGGAGAATGGTTAGACGATAAGAGGAGGCCTGCATGGACCCCTGTCCACGCTTCGCCGACCCCCTCACGGAAGCCTGCGCAGGACTCAGGGCCGACGTGACTCTCGACGTCTTCATCGTGGTGGACTTGCGCCACCTACTCCTTGCCGGTCTCCCGGCGTACCCCACTCGCTTTTCAACAGAGCCCAATAATGCTGTCGCTTGAGTTGCCCTTCTGACCTCGGCACGAGGGTTTTGCCTCCGGCGCCGCAACGCGCCGAACTGCAATGCAGCCGTTCACGCAGGTCACCGGAAAGCGAATTAGACCAGCCTCCATCCGCCTCACGCCCGAACCTCACTTGCGCCGCTGAGCAGACACAAGACCCTCGCGGAAGAGCGCTGACGGCACCTATACGCGCCGCGATCCAGTTGTACAGCCTGACCGAACGACCCGAACAAATCCTTACAACTTGAATTGCTTGATTCAGATATATAGCTTACAAACCCAGCGCCTTCCATTCCGGATGTAAGATGCCAAAATCAAATAATACAACCCTGGCAATGCTCGCTTCCTTGACTCTGTCCTGGACGATTTTCGCGAGCGCGTGCAGCGGATCGGGCTCGTCCACATCGAGCTCCGGTTCATCAACTTCCGCGACTGCAACAGCGGCGTCGGGGGCTATCGCGACCACATCTCAGGCCGCACAGTCGCCAATTGATTCTGCACCGTATTCGGTATCGGTTCCCGATTCGATCAATCCTATTTCTCCAAACACAATTCCGATCGGCGATGGCCAAGTGACGACGACAATGCCGCAGATCGGCTACGTGTACGTTTGCCACACGGCGAGCAAGCCGGGCGGACGCAGCCTGTCACAGCTGCCATGGGTCAATACGACGACAAACACGTGGGACTCGCAGTCCAAGATCCATGTTGAGGGTGACGTAAGCTGGCCGACTGCCAAGTTCACCGTGACGCTCACCGGAACTCAGCGCATTCTGTATACGAACGACCTGCCCATGGGACACGGAACGGGAGTATTTCCGATTCAGCCGAGTGATCCGGCGTATACCTATGACACCAATCCGAATAGCATACTCAGTCAAAACATCACAGCTTCAGTTCCACAAATGCCCGAGATCGCCGCACGTCCGACCTGCCTTCCCATGGGTCCGATCGGCGTGCTTGCCGACGGAGTGGTGTTGTTTAATGCACTAGATGCCGATGATCGCGACGGCGTCGTGCATGAGGTACTGGATGCGGCATGCGACGGCCATCCTCAATCAAAAGGTATTTATCATCATCACGATGTTCCCTCTTGCCTGATGTCGAAAGCCGGCGGAGCTGACACCTCGACGCTGATAGGATACGCGTTCGACGGATTTGGGATTTACATCGAGAAGGATCGCAATGGCAACTTGCTTACAAATGCAAATCTCGACTCCTGCCATGGCCGGACCAGCACTGTGATGTGGGACGGCAAACCCACAATGATGTATCACTATGATGCGACTTTAGAGTATCCGTACACTGTGGGCTGCTTTATGGGCACCCCGTCCACCCCGACGCTCTAATCTTACTATGTCACAAATTGCGTTTCACCATTAGCTGTGCGGAACACGGACATCGATCGAGCCGTCGAGTAACGGCGCGAGCGAACAGGTAGCGCAGCGTTGCGATGGAGTTTGGAACGTGACACTGCATTCTTCCGGTTGCCGCGCGGCGTGAAGCCTTCGGGTAGCAGACCCCGCTTTTGGTTGAGCGCGGTTTTTCCAATAACGACCAAGGCGCGCAGTATACCTCCGGCGAGTGGTTCGATAGACTCAAGGCCACCGGTTGCCGCATCAGTATGGACGGCAAGGGTCGCTGGGTAGATAACGTTTTTGTCGAGCGGCTGTGGCGCTCGGTGAAGTACGAGGACGTCTGCCTGCATGCCTATCAGGATGGCCGCGAGGCACGAGAGCGGCTCAACGAGTATTTCGCCTTCTACAACCGTCAGCGCGGCCACCGGTCACTCGACCATCGTACCCCTGACGAGGTCTACTTCCGCACCCGCGTAGCCGAGTTTGCCGCGGCGGCATGAAGGAGAGTCATGGGTGTAGGCTACCAGAGTGAGTCACGGCCGCCACTTTCATGGCGGGACGGAGGCTTACGCAAGTGGAGTATCCATATGGCAGCGAGAAAAGGAATGACTGCAAAACGGCGCATAGTCCAAATATTTGCAATATCCATCGCGGCCACGGCATGTACGTCCGCCAACGCAGCCTCTCGCAAGAGCGACGCTGCGCCTGCGAGTATCCCATTGAAGTCCATGGAAACTCGTTGTCCTACCGCCGTAGCTGACGAAAAACGGGTCGATATGCGGTTTTATTTCAGAAGACCTCCCGAGAAGACTCCAACGGATTCATCGCTCAGAACAGAGCTGCTACAAATGGCACGCAAAGATCAAAGGGCGAGAATTTCTCTGATCCGACACGGCATGTCGGATCCAAAGTATGTCCGTGCTGTAAAAGCAGTAGACACAAAAAACGGAGAGCACCTGAAGCAGATCTTAGGGAAATATGGATTCCCGTCTCCAGCAATGGTTGGCTACGATGGGACGAACGCAGCATGGCTACTCTTGCAGCACCAGGATCAGGATCCCGCATGGCAGCGAAAATGGTTGAATGCGCTTACACAGCTCGCCAAACGGTATGAATTGTCCCCAGAGGATTACGCATTATTTGTGGATCGCGTGCGAGTGAATGAGGGCCGGAAGCAGATATATGGGACACAATTCCTCCCTGGCGGATTTGTCTTAAAACCGACGGAAGACCCTGCTCATCTCGACGAACGGAGGGAAAAACTTGGACTGATTCCTGAAAGCGAGTATGAATGTATCCTAAGAGCCATGTATAACCCAAAGCAGACAGAGGTGTCTCGCTGACATATATGAGACCTTCTCGAGGCAGAGTACTTCCGCCGCAGGCTGGCGCGCTGCGAAGAGAAGAGCAAGCTGCAGGCGACCGCGGTGTCGAGTGGGCCTCGCATGGTCCTGGTGGTGGTTGCCCCCACTGTGGAACCGCCGGCATCCGCGATCCCTGAGCCGGGCCGCATCACCGCGGGCGGCCGCAGTGCGGGTGCACTGAATAATCGCTGAACCGCTTCGTTGGCACAGGTGGTACGCGGGTATCTTGCCTACCATGCTGTGCCCACCAACTTCAGACGTCTCAGTGCTTTCCGATATCACGTCGCGATCCTTTGGCTGCGCACCCTGCGGGCCCGTAGTCAGAAGGATCGCATGACGTGGGCGCAACTGCAGACACTGATGACCGATTTCCTGCCATCCCCACACATCCTTCATCCCTGGCCCGAATGTCGCCTTCTCGTCAAGCACCCAAGGTGGAAGCCGAGTGCCTGAATCGGGCCCGCGGCACCCGTACCGGGAGCTCGCACTCTTACTGGAAGAAGTTCTGGTGCCGGTAAGTCTTGGTGACGGTGTCGTGGACCGGATGCTCCGATGCCCAAAGCCGACCCGAAGATCTTCTCGTTAACCACGCTCGTCCTTTCGTTGCAGTGAGCGCCGGACCCTACCACAGGGGCAGCGCGGCGAAGAGGCTTCCGGACGGGGATGTCCCCGCGGACCCACAGCCGAATCGCTGTGTTCGGCCCGCGGCCCTCAAGGCGGGCTACGAAGAGCCTACCTGGGCGCGGCTTCGGGCTGTGGACTGCGGGGACTTCCGTGCCGATCCCCAGCGCCATCAGATCCGATCGCCCACTCTGAATTTAAGAGAGGCCTCAATTTTTCGTCGGCCACGCAGCTCCGGGCGCCTCAACAGTCCGATGTCCTTCGCCCAGCCGAAGGAATCCTCGATCAGCTTGCGCGCCTTGATGCTCAAGGCATGGCCCGCATGAGCACGGCTATCCTATCTGATGGTCCGAGACAGTCTTTTAATCACGTTCGCTGCTGGGCGCCGGCCCGATGTCCATCACGGATGTCAGCCGTTCTTGCAGCCTTTTCCCTCTTGACCTCTATATCGTCTCTGGCCCTCACGAGCGCGAAGCGGACGTGCCGTCTGACCGGCTGCAGGCCGGACAGTAGATCTTGCAGGCAGCACGGGATCGATGCGGGAGCCTGATTACCCTGACGGGCAGAACAGGAACCCCGTCAGGGCTCTTGATGTACAAGAGCTCTTCGGGGGAGTCTCCGGCTGCCACACCAAGGAGACTCCATCAGTGGACGTGCGCGCTGCACGATTCGGCCTTCTTCCGTTTTCTCACCCAGATTGACGCGCGGATCGCTGCCGAGGCCCGCGAGAGGCGCTGCTGCGGGTGCGCCGGCCCCTGCACGTGGCGGATGGATGACCGGGTGAGGCGCTGCGCCTGATCGCTCGGGCCGGCAGCCTGTCGCCGCCGTGACCAAAGCCCTGAGCGCATCTTGGCTTTCCATTTCAATTGTGTGACTATCGCCGCAGAGGGGGCGTCCAGTAATGGGTTGCTGATTCCCGCGAGCGATTGACACGATGAGCGTCTTCAGTCGTCGCGGCGCGGTGAGCAACGACCATTGCTACGCAGATGGTGTCTCATTGCCGATGACTCCGGAAATCGCAGATTTCTGTGGAGCACCTACTCGCCGGGCGGCGAGGGCTGCGAATCGAATCGCCACGGGCGCGCACTTTTGAAGCCATGAGTGCCGCGCCTCATCCCGCCGGATCCCTGCACGCCACGCTGGCTCACGCGTCTCGAATCCTCGAGACGGATCCGTCGCTCGCCGCCGAGCAGGCCGCCGACATCCTCAGACGTGACCCGCGCCAGCCCCTGGCTCTGCTGTTGCTCGGCGCTGCGCAGCGGCGCTGCGGCGAGGCCGCCGCTGCACTTGAGGTGCTGCGCCGGTTGTGCAACGAACAGCCCGACATGCCCCCGGCGTGGCTCGAGCTCGCCGGTCTGCTCGCGGAAAGTGGCCAGCCAGCGGAGGCCGATGCGGCCTATGCGCGCTACCTCAGAAGTGCCGGGCGCGACCCGGAGCTGCGCGCCGCCGCTGCGGCCTTGAATGCCAACGACGTCCCGCAGGCCGAAGTGCTGCTGCGCGCCCGTCTCAGCCGTCATCCGACGGATGTCGCGGCGCTCAGGATGCTCGCCGAGGTCTGCGCTCGGCTCACCCGCCATCGGGAGGCCTGCACGCTCCTGGAGCGCTGTCTTGCGCTCTGGCCGGGTTTCGATGCAGCCCGATACAACTACGCCTCGGTGCTGAACCGCGAGGGCAGAGCGGCGCAGGCCCAGGCGCAGTGTCGGCATCTGCGCGCCACAGCGCCCGAAGATCCGGGATACCTCACGCTTGAGGCGGCCATTTCGGCCAATCTCGGCAACTACGACGATGCGGTCGTGGCCTACGAATCGGTCCTGGCGCGGTACCCGCGCCAGCCGAGGTTGTGGATGAGCTACGGGCACGCATTGAAGACTCTCGCCAGGATCCCGCAGAGCATTGCCGCCTACCGTCAGGCATTGCAGATGCAGCCGACACTGGGAGAAGCGTACTGGAGCCTCGCCAATCTCAAGACCTTTCGCTTCAGTGACGCCGACGTCCTCGCCATGCGGCAGGCGCTCGAGCGTACCGATCTCACGGACGAGGACCGCCTGCACTTCGAGTTCGCACTTGGCAAAGCGCTCGAGGACGCGCGGTCGTTCGAGCCATCCTTCGTGCACTACGCGGCAGGCAATGCGTTACGCCGCAAGGCGCACGGCTACGACCCGCAGGCGAACGCGAGTTTCGTGCGGCGCTCGAAGCAGCTGTTCACGCCCGAATTTTTTGCCGACCGCGCGGGTGCCGGCGCCGAAGCGGACGATCCGATCTTCATCGTCGGCCTGCCGCGTGCCGGCTCGACGCTGATCGAGCAGATCCTCGCCAGCCACTCGCGTATCGAGGGAACCATGGAGCTGCCGGATCTGCCGCGCATCGCACGCGAGCTGGCCGCTCCCGGCGACGACGAAGAAGAGGGGGCGTTTCTGAAGCGCGTCGCTGGCCTCGGGCGCGATGAGTTGCGCGCGCTCGGCGAGCGCTATCTCGCTGACACCCGCATCATGCGCAAGACCGATGCGCCGCGGTTCATCGACAAGATGCCGAACAACTTCTGGTACATCGGCCTGATTCGACTGATCCTGCCGAACGCGCTGATCATCGATGCGCGGCGCCACCCGCTCGCGTGCTGCTTCTCCTGCTTCAAGCAGCATTTTGCACGCGGTCAATGGTTCACCTACGGACTGGAGGACCTGGGGCTCTATTACCGCGACTACGTTGAACTCTTGGCGCACTACGATGAGGTGCTCCCGGGTCAGGTGGTGAGGGTGTGCTACGAGGACCTGATCGGCCATCCCGAACACTACATTCGGGGATTGCTCGAACGCTGCGGATTGCCGTTCGAAGCGCAGTGCCTGAGCTTCCATGAGAACAACCGTGCGGTACGCACGGCCAGTGCCGAGCAGGTCCGCCAACCGATCTTTCGCGACGGCGTCGATCAGTGGCGCCACTACGAACCTTGGCTTGGGCCGCTGAAGAGCGCCCTGGGAGACGTACTGAGCACCTATCCGCGCGTTCCTGAATTTCGCTGACCGCCGGTTGCAGGGACGTCGAGGTCCGCCTGCCAGGATCGCGCCACAGACGATTCAAAAATCCATCGGGGAGTCATCAATGACGCGCAGTCGACGTAGAAAATTGTCACGAAAACAGGTCCCATCGCACTCCACCACGGTCCTTCGCGGGATCGTTCGGGCCGCGCTGCCGCTGGCCGCGCTCGCGGCCGCAGCACCGCTGGCCCATGCGGACACGCCGAGCGGTGGCCTGCAGGCCATCGTGATCACGGCCCAGAAGATCCGCCAGAACCTGCAGAACGTGCCGATCAGCGTGGAAGTGTTCGACAACCGCACGATGCGCCAGCTGAACATTGCCAACATCGACGACTACGTCAAGATGGCGCCGACGGTCTCGTTCGTGCGCAGCCAGGGCGAAGGCAGCAACGGCGGGCCGGGCGGCGCGATCATCTATATCCGCGACGTGGTGAGCGGCGGCGACGGCAACCACTCCGGATCGGAACCCAGTGTCGGGGTGTATCTCGATCAGCAGCCGGTGACGACCATCACGGGCGTCGTCCCCATCCACATGTACGACATCAATCGCATCGAGGTGCTGGAGGGGCCCCAGGGCACGCTGTTCGGCTCCAGTGCCGAGGCCGGTGCGGTACGCATCATCACCAATAAGCCGAACCCCGATAAGTTCTCCGCCGGCTACGATCTGCAGGAGAACATCATTCAGGACGGCGGACCGGGTCATGTATTCCAGGGCTACGTCAATATTCCGCTCTGGTCGCGTGCGGCCATCCGCCTGGTGGCCTGGGACGTGCATCACGGCGGGTACATCAGCAACGTCGCCGGTACTGATGCGAACGGCTGTATCTTCAATGGGGTGCGCTCATTCCCCAGCTGGGCGATTCAGACCAATCCGTCCTACTACGCGACCAGCAGCTACAAGGCCGGCAGCGGTCAGTGCGCCCCCGTTTCCTCGGTCGGCAAGGGAGCGATTACCGCCGGGCCCTGGCTGAAGAACAATTACAACACCTCGGATACCTATGGCGGGCGCGTCGAGTTGCGCTTTCATCTGGGCAAGGACTGGACAGTCACGCCGGCTTTCCAGGGCCAGTCGATCTCCGCGAACGGATTTTTCGGCTACGACCCGGCAGTGGGTTACCTGAAACTGACCCATTTCGGACCGGAAACTTCGCACGATACCTGGGATCAGCTCGCCCTCACCATCGAGGGCAAGGTTCATGACTTCGACATCGTGTACACCGGGGGATTCCTCAAGCGCAATCAGCATTCGATCGCCGACTACAGCGACTATTCGGAGTTCTACGACAAGGTAAACGGGTCCGGCGCGTTTTACACCGGCAATGCCGGCACACCCATCATGCCCCAGCAGTTCGTGATCGGCGCGGGCGACTTCGAGATGTGGAGCCAGGAGTTCCGCGTGACCACGCCGCTCGATGAGCCCGTGCACGCAACGGTGGGGGCCTACATCGGCCGCCAGATGCACAACATCTGGCAGAACTACACGATGCCTGGGTTCGGCTGGACCAGTGTCTATGGGGGCAACCCAGGCGGGCTCGGGTACACGCCGAGCAGTAATCCGGCGACCGACGTATCGGTGCCGGGGTATCCGAATACCATCTGGCTGACTGACGAACAAAGAGTCGATCGTGACCGGGCCGTATACGCGCAGGCGACGTGGGATATCACCTCCAAGTGGCATCTGACGGGTGGCATGCGTTTCTATCACTACGATAATTCGCTGATCGGCTTCTACGGCTTCAATGCCAACTTCGCGACCGGCGAGGGAACCGCGACCTGCTTCCTCCAGGAGTCAATCGTCAAGAATTCGCCGTGCACGAATCTAGATGCGTCGACGTCGGGCAGCGGGAATGTGCCGCGAGTGAACCTCACGTATCAGATCACCCCCAATGCGATGGTGTATGCGACGTACTCCAAGGGCTATCGTCCCGGTGGCGTCAATCGCATCGCTCCCCCTGTCGTCGTGAAGGGCCAGGTACCCACGCCGTCGCCCTATCAGGCGGACTACCTGACCAACTACGAGGTGGGCTGGAAGACGCAGTGGTTCCACAATACGTTGCGGTGGAACGGGGCGCTGTTCTGGGAGGAATGGAAGAACTTCCAGTTCTCCTTCCTCGGCGCGAACAGCGTCACGATCATTGCCAACGGCGGCAATGCGCGCATTCGCGGCATCGAAAACACCCTGGCGTGGGTGCCGATGCACAGCCTGTACGTCAGTGCGAATTTCGCCTTCACCGATCCGGTGCTGACCTCCAACTACTACGGCTGCATCCCGGGTACTCCGCCGTGCACTCCGCTGCCGCCGGTGGAGGTGCCCGCCGGCAGCAATCTGCCCGTGGCGCCGAAGTTCAAGGGCAACGTCGTGGTGCGCTACACCCTGCCGATGATGGGAGACTGGAAGCCCTACGTGCAGCTCGCGGGGATGTACCAGAACCAGACGGCCTCGGCGCTGCTGCTGTCGCAGAACGCGGTCTACGGCAATCTGCCGGCGTACGCGCTGTTCAACCTGAAGATCGGGGCCAATGCCGGCAATGGGATGCACGTCGACCTGTTCATCTCGAACCTCATGAACCGTCTGGCGGAGTATTCGCGGTTCACGGAGAGCAATCCCAGCTTGAACAGCCAGGTCTATATTCTGCCGGCGCAGCCGCGCACCTTCGGCATCGAGTTCGGTCAGGACTTTTAGCGCAGAGGTGCGGTCTCGCTCGGGACATGCCGTGACGCCCGGCGAGGGCGGCGGGCCAGGGGAGGGCCCGTCCGCTGTGCTGCGGGTCGAGGGGGCGTCTCAGCGCTGGTGCACTTCGCGCAGCCGTGAGGTTCCGGTGGTGGCCACGGGATCCGCCCGTGGCGGCGCGGTTCAGCCGCCGCGTTCGCGCGCCACGGCGCGGTAGCCGATGTCCCGCCGGTACTGCATTCCGGGCCAGTGGATGGCAGCGGCGATGTCGTACGCGTTCGTCTGCGCGGCCGACACGGACTCCCCGAGCCCTACCGCACATAAGACGCGGCCGCCATCGGTGAGCACGTGACCGTCCTCGAGCCGGGTGCCGGCATGGAAGACCTTGCCGCGGCCGGCGGCGAGCTGGGCCGCGCGCTCGAGCCCTTCGATCCGGTTGCCCTTGCGCACCGCCTCGGGGTACCCCTCGGCCGCCAATACCACGCCGAGCGCGGCGCGCGGATCCCATTCGGCCTGCACGGTATCGAGACGGCCGGCGAGCGCCGCTTCGCACAGAACCGTGAGGTCCGAGCGCAGGCGGCTCAGGATGGGTTGAGTTTCCGGGTCGCCGAAGCGGCAGTTGAACTCCAGCACGTTCGGCGTGCCGTCCTCGGCGATCATCAAGCCCGCATAGAGAAAACCGGTGTACGGCGTGCCGTCGGCACGCAGTCCGGCGATCGACGGCTCGATCACTTCGCGCATGATGCGCTCGTGAAGTCCTGCCGTGACTCTGGGCGCAGGGGAGTACGCGCCCATGCCGCCGGTGTTCGGGCCGCGGTCAGCGTCGTCACGACGCTTGTGGTCCTGCGAGGTGGCGAGTGGCAGGATGTGCCGGCCGTCGGCCATGACGATGAAGCTGACTTCCTCGCCGCGCAGGAATTCCTCTACGACCACCTCCTCGCCGGAACTGCCGAAGCGGCCGGCGAACATCGCGCCGATCGCCTCGCGGGCCTCCGCGAGCGTCTCGGCGATGATGACGCCCTTGCCGGCAGCCAGCCCGCTCGCCTTGACCACGACCGGCAGGGTCTGTTGCTCGAGCCAGCTCGGGTCGTAGTTCTCGCGGGTGAAGGTGCGCGAGCGGGCGGTTGGAATGCCATGGCGCGCCAGGAAGTCTTTGGTGAATGCTTTGGAGCCCTCCAGGCGCGCCGCCATCCCGGTCGGGCCGAAACACGGCAGACCAGCCGCCTGGAACGCATCGACGAGGCCCGCCACCAGCGGGCCTTCAGGTCCGACGATGGTGAGGTCGACGCCTTCGGATCGTGCCATCGCCACCAGCGCGGGGATGTTCTCGGCCGCCACGGGGACGTTGCGGCACTTCGGCTCGAGCGCGGTGCCGGCGTTGCCGGGCGCGACTAGCACTTCCTCGACACGCGCAGACGCTGCACATTTCCAGGCGAGCGCATGTTCGCGTCCGCCGGCGCCGATGATCAGGATCTTCATGGGGGACTCAGTGCCGGAAATGGCGCATGCCGGTGAATACCATCGCCATGCCGTGTTCGTCCGCCGCGGCGATCACCTCCGGATCGTTGCGCGAGCCGCCCGGCTGAATCACGGCCTTGATGCCGTACTCGGCGGCCACGTCGAGCCCGTCGCGGAACGGGAAGAACGCATCCGAAGCCATCGCCGCGCCCTCGACCTTCAGGTGCTCGTCGGCGGCCTTCATTGCCGCGATGCGGCTGGAGTACACCCGGCTCATCTGGCCGGCGCCGACGCCGATGGTGCAGCGTCCGTGCGCATACACGATGGCGTTGGATTTGACGAACTTCGCGACCCGCCAGGCGAACAACAGATCGGTCAGCTCCGCAGGTGTCGGCTGGCGGCGCGTGACCACCTTCAGATCGGCCTCGGCCACGTGGCCGCTGTCGCGGCTTTGCACCAGCAGGCCGCCGGAGACGCTGTGGTACTCCAGGCCGTTACCGGTGTTCGCGCGCATCTCACCGAGCTCGATGACGCGCACATTGGGCTTGGCGGCGAGCGCGGCCGCGGCGTCGGCCGAGACCGCCGGGGCGGCGATCACTTCCACGAACTGGCGCCCGATGATGGCGGCCGCAGTGGTGGCATCGAGCGGCCGGTTGAAAGCAATGATGCCGCCGAAGGCCGACGTCGGGTCGGTGCGGTAAGCGTGCTCGTACGCCTCGAGCAGGCCGGCGCCGAGCGCCACGCCGCACGGGTTCGCATGCTTGACGATCACGCACGCCGGCTCGTCGAACTGCCGCACGCACTCCACGGCGGTGTCGGCGTCGGCGATGTTGTTGAAGGAGAGTTCTTTGCCTTGCAGCAGGCGGGCCTGAGCGAGCCCGGTGCCGCCGAGCGCGTCCCGGTACAACGCGGCATACTGATGCGGGTTTTCTCCGTAGCGCAGGTCGCTGACCTTGTCGAATACGAGCGGCAGATACGCCGGCAGCGCGTGCGCGCCGGAATGCTGCCGAGTCAGGTATGCGGCCACCATCGCGTCGTAGCGCGCTGTATGCGCGAAGACCTTGGTCGCGAGTTGCGCGCGCGTCGGCCCGCTGACCCCGCCGTGCGCATCGAGTTCAGCCAGGATCCGCGCGTAATCGGCCGGATCGACCGCTGCGGTGACCGCGTCGTGATTCTTCGCCGCGGCACGCAACATGGTCGGGCCGCCGATGTCGATGTTCTCGATCGCCTCATCGTAGCTGCAGTTGGGGCGGGCGACCGTCTCGGCGAACGGATAGAGGTTCACCGCCAGCAGGTCGATCGGCTCGATGTCGTGCAGCGCCATGACGCGCTCATCGGTGCCGCGCCGACCCAGCAGTCCGCCATGGATCTTCGGATGCAGGGTCTTGACGCGCCCGTCCATGATCTCCGGGAAGCCAGTGTGGTCCGACACTTCGCGCACCGTGAGACCGTGAGCGGCGAGCAGTTTCGCCGTGCCGCCGGTCGAGAGAATCTCCACCCCGTGGCGCGCGAGGCCCTGCGCGAAGTCCACCAGGGCGGTCTTATCGGAAACGGAAAGCAGTGCCCGCCGCACGGGCCGCACGGTTTGATTCATCACAACTCGTCAGTTAGTCAGGCCGAACTGCTTGAGCTTCTTACGCAGCGTACCGCGGTTGATGCCGAGGATGTCCGCCGCGCGACTCTGGTTGCCCGCGACATAATCGAGCACGACGCGAAACAGCGGCTCCTCGACTTCGCGCAGCACCAGGTTGTACAGGCCCGCCGGATGCGAGCCGTTGAGGTTCGTGAAATAGTCGCTGAGCGCCCGCTCTGCGTGACTGCGCAGCGGCAACTCCCCGGCCGTGACGCGGATGCCCCCATCGCGCCACTGAGCGATTTTCTTTTTTGCTGTCATGTGAATTTCCCACGTTTTTGATGGCGCTTCAGGCCGCACGTGCCTGATCTGCAGCCCACGCGTCGAAATGCCGACGCACGCGCGCGAACTGTTCGCGCACGTCCTGCGCCGCCATCAAATCGAGACGAATCGGCTCCGGATCGGAAAAACATCGTTCGCAATACCAGCCAATGTGTTTGCGAGCGATGCGCACGCCTGTCTCCTCGCCGTAAAAGCCGTACAGGGATTCGAGGTGAGCGAGGATGATATCACGCACCTCGGTGCGCGCGGGCGGTGCGGCGGGCCGCGCCGCGAGGAAATTCTCGACGGCGCGAAAGATCCACGGCTCGCCGAACGCGGCGCGTCCGATCATGACGCCATCGGCCCCAGTGAAATCAAGCACTTTGCGTGCATCGGCGGGTGAGCGGATGTCGCCGTTGGCAAAGATCGGGATGCGCACCGTGGATTTGATGGCGCGGATCGTTTCGTATTCCGCCGCACCCTGGTAGAAGTCCGCTCGCGTACGGCCGTGGACTGCGAGCGCCTGGATGCCGCAGCGCTCGGCGAGTTGCGCAATGGCGACGCCGTTGCGGTGCTCGGGATCCCAACCTGTGCGGATTTTCAGCGTCACCGGCACGTCCACCGCGGCGACCACCGCCGCGAGGATCTCGGCCACCAGCGTCTCATCGCGCAGCAGCGCCGAGCCGCACGCCTTGCCGCACACCTTTTTCGCCGGGCAGCCCATGTTCAGGTCGATGATCTGCGCGCCGCGCTCGACGCTGAGGCGGGCGGCCTGGGCCAGCACCTGCGGCTCGGCACCGGCGAGCTGCACGACGCGCGGCTCCGGCTCGCCGCTGTGATCGAGGCGACGGCGCGACTTCGGCGTGTGCCACAGGCGTGCATCGGAGGTGAGCATCTCGGAGGCGGCGAGCCCCGCGCCGAGGCGGCGAGCGAGCATGCGGAACGGGCGGTCGGTCACGCCCGCCATGGGGGCGAGCACCGCGCGCGAGGGCAGTGTGTACGGGCCGATGCGCAGCATCAGTGCGCTCCGTGGGCGCACACGACGCGGTTGCCCTCGCGCAGACACGCGTCGATCTCGAACCCGACGGCCTGTGAGCCGGGATTGACGAAGGCGACGGTGGCGTCGATGCGCTCACCGGAGGTCAGCATCGAGGCACCGCTCGAGCCGCGCGTGAGGTAATCGCTCGGCCGTACATCGCGTGCGGCAATGGTGCGCCCGTAGCGGTCCTGCAGTGTCACGCGCAGCAGCGGCAGAGGCAGAGGCCAGGGGCCGTCGTTGGCGACGCTGGCCCGGACGGTAATCTGATGGGGGTCGCTGCCGCTGACCGTCGCGCCGAGCTGGCGCGCCTGGTAGGCATGCACGTTCCACCGCGGTACGACCGGAATGCCGAGCACGCCGTAGACAGCCAGGAGCTTCGCGCCGACGGACGGCATCGTGGCGAGGATGCCGCGGTAGTGGTTCACCGCCTGGCCGGCCAGGACGAGCAGCAGGACCAGCGCGCCGGCGAACCACGCGCCGGTGTGTCGCTGCGGTGTCTCGAGCTGAAATTCGTGCGGCGGCTCCTCGGCCAGGGAGGGCTCGCTCGCAGCCGCTTCGTGTGGGCCCTCGGCGGTGAGGGGCTCATCGAGGGTCGCGATCGGCGGTTGCGGCATCTGCAGGACGTCGCCCTCGTCTCCGTGCTGCGGTGCCGGCAGGACCGCGTCCTCGTTCTCATCCTCTTCCTCGCGCTGCGTTGCCGGCGGTGCCTGTGCTTCGGCTGCGGGGGGCTGAGAGGGCGCCTCGACGGCCGGTTCCGGCGTCCATTGCGGCTCGCGCTCCGGCTCGATCCACTCGAACTCGCTGGACGGCCCGCTCAGCACCGCCTCCGTGGCGGCCGGCTCCGGCTCGGGCTCCGGCGGTGGCGCAGCGGTGGCCGATCGGTCGGCCGCCGCACCGTCGGTAGGAGGGGGTTCGGCGAGCGACTCGAGCGCATTGAAGACGCTGCGGCAGCGCCCGCAGCGGACATGACCCTGCGCGGCGCGCAGATCCGCCGCCGTCACGACCAGCATCAGGCCACATTTGGGACAGACGGTGAACATTCAGATCGGTTCCTCGGCGCAGCGCCGTCCCGACAAGGCAACCCAGCCCTCGCGGGTCGCAAACGGCTTCAGCGCGAACCACGGGGCGTATGCGGCGATGACCTCATCGGCATCAGGCTCGAGCAGCCCGGCGAGCAGCACCGCTCCGCCGGTCGCGACCAGCGCTGCGAACCGCGGCGCCAGCGCCACCAGAGGAGCGCACAGGATGTTCGCCATCAGCAGCGCCACCGGCGGCTCGAGCGCTTCGGCGGCGGCGCACGGGCGGATCTGGCGCTCCAGGCCGTTGGCCGCGGCATTCTCGTGCGTGGCGAGCAGGGCCTGCGGATCGATGTCGAAGCACTGCACGCGCCGCGCCCCGAGTCGGGCCGCAGCGAGTGCGAGCACGCCGGATCCGCAGCCGTAATCAATGACCTCGCCCTCGCTGGGCGGATGAGCGTCAAGCCACTCCAGGCACAGCGCCGTGGTCGGGTGCGTGCCGGTGCCGAAGGCAAGACCCGGATCGAGCCGCACCACCGCGGCGTCGGGATCCTCGACCTGCTCGTGCTGCGGGCAGATCCACAGACGCCGTCCGAAGCGCATGGCATGGAAGTCGCGCAGCCACTCGCGCTCCCAGACCCGGTCGGCGAGCCGCCGCGCCGTGAGGCGCTCGGGCGCGACCCCGAGGGCGGCGCTCAAGCGGGCGATCAGTGCCTCCTGCGGCGCATCGGGCGCGAACAGCGCCTCCAGGCGCGTCGCCGGCCAGAGCCGAAACTCCCCGGGGGCCGGCTCGAGCACCGGTTCGTCACGTGCGTCGGCGAACGTGATCGCGCTCGCGCCGCACTCGAAGCAGGCCGCCTCCGCCCCGTCCGCCGGGAGCTCGCCGAGATCGAAGCTGATCTGCAGAAACTCGCTCATGGCTCACCGTGCAGAGGCGCCGCGGCGCGCCGGTCAGGCTTCGCCCCGGCGCTCCGCGGTCACTTCAGACCCAGCCGACGCTCCAGGTAATGGATGTCCGTGCCGCCCTTCTGGAAGGCGGCATGATTGCAGATCTCCTGGTGCAGCGGAACGTTGGTCTTGATGCCCTCGATCACCATCTCGGCGAGCGCATTGCGCATGCGCGCGATGGCCACCTCGCGCGACTCGCCGTGTGTGATCAGCTTACCGATCAGCGAGTCGTAGTAGGGCGGCACGTTGTAGCCGGAGTAGACGTGGCTGTCGACCCGCACGCCGGGGCCGCCTGGGGCGTGCCACAGCCGCACGGGCCCGGGCGAGGGCATGAAGTTCTTCGGGTCCTCGGCGTTGATGCGGCACTCGATCGCATGGCCGCGGATCTGGATGTCGTTCTGCACGTACGGCAGCTTCTCGCCGGTGGCGATCAGCAGCTGCGCCTTCACCAGATCGATGCCGGTAATCAGCTCAGTCACCGGATGTTCAACCTGGATGCGGGTGTTCATCTCGATGAAGTAGAACTCCCCGTCCTGGTAGAGGAACTCCAGCGTCCCGGCGCTGCGGTAACCGACCGCGACGCACGCCTCGACGCAGCGCTCGCCCATGGTGCGCCGCTGCTTCGGGGTGATTCCGGGGGCGGGGGCCTCCTCGAGTACCTTCTGGTGGCGCCGCTGCATCGAGCAGTCGCGCTCGCCCAGGTGCACGACGTTGCCGTGATGGTCGGCGAGGACCTGGAATTCGATGTGCCGCGGCCGCTCCAGGAATTTCTCCATGTACACCTGGTCGTTGCCGAAGGCCGCCTGCGCCTCACTGCGCGTCACGCCGATGGAGTTCAGCAGCGAGGCATCGCTGTGCACCACGCGCATGCCGCGGCCGCCGCCGCCACCGGAGGCCTTGATGATCACCGGGTAGCCGATGTCCCGGGCGATACGGAAGTTCTCATCCGGATCATCGCCGAGCGGTCCGTCCGATCCCGGCACGCATGGCACGCCGTGCGCCTTCATCACGCGGATCGCGGAGACCTTGTCGCCCATGGTGCGGATCGTCTCGGCCTTCGGCCCGACGAACACGAAGCCGCTGTTCTCGACCCGTTCGGCAAAGTCGGCGTTCTCGGAGAGAAAGCCGTAGCCGGGGTGGATGGCCACCGCGTCGGTGACCTCCGCGGCGCTGATGATGGCCGGCATGTTCAGGTAGCTCGCCGTCGAGGGCGGCGGGCCGATGCACACCGACTCGTCGGCGAGCAGAACATGCTTCAGGCTGTAATCGGCGGTGGAGTGCACCGCCACGGTTTTGATGCCCAGCTCGCGGCACGCCCTGAGGATGCGCAGGGCGATTTCACCGCGATTGGCGATGAGAACCTTTTCCAGCATGGCGGCGCGCGCTTATTCGATGACGAACAGCGGCTGGCCGTACTCGACCGGGTCGCCGTTGCGCGCCATGATCGAGGTGATCCGTCCGGCCCGGTCCGCTTCGATCTGATTCATCATCTTCATCGCCTCGATGATGCACAGCACCTGGCCGACCTTGACCTCATCGCCGATCTCCACGAACGACTTCGCGCCCGGCGTCGGGGCGGCATAGAACGTGCCGACCATCGGCGCGGTGACCACGTGCTCGTTGGAGCGCGCCTTGGCCGCTTCGGCGGCCGGCGCCACGGCGGCCGGGGCTTCGGCTGGCAGCGCCGCGGCCATCTGGGGCAGGGCGAACTGCGGCATGGCATGCACCAGCGCGTTGCCGGTGGGCATGCGGCTGATGCGCACCGCCTCTTCGCCTTCCTTGATCTCGATTTCAGCGATGCCGGACTCCTCCAGCAGTTCGATCAATTTTTTGATTTTGCGGATATCCATGTGGGAAATCCCCCTCACGTCATGGGACGGTATGCAATGGAACGACTCGGGGTCACCCGGCGTGCGGTGCCCGGGCGAGATGCTGTGCGGCAGCGCGCACGGCCAACTCATAACCCAGGGCGCCGAAGCCCGAGATCACCCCGAGGGCGATGTCCGAGAAGTACGACCGGTGCCGGAACGGCTCACGCGCGTGCGGATTGGACAGGTGCACCTCGATCAGCGGCAGGTGAACAGCCAGGACCGCGTCGCGCAGCGCGACGCTCGTGTGGGTGAAGGCGCCGGGGTTGAAGATGATGCACCCCACGCCTTCGGCGCCGGCCCGGTGAATCCGCTCAAGCAGCAGATGCTCGGCGTTGCTCTGAAAGCATTCGAGCGTGCAGCCGGCCTCGCGCGCACACTCGGCCGCGCGCCGCTCGACGGTCTCGAGCGTGTCCGCCCCGTAGATGTGCGGTTCCCGCTGTCCGAGCAGGTTCAGGTTCGGGCCGTTCAGGAGCAGCAGGCGTGTCATGCGGAATATCGGCAGGCCTTGGCGCACAGAGCGCAGGCAATTTACCCTAATTCAGGGCGAAATGGGCGGATTTTGTAGCGATCGGACGGGATCAGGCCGAAATCGCGCTCAACCCTGAGTGTGTCTCGCGCGTCGTGCAGCCTGCTGCGCGATTTCCGCGGAGATTTGCCCGCGCGCGGCGGCCAGGCTGATCTGGCCGCGGTCCAGGGCCCCGATCCGCTCGAGGATGACGTGCACCTCGGCGGCGTGCAGGCGTCCCACCTCGACCGTCACGATCCGACCGTGCGCATCGACGAACACGGAAAACGGAAAGGCCGCCACCATTCCGAGTGCGCGGATGGCGCGCATGCCGGGGCGTAGGCCGATGAGCAGAGGATAGCGGATTCCGGCCTGCCGCGCGTAGCGCAGGACCGCCGGGCGCGCATCGACCGCCACGCCGATCACCTGCAGGCCCTGAGGTCGGGTTCGGCTCAGCTGCTCGAGCAGCGGTACCTCGGCACGGCAGGGCGAGCACCACGGCGCCCAGAAATTCACCAGCAGCGGCCGGCCGCCCCAGTCGGCGAAGCGACGCAGCCGCCCGTGCCGGTCGCGGAAGGGAATCTCGGGCAGGGCGTCGGGCCGCTTGTGCCGCCCGCGGTGCGCGGCGGGCGCGGGAATCGCCGGAGACGTCCGTGCGGCCGGGGCTGGAACGAGCGGCGCGGCCGCCGGGGCCGGCCGCGCCGCGCGCAGCGCATACCCCGCCACGCCGGCGGCGAGGATCAGGGCCGTGGCGAGCGCGCCGCGCACCATCTTGCGGCCGCGGCTCATGCGGGCGGGCGCCCCAGGGCGAGCTCGACGCGGCGCAGGAATGCGGCGGCATCGAGGTAACCAACCACCCGCTCATGGCGGCGCTCATGGCCGTTCGGGCCGTAGAAGGCGATGGTCGGTGGCCCGTAGATGCCGAAATGCTTCAGCAACGCCTGGTCGGCTGCGTTGTCGGCGGTGACGTCCGCGCGCAGCAGCAGAGTATGGGCGAGCGCGCGGCGGACCTGCGGATTGGTGAACGTGCTGGCCTCCATCTCCTTGCAGGAGGTGCACCAGTCGGCATAGAAATCGACCATGACCGTCTGATGGCGCGCGGCCGCGGCCCGTACGTCGCGCTGCAGTTCGGCCACTGAGCCGAGGGGCGCGAAGCGCAGCGTCGGCGGTCCGCCGTGCGACAGCGGTGCGAACGGGTGGGTGCCGCCCAGCGCCGCGCCGGTGAGCAGCGTCGCGGCATACGCGCCGAGCAGTACACCAGCGGCGCGCAACGCGATGCGGCCGTGACGCGCGGCGTGCCGCTGGGACCAGAGCGCCCATGCGGCGGCCAGCACCGGCAGTGCCCACAGAGCGAGGGTCAGGCGGGCGGGCACGAGCCGCGCCAGCATCCACACCGCCACCGCCAGCATCATGGCGCCGAACAGCCGCTTCACCAGGTCCATCCAGGCGCCGGCCTTCGGCAACAGGCGCCCGGCCGAGGCGCCGACGGCCAGCAGCGGGGTGCCCATGCCGATGCTGAGGGCGAACAGCGCCGTCCCGCCGCGGGCGATCTGGCCGGCCTGGCCGATCACGGCCAACGCCCCGACCAGTGCCGGCGCCACGCAGGTGGTGACGATCAGGGCCGAGAGGGCCCCCATGGCGGCGACCCCGCCGAGGCTGCCGGCGGTGCGCCGGCCGCTGAGCTCGGCGAAACGGGTCTGCACGGCGGCGGGCATCTGCACGGTGAACAGCCCGAGCATGGCGAGCCCCATCGTCCCGAGCAGCGCGGCGAACGCCCCGAGAATCCACGGCTGCTGGAATGCGGCCTGGATTTCCCCGCCGGCCGCCGCGGCGGCCATTCCGGCGAGCGTGTAGGTGAAGGCCATGCCGAGCACGTAGGCGAGTGAGAGCAGGACCGAGCGGGCGGTGCCGACCGTGCGTCCCCCGGCGATCAGCGCCGAGAGGATCGGGATCATCGGCAGGCAACACGGCGTGAAGGCGAGCGCCAGGCCCGCCAGGTAGAACGCCCCGAGCATCGCGAACAGGTTGCCGGAGCGGATCAGCGCGGCGAAGCGGCTCTGGCTCGTCGGCTGCGCGCGGTGCGGCCGCGCACCGCTCGGCCTCGCCGCGGGCGCCGCCGCCGCGGCGAGGCCGGCCGGCAGGGCGACCGTGACCGTCTGGGTGATCGGCGGGTAGCACAGGCCCGCATCGGCGCAGCCCTGGTACGTGACCGCGAGCGCCGCATCGCCCGGCGCGGCCACGGTGCCGCGCTGCACCGCCAGTTCACCCGTGACGGCCGTGCGGTAGATCTGTTCGCGACCGAAGAACGGATCGATCTTCACGATCCCGGGCGGGAGGCTCAGCGCGCCGAGGGCCGTGCCGGAGAGCGCCCGCACATGGATGCGGCTGCGATACAGATAGAAGCCGGGTCGGATCGTCCAGGACAGGCGCAGCCGATGGGCCCCGGGCGCCGCCTTGAAATGAAACACCTCGCCGGGCGGAGGAAATGTGTTGCCGCCGGAGGCCTGCGCGCCGAGTGCCGCGAGCACCGCCGGCGACAGCGAAGGCGGGCTGCCGGCGCGCGCCAGGCCGGGCAGCGCGCTCAGCAGGAGCGCGGCGAGCGCACCCGCCGCGGCCCACGGGCGGTGCGCCGAGCGCGCCCCCGGGGTCACGGCGTCACCTCGGCCGCGAGCCAGGACAGGTAGGCGGCAGAGCCGGCCGCGATCGGCAGGGCGATGATTTCCGGCACCGTGTAAGGATGCAGCGATTTGAGGCGCATTTCGAGATCCGTGAAGCGGCTGGCCAGGGTTTTGATGACCAGCAGCACTTCCGGTTCATCCACCAGCCGGCCTTCCCAGCGGTACATCGAGCGGACCGGCTGGCGCGTCACGCACGCGGCCAGCCCCGCCTCGAGCAGCGCCCCGGCGATGCGGGCGGCGGCCGCCTCGTCGGGGCAGCTCGTCAGGACCACGATGCTGTCGGTCATCCAGTGTGCCGTGGCTGGAGTGGGAAAAGATTCATTCTAATCCGTTCATACCGGCCCGGCGTGAGGGGTATCCGCAGCCCCCCGGGCCGCCGGGCGGGAAAAATTTGACCCCGGCAGGGTTGAAAATCCGACCGGCCTACCTATCATTAGCAGCCACACGGGTAGAGTGCTAATAGCTCTCCCGTGGCTTTAACTTAATCCATCGTATTCTTTTAAGGAGCGTTCACCATGAAGATGCGTCCTCTTCATGATCGCGTCATCGTCAAGCGCCTGGAGGAGGAGCGTACCTCTCCGGGTGGCATCGTCATTCCCGATACCGCGGCTGAGAAGCCGATTCAGGGAAAGGTCGTCGCGGTCGGAAACGGCAAAATTCTTGAAAACGGCCAAGTTCGCGCCCTCGATGTGAAGGTCGGCGACAAGGTCCTTTTCGGCAAGTACAGCGGGACGGAAGTGAAGGTCGAAGGCGAGGATCTGCTCGTCATGCGCGAAGAAGACCTCATGGCCGTGATCGAGAGCAAGTAAGCGAGGAGCACTCACAATGGCAGCCAAAGAAGTCCGCTTTAGCGATGACGCCCGCCAGCGCATGGTCAAGGGTGTCAATATTCTGGCGAACGCCGTCAAGGCGACGCTCGGCCCGAAGGGCCGCAACGCCGTGCTCGAGAAGAGCTTCGGCGCCCCCACCGTCACGAAGGACGGTGTGTCGGTTGCGAAGGAAATCGAACTGAAGGACAAGTTCGAGAACATGGGCGCGCAGATGGTCAAGGAAGTCGCCTCGAACACCTCCGATGAGGCCGGTGACGGCACCACCACCGCCACGGTGCTCGCTCAGGCGATCGTGCGCGAGGGCCTGAAGGCCGTCTCCTCGGGCCGCAACCCGATGGACGTCAAGCGCGGCATCGACAAGGGCGTCATCGCAGCGACCGAAGAGCTGAAGAAGCTCGCCAAGCCCTGCAAGGATTCCAAGGCGATCGCCCAGGTCGGCACGATCTCGGCGAACTCCGACGAGTCGATCGGCAAGACCATCGCCGACGCGATGGAGAAGGTCGGCAAGGAAGGCGTGATCACGGTCGAGGAAGGTTCGGGTCTCGACAACGAGCTCGAAGTGGTCGAAGGCATGCAGTTCGACCGCGGCTACCTCTCCCCGTACTTCATCAACAGTCAGCAGAACCAGACGGCCGAGCTCGACAAGCCGTTCATCCTGCTGGTCGACAAGAAGATTTCCAACATCCGCGAGCTGCTGCCGCTGCTCGAGGGTGTTGCCAAGGCCGGCCGCCCGCTGCTGGTGGTCGCCGAGGACGTCGAGGGCGAGGCGCTCGCCACCCTCGTGGTGAACAACATCCGCGGCATCCTCAAGGTCGCGGCCGTCAAGGCGCCGGGCTTCGGCGATCGCCGCAAGGCGATGCTGCAGGACATCGCGGTCCTGACCGGCGGCACCGTGATCTCCGACGAGGTCGGTCTGTCGCTCGAGAAGGCGACGCTGAATGACCTCGGCGAGGCCAAGAAGATTGTCGTGGAGAAGGAGAACACCACGGTCATCGACGGCGCCGGCAAGCAGGCCGACATCAAGGCCCGCGTCGAGTCGATCCGTCAGCAGATCGAGGAAGCCACCTCCGATTACGACAAGGAGAAGCTGCAGGAGCGTGTTGCGAAGCTCTCTGGCGGTGTCGCGGTCATCAAGGTCGGCGCTGCCACCGAGATGGAAATGAAGGAGAAGAAGGCGCGCGTCGAAGATGCGCTGCACGCGACCCGTGCGGCTGTCGAGGAAGGCGTGGTGCCGGGCGGCGGTGTGGCCCTGATCCGCGTGCAGAAGGCGGTCGAGAAGCTCGAGTTGAGCAACGAAGACCAGCAGGTCGGTGTGCGCATCCTGGCGCGCGCGATCGAGGAGCCGCTGCGCCAGATCGTGGACAACGCGGGCGAGGACGCCGCGGTCGTGTTGAATCGCGTCAAGGAAGGCAAAGGCGCGTTTGGTTACAACGCGGCCACGGGTGAGTATGGCGACATGATCGATCTCGGCATTCTCGACCCGGCGAAGGTGACGCGCCTGGCGCTGCAGAACTCCGCTTCGGTGGCGGGTCTGCTGCTGACCACGGAAGTCATGATCGCCGAGGCCCCGAAGGAAGAGGAACACAGCCACGCCATGCCGCCGGGCGGCATGGGCGGAATGGATATGTAGGCACCCCTCTAAAGAGGTATCGATTCCAGCGGACGGAATCGGTACCATCTCAACATCGGTTAGGGATTGTGCCCGACCCCAAAGCGGGGACAATCCTGAAAGACGCGGATCAAGACCCCCCTATTCCGCGCAATCCTCGAAGCCCCGCTACATGCGGGGCTTTTTTTGTGTGCGCCCGGCACGGGCGCACTCCTGCGGGTGCAAGTCCCGCCACAAGCTGGTCATGGCGAGTGAAGCGAAGCGCAACTGCGCGAGGGCGACCGAGCGTGGGGAGGAAGCGTGGAGCGTAAACCGCGGGCCGATGAACAAGAATCGGATAGAAGGCGCTGCCGAGCAGGGCGAGCGGGCACGAAACCGCGAAGCTCTCGTGACCAAGGCGGAGCGGCGTAGATCCGGCGGTCGTGCGATGAAGGAGTGCGTTCTTACCCGGGGAGATCCCGCCTGATGTCTGAAAGGGCGACGGCGATGAGCCGCAGCGGGAAGTCAGCCGAGGCCGTAGTAGTCGCCGTTACGGGGCGAAGGGCCGAACGCGAGCGAGTGCTTGAGGACATGGCGATGTCGAGGGTCATGCGTCAGATGCCGGTGCGAGCCGGGCGGGCGGGGGCTGCGGACGGTGAAGCCGTGCGCGAGCCCGCCAGCGACGAAACCCGAGGCCCGCGCCGTGAACACCGGGGCACGGGGTCAGCGCTGCTGCAAGCGGCGCTGACGCGAGAGAACCTGCAGCGAGCGTGGAAGCGGGTGCGGGCCAACAAGGGCGCGGCGGGCGTGGACGGACTGGACATTGACCAGACGGCCGCGCTGCTCAAGACCGAGTGGCTGGCGATCCGCGAACGACTGCTGCAGGGCAGGTACCGGCCAGCGCCGGTACGCAGGGCATTGATCCCGAAGCCCGACGGAGGCGAGCGCGAGCTTGGCATCCCGACGGTGACGGACAGGCTGATTCAGCAGGCGCTGTTGCAGGTGCTGCAGCCGCTGATCGACCCGAGCTTCAGCGAGCACAGTTACGGCTTCCGCCCGGGGCGGCGTGCCCATGACGCGGTCCTGGCCGCCCAGGGGTACGTGCAATCGGGGCGGCGGGTCGTGGTCGACGTCGACCTGGAGAAATTCTTCGACCGGGTCAACCATGACATCCTGATGGACCGTCTGCGCCGGCGCGTTGACGATCCGGCCGTGCTGCGGCTGGTTCGCGGCTATCTGGACAGCGGCATCATGGTGGACGGGGTGGCGCAGCAACGGTATCAGGGAACGCCGCAGGGCGGGCCGCTGTCACCGCTGCTGGCCAACGTGCTGCTCGACGAGGTGGACCGGGAACTGGAGCGACGGGGCCACTGCTTCGTGCGCTACGCCGACGACTGCAACGTGTATGTACGCAGTCGCCGTGCGGGCGAGCGGGTGATGGCGCTGCTGCGCCGGCTCTACGGAAAACTGAAGCTGGCGGTCAACGAGGCCAAGAGCGCGGTGGCTGGTGTCGCGGGACGCAAGTTCCTCGGCTACAGCTTCTGGTTCGGCAACGGCGGCGTGCAACGCAAGGTCGCAGCCAAGGCGCTGCTGGCCTTCAAGCAGCGGGTGAGGGAACTGACCCGCCGTTCGGGAGGCCGCAGCATGGCCCAGGTTGTCGAGCGGCTTCGCGTGTATCTGCTGGGCTGGAAAGCCTACTTCGGGTTGGCGCAAACGCCGCGCGTCTGGCGCGAGCTGGATGAATGGCTGCGCCACCGCCTGCGGTCGATACAGCTCAAGCAGTGGAAGCGCGGCTCGACCATCCACCGCGAATTGCGCCGCCTGGGCGCGACGGCGGCCATCGCCCGTAGGGTGGCGGCCAACTCGCGCTGCTGGTGGCGCAACAGCGGCATGCTGCTCAACGCCGTGCTGAACCTGGCTTACTTCGACGCCCTGGGACTGCCTCGACTCTCCTGACCTCAAGCCCGCGAACCGCCCGGTGCGGACCCGCACGCCGGGTGGTGTGGCAGGGGCGCGGCTCTCATGAGCCGCCCCCTATGCCGATTTCAATTTCGATACATCGCGGCGCGTTGTGTCGTGTGGGCCGCTGTTGCATGTCGCCAACAGTGCGCCAGTGGGGCGGCTTGCAATTCTCTGCCGCTTCGGGCTGTATGCGCCCATCATGACACCTGAACTCGATGCTCTGGTGCAACGCCGTCTGGAGGCGCTCGAGAGCGCTGCGCCGGGACTGCGCGCGGCACTCGAGCCACGCCTCGATGCGGCGCTGCTGCAGGTGTTTGCTGCCAGCGATTTCGTGGCCGAAGCGTGCGTGCGTGAGCCGCAGCTGATCACGGCCGGCGATCTGCAGCGCGCCCTCGCGCCGCAGGAGGCAGCCGGCCGCACCCCGCCCCCCGAGCAGAGCGAAGCGGCGATGCTGGAGGCGCTGCGGCGCTGGCGTCGCCGTGAGTTGGTCCGTATCGCCTGGCGTGCGCTCGCCGGCGCGGCGGACATCGAGGAAACCTTGCGCGAGTCGTCGGACTTCGCCGATGCGGCGATCGGCTCGGCCGTGCACTACGCGCGCTGCCAGCTCATCGAGCGCTTCGGCGAGCCACGCGGTGTCGACGGCGTCGTGCAGCCGCTCGTCGTGCTGGCCATGGGCAAGCTCGGTGGCCGCGAGTTGAACTTCTCCTCCGACGTCGACCTGGTGTTGCTGTTTCCCGAGCACGGCGAGACTGACGGGAAGCGTCCGATCAGCAACGAGGAATTCTTCACCCGTCTCGGTCAGGGCATGATCCGGCTGCTGGAATCCCCGACACCCGAGGGGTTCGTGCTGCGGGTGGATCTGCGACTGCGGCCCTTTGGCGACAGCGGGCCGCTGGTGACGAGCTTCGCGGCACTTGAGGATTACCTGTCGCTGCACGGGCGAGACTGGGAGCGTTACGCGTACGTGAAGGCCCGCCCGGTCGTCGGTGCCGAACGCTTCGCGGAAGTCCAGGCCGCAGCGCTGCGACCGTTCGTCTACCGGCGTTACCTCGACTACGGCGTGTTCGAGAGCCTGCGCGAGATGAAGGGGCTGATCGAGCGCGAAGTGGCGCGGCGGGAACTGGCCGAGCACGTCAAACTCGGACCGGGCGGTATCCGCGAGATCGAGTTCATCGCGCAGACCTTTCAGCTGATCCGCGGCGGGCGCGATCCGCGGCTGCAGACGACCTCGCTGCTCGAGGCGCTCGCGCGGCTCGGCGAGGCACGCATTCTCGCGCCGGCAGCCGTCGAGGAACTGACCGCCGCGTACCGCTTTCTGCGCCGCACCGAGAATGCCCTGCAGATGCTCGACGACCAACAGACGCACCTGTTGCCGGAGGATGCGCTCGCCCGCGAGCGGTGCGCACTCGCCGTCGGGGCGGCTGACTGGCCGGCGCTGTCCGCAGCGCTCGAGGCGCACCGCCGGCGCGTCGCGGATCACTTTCAGCGCCTGGTGCTCGGCGGTGGCGCGGTCGAGGGTGCCGGCGTGCGCATCGATCTGGGCCGGGCGTGGGATGACCCGGCGGAAACCGCCGCGCTCATCGAGTCGCTCGGGCAGGCCGGGTTCGCCGCGGCGGGCGAAGTGGCCGAGCAGTTGCTCGCGCTGCGCGCCTCGACGCTGGTGCGCAAACTCGACGAGGCCGGCCGGCACCGGCTGCAGGTGCTGCTGCCGGCGCTGCTTACCGACATCGCCGCGGCGATCGGCGCCGGCCCGGCGCAGCGGATCGTGCTGAAGCGCATCCTTGCGATCCTCGAGGCCATGGGCAAGCGCTCGGCGTATTTCGCGCTGTTGCGCGAAAGCGCGGCGGTGCGGATGCGGCTGGTACGCATCTGTGCGCAGGGGGAATTCCTGGCCGCGCAGATCGCCGCCCACCCGCTGCTGCTCGATGAGTTCATCGATGAGCGCAGTTTCGAGGCGCTGCCCGAGCGCGCCGAACTCGAGCGCGAACTCGCCGCGGCGCTCGAGCGGGTCGACGCGGACGATCCGGAGCGGCAGATCGAGGCGCTGTGCCATTTCAAGCGGGCGGCGGTGTTCCGGGTGGCGGTCGCGGACCTTTCCGGGCGCCTGCCGGTGATGCGCGTCAGCGACCGGCTGACCGAGATCGCCGAGCTTATCCTCGATCGGGCCCTCGAGCTCGGCTGGCGCCAGATCACCGCGCAGTTCGGAACGCCGTGCTGCACCGAAGCGCGTCGCGAGGTGCGGGTGTGTGCGATCGGCTACGGCAAGCTCGGCGGTATGGAGCTCGGCTACGGCTCGGATCTGGACCTGGTGTTCGTGCACGACTCGCGCGGGGAGCATCAGGAGACCTGCGGCGAGCGACCGATCGACAATCAAGTGTTCTTCGCGCGTCTCGTGCAGCGCGTGGTGCATCTGCTCACCATGCACTCGGCGGCCGGGCGGCTCTACGAGGTCGACGTTCGGCTGCGCCCGAGCGGCAAGGGCGGCCTGCTGGTGACCCAGATCGACGCGTTTGCCGAGTATCAGCGGCACGAGGCGTGGACGTGGGAGCATCAGGCGCTGCTGCACGCGCGCGCCGTGGCCGGCTCACGTGAGCTGTGTGGGCAGTTCGAGCGCATCCGCCTCGAGGTCCTGCGCTTCAGCGTGCGCCGCGAGACGCTGCGTGAGGAGGTGCGCGCGATGCGCGAGCGGATGCGCCGCGAGCGCTCGCGGCGCGAGACTGAGGCGAGCGATCTGAAGAATGAGGCCGGCGGCATCGCCGACATCGAGTTCCTTGCCCAATACTGGGCGCTGAAGTGGGCGCGGGAGTACCCGCCGGTGGCCCAGTTCGCCGACACCATCCGCCAGCTCGAGTCGGTCGCCTCGGCGGACCTGGTGCCGCAGCAGACCGTGGATGTGCTGACCGGGGCGTATCGGGCGTACCGGGCCTACCGGCACCGCCTGACGCTCGAGGGTCCCGTGGCGCTGCCGGAGGGGGCCTTCGCAGCCGAGCGGGCCGCGGTCAGTGCGATCTGGGAGCAGGCCTTCGGCGCCGAGGCCGCAGGGTAGGGTGAGAACCCGCTCGCGGCCGGTATAATGCCGGGCCAACCGAGTTCTGCCTGCAAGGAATCGACATGGCCGCAGCCGCGCAGCCCCTGATCCAGCCCAATGCCCAGCACCAGTACGAGGTAGGAGTCGACGACCTGCCGCTCTCCTGCCCCATGCCGCAGATGCAGCTGTGGAATTCCCACCCCAAGGTGTATCTGCCGATCGAGGCGAGCGGCTGGGCCAAGTGCCCGTACTGCGGCGCCGAGTACACGCTGCGCCGCTGAGTCCGCCGCGCGCCACGGCTCAGGCGGCGGGTGGATGGAGCTGCGGGCCGATCAGGCCGAGCAGCCGTTCGAGCGCGCCGCGGTTGGCCTCGACCGCGGCCCGGCCGAGGCCACCCACGCGGGCCCGTTCACGCGGGTCGCCCAGCCACTCGAGCATGCACGCCCCCAAATCCTGCGCGTCGTGCACCCGCCGTGCCCCACCGCCCTCGAGCAGCAGTCGGGCAATTTCGGCGGCATTGAAGTCGGACGGACCGGTGGCCACCGGGCGCCCCAGCGCGGCGGGCTCGAGCAGATTGTGTCCGCCGATCGGCACGAGGCTGCCACCGACGAAGGCGGCGTCCGCTGCCGCATAGAACTCCAGCAGTTCCCCGAGCGTATCGAGTAGAACCACCGAGGCCGTCGCGGCGGCCGCCGGATCGGGCGAGTGCGAATGACGCACGTAGGGCACGCCCTGCGCACTCAGCGCCGCCGCAACACCCTCGAAGCGCTGCGGGTGGCGGGGCGCCAGCACCAGCACCGCCTCGGGCAGGCGCGCAAGCACGCGGGCGTGGGCGGCGATCATCGCCGAGTCCTCCCCCTCGTGGGTGCTGCCGGCGACCCACAGCGGCCGTCCGTCGGCGTAACGGGCGCGCAGCGCCCGGGCACGCATGTCGATGTCCGGCGGCAGGGTGTAATCGAACTTGAGGTTGCCCGTGACATGCGTCAGCGCGGCTTGCGCACCGATCGAACGGAAGCGCTCGGCGTCCTCGGGGCTGCGGGCGGCGATTACCGCACAGCGCAGCGCGGGTGCGAACAGTGTGCCGAAGCGACGGTAGCGGTGTGCGGTCCGTTCGGAGAGCCGCGCGTTCGCGATGAACAGCGGGATGCCGCGGCGCTGGCAACCCTCGAACAGCGTCGGCCACAGCTCGGTCTCCAGCACGATCGCGAGGCGAGGTTCGGCGCGCGCCAGGAACCGTTCGACCGCCCCAGGCAGGTCGTAGGGCAGGGCACGCACGGTCACCTCCGGAGCGAGGGCGGCGGCGCGCGCCGCGCCGGTCGGCGTGAACGCCGTGACCAGCAGGGGTAGTCCGGGGTCGCGTGAGCGCAGCGCCCGCACCAGCGTGGCGGCGAGCTGCACCTCGCCGACCGAGGCGGCATGGATCCACACCGGTCGGCCGGGCACGGCGGGGGCGAATCCGAAGCGCTGTGTGAGGGGCGGGGCGGGCCGCTCGCCCCGCACTCGCGCGCGCAGCCACAGCAGGGCCGCGTGCAGCCCCGCAGCGAGCGTCACGGCGATCCGGTACAGCTGGCGCACTACGCGGTCCGCGGCGGCGGTGCGGAGGGGGACTGGTAGCCGCCGAGCAGCGCATGCCAGTCCGCCTCCGTGAAACGCTCCGCCGGCAGTGCGTAGGTGACCTTCTCCAGCGAGCGGCGCAGCCGCACCAGGTTGCCGTCGCGCCAGAAGCCGTCGGGGCGCAGTCGGCAGCGGTCGAAGTCCACGAGGTAGACCGTCTCGGCGCCGAGCAGAATATTGTGCGCGTTGAGATCGGCGTGATCGACGCCGAGGTCATGAAAGCGGCGGATGCAGCGCCCGATCCCGATCCAGGTGAGCAGCGGCACGGCCGCCGCCTGCAGTGCGCCGGTGAGCGACTGGGTGGCCGGCAGCCGTTCGGTGATGAGGTCGCCGCGGTAATACGCGCCCTCGCGCAGGTAGCGCGCGGCGATCGGCATCGGAACGGGCAGCCCGGCGCGATGCAGTCGATGGGTGAGCAGCCACTCGGCAAATGGCCGCGTCTCGAGCTCCCTGCGCCACCGGTAGCGATCGCCGTAGTGGCGCGCGAGCAGCCCGCCGCGCCGGTAATGGCGCAACACCAGCTCGCGCCCCTCGACCTGCACGAAATGGGCGGTGCCGCGTCCGCGCGCGGTGCCGGTGAGTCGTCCCTGCGCGGCCCAGTACTGCGGATCGAACCACTCTGGTTGCCAATTGCGGGCCAGCGCCGCGTTGTATAGCATGGCGCCGCCCGCGATGGGCACGTGCTTCACCAAAGGCCCGAGCGGCCCGTTCGCGCTCACCGGATCGCGCTCCTCACTCCGACTCCCCCCGTGATGCTGCCCGCAGACCGACCGCCGCGCTCCGTGTGCATCCTCAGGCTTTCTGCGCTCGGCGACACGTGCCATGTCGTGCCGGTGATACGCACGCTGCAGCGCAGCTGGCCCGAGACGCAGTTGACGTGGATCATCGGTAAGGCGGAGGCGCGGCTGCTCGGGCTGATCGAGGGGGTGGAGTTTATCACCGTCGAGAAGCGCGCCGGGCTCGCCGCGGCGCGCGAGCTGCGCGCACGCCTCGCCGGGCGCCGCTTCGACGTGCTGATGCACATGCAGCTGTCGCTGCGTGCGAGCCTGCTGTCGCGACTGGTCAGTGCCGGGGTACGGCTCGGGTTCGACCGTGCCCGGGCGCGCGAGCTGCAATGGCTGTTCACCAGTACGCAGATCGCGGCGCGCGCCCGCGAGCACGTGCTCGACAGCTTCTTCGGCTTTCCGGCCGCCCTCGGAATCAGCGAGCGGGTACTGCGCTGGGACCTGCCCCTGCCGGCCGAGGCGCTCGAGTACGCCGAGCGCCTCATCCCCGATGAACGCCCGACGCTCGTGATCAGTCCCTGCTCGAGTCATGAACTGCGCAACTGGCGGCCGGAGCGCTACGCGGCGCTCGCCGAACACGCCGTGCGCCGCCATGGCATGCGGGTGATCCTCGCCGGAGGGCCGTCGGCCATCGAGCGTCGGATGGGCGAGCAGATCGAGCGCGCCGCGCGGCTTCAGCTGTGCAACCAGATCGGACGCGACACGCTGCCGCAGCTGCTCGCGCTGCTGGCGCGCGCCACCGTGCTGGTGAGCCCGGATTCAGGGCCGGCGCACATGGCCACCATGGTCGGCACACCGGTGATCGGGCTGTATGCGGCCACCAACCCCGAGCGCAGCGGACCGTACCTGTCGCGCCGCTGGTGCGTCGATGCCTACCCCGCGGCGGCGCGGCGCTTGCGCGGCTGCGAGCCGCAGGCGCTGCCCTGGACCACTAAGATCGAGGTGCCGGGCGTGATGGACCTCATCGAGGTGCAGCAGGTGACCGCAAAGCTCGACGAATTGCTAGCATGGCGGCCATGAAGGACATTCTGGTGCCGATCTCCCCGGGCGAGCTGCTCGACAAGATCACCATCCTCAGGATCAAAGCCGAGCGGATGCGCGATGCGGCCAAGCTCGCCAACGTGCGCCTGGAGCTAGAGCTGCTCGAGCAGACCTGGCGCGAGGCCTGCGGCGCGGCAGACGTCGCGAGCGAGGAGCGCGCGCTGCAGGCGGTCAATGAGCGGCTGTGGGACATCGAGGACCGCATCCGCGCCAAGGAGGCCGCGCGCGCCTTTGATGCGCAATTCATCGAGCTCGCCCGTTCGGTGTACATCGAGAACGACGAACGGGCCGCGGTGAAGAAGCGCATCAACCTGGCGCTCGGTTCACGACTTCTCGAGGAGAAGTCCTACCAGGCGTACCGTTGAGACGCCCGAGCGCAGCGCTGCGGGCTCGAGGCAGGCACGGGAATCTATGAACACGCGTTACTCATTGCGCAAGCGAGTCCTGGTCACCGGCGGTGCCGGGTTCATCGGCGCGCATCTGTGCCGGCGGCTGGTCGCGGAAGGTAACGACGTGCTGTGCGTCGACAATTTCTATACCGGCACGCGCGAGAACGTCGCGGACCTGCTCGCCAGCCCGAATTTCGAGCTGCTGCGTCACGACGTCACCTTCCCGCTGTTCGTCGAGGTCGATGAGATCTACAACCTCGCCTGTCCGGCCTCGCCCGTGCACTACCAGAACAACCCGGTGCAGACCACCAAGACCTCGGTGCACGGCGCGATCAACATGCTCGGGCTCGCCAAGCGGGTGCGGGCGAAGATTCTGCAGGCCTCCACCAGCGAGGTGTATGGCGATCCGACCACGCATCCGCAGACCGAGGAGTATTGGGGCAACGTCAACCCGATCGGGCCGCGCGCCTGCTACGACGAGGGCAAGCGTTGCGCCGAGACGCTGTTCTTCGATTATTACCGGCAGCATCGGCTGCGTATCAAGGTGGCCCGGATCTTCAACACGTACGGGCCGTACATGCATCCCAACGACGGCCGCGTGGTGTCGAACTTCGTGATGCAGGCGCTGCGCGGGGAGCCGATCACGCTGTACGGGGATGGTAGCCAGACTCGCTCGTTCTGCTACGTGTCGGATCTGGTCGAAGGCCTGGTGCGCCTGATGAACTCCCCCGATGAGCTCACCGGACCGATCAACCTCGGCAATCCCAACGAGATGACGGTGCGCGAGATGGCCGAGGTCGTCGTGCGTCAGTGCGGCTCGCGCTCGCGCATCACCTTCGCGCCCCTGCCGGCCGACGATCCGAAGCAGCGCCAGCCGGACATCACCAAGGCGCAGCAACTGCTCGGCTGGCGGCCGACGGTCGCGCTCGCCGACGGGCTGGCCCCGACCATTGAGTATTTCCGCCGCTTCCTGCCGAGTGGCGCGTGAGTGCGCGTCACCGTCGGCCCGGGGCGTGCGCGCCGAGGCGAACATGAGTGCCGTGTTCAGTGCGCCGCGTCTGTTGTTCGTGCCGGTTTCCGGCCCGACCGGGATGGGGGAGTACTTCCAGTCGCTCGCCATCGCCCAGGCCGCGCAGCGACGCTGGCCGCGCGCCGCGGTCCACTTCCTCGTCAACCGGAACGCGCCGTATGCGTCGAGCACCCCGTTCGAGGCGACGCTGCTGCCGTCCTCGCCGACGTTTCATACGCCGGAGGTCGTTGCGGCCATCGACACATTCCGGCCGGACGTGGTGGTGTTTGCCAACGCCGGACGCACCGCGCAGTTTCGCGCCGCGCGCGATGCGGGCGCGGCGGTGGTGTTCATCAGCTATCGCCGGCGCAAGCGGCTGAAGGCTGCGCGTCTGCGCTGGATGCGCCTGATCGACGAGCACTGGATCGCCTTCCCGCGCTTCATTTCCGGCGGCCCGGTGCCCTTTGAGCGCTTCAATCGCTGGCTGTGTGGCAAGCCTGCCCCCCGCTACCTCGACATCGTGTTGCCGCCCCTGGAGGGTGCGAACGAAGCGCCGCCAGCCGGTGCCGCGACGGCGTCGGGACCCGTGCTGGTCGTACCGGGCGGGGGCGCGGCGCCACCCAATGCCCCGGATGCGCCGTCGCGGTTCCGCAGCGCCGCCGTGCTGCTCGCCGAGTCGGGGGTGCCGACCGTGTACGTCGGGCCGGGCGAGGGGCCGCAGCCACAGGGGCTCTCGACACACCCGTTCCTGCCGCAGCACGAGCTGTTCGCGCTGATGCGCGGGGCGCGTCTCGTGGTGACCAACGGTGGCCAGACGCTGCTGCAGGCGGTGGCCTGCGGCGTGCCGTGCGTGGCGGCGCCCATCAATCGGGACCAGCCGATCCGAGTGCGCCGCTGCGCCCAGGCAGGTGTCGCGCTGCCGGCGCGGCTCGATGCCGCCGATATCGCGGCAGTCGCGCGCAGCGTGATCGAGGATGAGTCGCGGCGTCAGGCGATGATCGGGCACATCGCGGCGCTGTCGCTCGCCGACGGCGCCCAGGTCGCGGTGGAGGCGCTCGCGGGGCTGCTCACCCGGCGTCCCGCCGCGTCCTGAACGGGCGGCCGCGCGCTATTTCTCCGGCGGTGCCGGCGGCGGGGTCATTCCCTCGGGGGTCATCGCGCCGCTCGGGCCGACACTCACCGTCTTGGTGAGCCACCCGTTGATGGTGGCGACCTCGGAGGGGGTGAGCGTGCCGGCCGCGTACTGCAGCTGGATGATGCTGTTGATGTAACTGTAGCGGCTGGTGGCGTAGTTCGTCTGTGCGGCTACCAGGGAGCTCAGCGCATTGAGCACGTCGACCTCGGTCTGGGTGCCGACCTTGTAACCGGCCTGCGTCGCCTGGAAAGCCGTCTCACTCGAGGTCATCGCCTGGCGCAGCGCGCGCACATTGGCGATTCCGGTGATCACGCCGAGATAGGCATCGCGGGCCTGCTGGACGGTCGAGCGGGACGCCTGCTCGACGGCATCCTGGGCGGCCATGGCCTGGTACTGGGTCTGGTGGATGCGTGCCTCATCGCCGCCGCCGCTGAACAGCGGCAGCGAGAACTCGATGCCGATCTGCCGGTCGTTACTGGTCGAGCCAAGGCCATGGAAATCCTGGCCAAAAATCGTCTCATTTTGGTTGTTGCTGCTGTAGGAGCGGCTCGCCACCAGGCTGACCGTCGGGATGTCGCTGCCGAATGCGGCGCGCACATTGTCCTGGGCGACATCCGCGGCCAAGCGGCTCGCGATGAGCGCGAGGTTCTGTTTCAGTGAGGTCTGCACCCACGCCTGCTGGTCGGCCGGGTGCGGCATGGCGAGCGGCAGGGCCGTGCCCGGCTCGGTGAGGTCCGCGTACTGCGTGCCGGTAATCACCTGCAGCTGATCGAGCGCATTGGCGAGCGTCTGCTTGGCGGTAATCACCGCTGCGGCTGCCGTGTCGCGCGCCGCGCGCGCCTGCTCGACGTCGGTGATGGCGATCAGCCCGACCTTGAAGCGCTCCTTGGCCTGCGTCAGGCCGAGCGTGAGTGCCTTCAGAGAGGACTCCTGAGCGTGCAACGTGTCGACGGCGGCAAGCACATTGAAGTAGGCCGTCGCCGTACGCAGGATCAGGCCCTGGGCGGCCGCCTCATAGTTGGCCTGGGCCTCGGCGACTTGCTTGTTGGCCGCCTTGAGGTTCATCCAGTCCGTCCAGGAGAACAGGTTCTCAGAGAGATTCAGGCTCCACTGCTTGGCGGCGGTATTGGAGCTGCTGCTGAGGTTGTAGGTGTAGAACGTGTTGTTCGCGGTGTTGCCGATCTGACCGCTGCTGCCGGAGGAGTGGCTCCAGATCTTGCCAGCGGTGGCGGAGATCTGCGGCAGCAGCGCCGCCCAGGCTTCCGGGCGCGCCTCGCGTGCCGCCATGTAGGTGGCGTACGCCTGCCGGTAGGTCGGGTCGTTCTGCAACGCTTCGTGGTAGACCTGCAGGAAGTTCGTCGCCGCGGCTGCGACCGAAAGGCCGAGTGCCAGCGCGCCGCTCACTGCTGCCAGAATCAGATGACGAGGGGTGCTTCGCATAAGTTTCCCTAAAACACCGCACGGGGCGCAAAGTTGCACCCGACTGAGAAAGAAGCGGGCACCGCCGTCGACCGGCGGGTCCCTCGGGCGGCACCGGCTGCCCGGATCAGAACTGGAATGCGACCGGTCGTTGCGCGTGTGCCAGCGGATCGATGACCGTCTCGAACAGGCTCTCTTCGGTCCAGGCGTCTTCGGCCACCCGGCGGATCCGCTTCGCTTCCATCACCGGGGCGTCGCCTACGACGACGAACAGCCGCCCGCCGATACTGAGCGAGCGCTGCCAGCGGTCGTCGTACACCGGCATCGAGGCCGTCACGGCAATCGCCTCGAAGCGGCCGGTCGGCTCGAAGGTGAGTGCATCGGTCGGCACCACGTCGATGTCGCGCAGTCCCATCGAGCCGATCATGCGGCGGGCCATGTCGGTGAGCTCCGGCACGATTTCGAGCGACTGGACCGATTTGGCCAGAGTCGACAGGCAGGCCGTGATGAAGCCCGATCCGGTGCCGATCTCGAGCACCCGCTCCCGGCCGGTGAGCTCCAGCGCCGCGAGCAGCCGTCCGACCACGCTCGGACGCAGCATGTGCTGGCCGCCCGGCAGGGGCACTTCGGCGTCGGCATACGCCATGAAGCGGTATTGCGGGGGCGTGAAGTGCTCACGGGGCACCTTGCGCAGGGTGTCGAGAACGCGCTCATCGAGCACATCCCAGGCGCGTACCTGGTGTTCGATCATCTGTTCGCGGGCATCAGCCGGCATCGTGACGGGGCTCCAATCGGATCAATCGCCTCCCCGGATCCGGGGCAGGGGAAAAGTACGGGTTTTCGGCGCTCCTGCCAAGCGGAATTGCGACGAGATATGGTGAAATAGCGCTGGAACGCCCTACCCCATGCGCTATGCTCGGCGCGTGCACGATCTGCACGTACGGATATAACCAATAAGTCGCGGAGCATGTGGAAGCGGCCGCCCGAGGGAAGCTGAGCTGAATGTCGATCTTCTGGGCCCTCTGCCTCCTGCTGGCGCTGCTCGCCGCGGTCGTCCTCGTGCTGCGCTCGGAACGCCTGCGGCATCGCGAGCGGCGCGCGCTCGAGTCCCTCGCGCGCCAGATCGAACGCCTTCCGCCTGAGCGGCCGACGCTGAGCGTCCCCGATGCGCCCCAGGCCGCTGCGGCCGTCGGCGAGCTGGTCGAGGCGTTGAACCGGCTGCTCGGCGCCGCGGCGCCGCACCCCGGGCGGGCGGCAGAGCACGGTGAGTTCAGGGCGCTCGCCGAGCGGCTGCCGCAGGCCGTGCTCGTGCAGCGCGAGACCATCGCGTACGCCAATCCGGCCCTGGCGCGGCTGTTGGGCGTCACACCCGAGGAGCTGATCGGGCGCACGCTCGCGGAACTGGTGACGCCCGAGTACGCCGAACTCGTCGCCGAGAACGCGCGCCGACGCCTCGCCGGCCAGGCGGGTGCGGACTGCTATGAAGTCGATCTGGCCGGCGCCGACGGCGCGGTGCGCATCGAGCTGCTGGTCGCAGCCCTCGACTATGACGGTCCGGCGCTGCTGATGACCGGCACGGAGGTGCTCCCGGAGCAGGGCGCCGCCCCGGCGCACGCGGCGGACGGCATGCCCGACGGCGCACAGCTCGCGGCGCTCGACCTGCTCACCGAGGCGGTCGTGGCGACGGATCGGGCCGGGGACATCATGTACTTGAACGCGGCCGCGGCGCGGCTGATCTCGGTGCCCCAGGATCAGGCGCTCGGGCGCACCCTCGGCGAGGTGGTGAACCTGATTGAGGACGGGGATCGGCGGCTGATCAGCGAGCCGATTCGCCAGGCGCTCGGCAGCGGCATCGCCGTCAATCTCGGCCGCCGGGCACTGCTCGTGGCGCGCAACGACGGCAGCGAGCGCTCGATCGAGCTGTCGGCCTCCCCGATCCGCGCCCCGGGCGGGCGCTTGAGCGGGGCGCTGGTGCTGCTGCACGACGTCTCGGAACTGCGCGGCATCGCGCGGCAGATGTCCTACCAGG